>JBEIPI010000110.1:0-9057 GCA_040377165.1 Bacteriovorax sp.
CGACGGCAGCTCCGAGCTCTCTTTCGTAACCGGTATTTCTCACTTCTATTGCATAACCCTTGCGGGCAAAGTCGCGCAAAAACCATTTAATATGCCGAGGCAGGACACGCATAGTAGAAGTCAAATCGCGAGCAGCCCATGCAGCCTCCTCCATCAATTCATCTTTACTAAAAGTGCTCTCAATAATCTCTTCAATATCGTCTTCAAGAATTCCAAAAATATTTAGGTCAATTCCAAGTTGTTTTCCAACTCCATCTAAAGTAATCAGCGCTCTAAATATTATGTACCATTCGCGAGGTAAATATATCTGATGCTTTTTTAATGTTCCAAGAACAACGGCCAATAGGTCTGAAAAATTCGTTTGCTTAACTGACAAACCAACAAAGGGGCTAAGAGATTCACGAACATCGCGGATTAAAGCATCAGTATCTGGAATGGAGTCATATTCAGCAACATCTAGGAATTCATAAACTAAATTTTCATAGTTGTATGAAAGGATAGAATAAATGATCGCAATAAAATGATGGCGGCCACTTTTGCTTAAATTTCCCATTAAACCAAAGTCTATCAAGCCAATTTTACCATCATGAAGATAGAAGAAATTCCCACCGTGTAAATCGGCATGAAAAAATCCATCTTTTAAAAATGTTTTTAAAAAAAGTCGAACTCCATATTCCATTTTTGGAATAATTTCTGCTTTTTTTGCAAGTATCGAGTCACTGTCACTAAAAGGAATTCCGCGCAGCTCTTCAATGACTAATACATCTTCAGAAGAGTACTCTTTAAAAACTTTGGGAATATAATAAATATTTTGGTCATCGTGCTTTTGAATATTTTTTTTCAATCTCTCACAGTTGAGTGCTTCGACATTAAAATTCAATTCACGGTGTAACGTTAAAGCAAAGTCGTTAACGATCCTAGAAATACCTAGGTATTTCAATTCTTTGCTAACTCTTTCTGCTTGATTGGCCAAAAACATCAATATAGAAAAATCAGTTTCTATTTCTTTTTCTATTCCGGGCCTTCTCACTTTAATAACGACTGGTACACCGTCGTGTAAGACCGCCTTAAAAACCACGCCAATAGACGCTGTCCCTATTGCCTCTTTTTGAAAAGAGGCAAATGCATCCTCTACTCTTTTGCCAATTGCCTTTTCTATCGATGGTCTGACATCTTCAAATCCGACGGGTTTGACTTTATCTCGGAGCATCCTCATTTCTTCAAGAAAAGAAGGATGAAAAAGATCATCGCGTGAGCTTAAAAGCTGGCCAAACTTAATAAATGCAGGCCCTAGCTCCTCAAAACACTTTCTCAACCTAAAACCAACAACCTGATTCCAGTCTTTTTCCGATTTATTGGCCAACTCTTCGGTAATTTTCTTTTTGGATTTTGGTAAAACAAAATTTGGTATTTTATTGGTAGTATTTTTTGTAATAAATTCATCAAACCCATGGCGGGCAAATACCATTACAATTTCTTGAAGGCGTCCGACGTTTCTGATCGTTTTTGAAAGACCAATACCAGCTTTAATCAAATCCATGAAAAAACCTTTTGAATGAGATGTCCCTATATTATAATCGAAAAGACAACATTTGAGGTGATTTTGCGTATTTTTTTAGTTTTCGCACTTATTTTTTGTTCATTTAAAGTTTCTGCTGTGGAGACCTGCAGCCGCATCGCTATTATCAATTACCAGGAAGTGCTGGTTGACGCCAATACGTCTGAAAAAGGTGAGGGCCTTCGCTACCATCTTGAAAAAGACCCGATCGCCCTGGAATACCTGAACACTTATCAAAAAAATTCGACCATTAAATGGCCCTCTGCAGTTCTTGGGACTGCAGGAACAGGACTTTTACTCTATGGCTTTTTCAACTCTGATTCCGAAGATAGAAGACTTTACATTATTTCGGGAACTGCGACGATTTTAGTAAACTTCCTGATCGCCAGAACATTGGAAGTCACCAATGAGTCCAATCTTAACCGTGCGATTGAAGAATATAACAAACGCAACCTGCCAAAAATTTTCTTCAACCCTGAAGGAACACAGAGTCAGATTAATTTTTCCAATATCAAGCTGGGTCTTGTGCAGCAATGGACATTTTAAGGTTTAAGTAAATGAAGAACATCACCTGCTATCATTGCCATAAAACGATTCCCATCCTCGGCGCTTTCAAGATTGTGAGAACTGAGGAATGCCCCTATTGCTCTACAAGCCTGCATTGTTGTAGAATGTGTACTTTCTACGACCCTAAAGTTTACAATGAATGCCGAGAGTCTAACGCCGACCGGATAGTCGACAAAGAAAAGGCGAATTTTTGTGATTACTTTAACCTCTCAGACGGCTCACTTGCTGGGGCCTCTAAAGAAGATTTACTAGATACAGCAGCTTCACTTTTTAAAAAATAGGAATTGTACCAATGGACGAATTGCCAATCACATTAGCTGGTAAAACTAAACTTGAAGCTGAATTAAATCACCTGGTGAAAGTTGAACGCGAGGACCTTAAAGTTGCGATCGCTGAAGCGCGCGAACTTGGGGACTTAAAAGAAAATGCCGAATACCATGCCGCCAAAGAAAAACAAGGCATCGTCGAAGGAAGAATCGCCCAGCTTCAGGGAATCCTGGCGCGCTCACGCGTGGTTGAAGTCGCAAAAATCAAAAGCACTAAAGTGGTTTTTGGTGCGACAGTCTCTCTTTTAGACATCAGCAAGAATGTAAACATTACTTACAAAATTGTCGGCGAAGATGAATCAGATATCCGCGACAATAAAATTTCATACAACAGTCCTCTTGGAAAGGCCCTGATCGGAAAAGAAGAGGGCGACACAGTTGTTGTAAAAGCTCCAAAGGGTGACATTGAATACGAGATCGAATCCTTTGAATTCGTCGACTGAGAAAAAATCAAAAAAAGCTCCCCTGTCATGGTCTTCGTCTCTTGAGGACATGCTGGGGAAGGCTTCAAAGAAATCCTATGAAAAACTGGAGCTCGCAGGCATTACCGAAGTCGCGGACTTCCTCTGGGTTTTCCCGTTAAGAGTTGTTGAACTCCCACCACTAAGAAGTTTTGATTACATTGAAGAGGGCCGCATTTTTATCGGCAGGGCCAAGATCCTCAATGTCCAGGCCAAACCAAACTTCAGGGCACGCGGAAAAGGGCGAGCTCTCCTCTACAACATTATGGTGCATGTTCAGGATCTTTTATCCGAGAAAATTCTGACCTTAAAATGGTTTAACTCATACGGCTCCATCACTAGTAAAATTTCAAAATGCACTTACATCGAGTTCATGGGCGAAGCCTCTGTTTTTAACGGGCAAAACCAGTTTACCAATCCGGATTTTTTCCAACTTGAAACTCCCGATGACCCTTCACCATTTGTAACGGTTTCCAATGAACTGAAAATCCAGTACCCGACAGTCAACACTGTGGCCGGTGTGCAGATTAAAAAATTCATTGATAAAATCCCGCAGTCTCTTTGGGATAATATTCCCGAGACTCTTCCCAAGGGCCTGATCGCAAAGAACAATTTTCTCTCACTGGCCGATTCTTTTAAAGTGATTCACGCCAAAATAAAACCCACTCCTGAGCTGGAGAAAAAAGCGGAAGACCGCCTCATTTACGAGGAGTTCTTTGAAGATCAGCTGAAAATTTATCTAAGAAGAAAGTATTTCAAAAAACCTAAAGCGAAAAAATATGAGGTCAATGACCAAACTTATAAATCATTTGCCAGCCTCTACCCTTATGAGCTGACAGAAGATCAAAAAAGAACATTAAACGATATCAGAAAGGATTTTGTCAGCGAGCACCCGATGATGAGACTGGTTCAAGGTGACGTCGGATGCGGCAAAACAACCGTGGCGATGATCGCGGCCATGATCATCATCGAAAACGGCGCTCAGGTCGCCTTAATGTGTCCGACAGAGGCCCTGGCCATGCAGCACTACTCAAGCGCCCGTGAGCTATTTGGGGACGACACTGTCAAATTCAAGCTTATCCTTGGCTCCACTCCCGCTAAAGAGAAAAAACAAATCCAGGCAGATTTATTGAGTGGTGAAATTGAATTTGTCATTGGAACACATTCACTTATTCAGGAAACCATTCAGTTCAAGGAATTAGGCCTGGCGATTATAGATGAGCAACACAAGTTTGGTGTTGACCAAAGAATCAAGCTGACGAGTAAAGGCCAGGGAACTCACTGCCTGATCATGTCAGCGACTCCTATTCCCCGCTCTTTGAGCCTCACCCAATACGGCGACCTGGATATTTCCTCCATCAAGACGATGCCAGGTGGAAGAAAAGGACACAAAACCAGGATCGTTACAGAAGAGACTTATCAGCAGTTTTTAAACTTTATCAACACGCGCCTTTCTCTTGATGAGCAGATTTATGTCGTTGTTCCCGCTATTAATGAAAGTGCAGAACAAGATTTCCACAACCTCATCGATACTCTGGAGCGTTTTAAGAAATACTTCCCAAAACACCGGGTGGAAGGGCTGCACGGTCAGATGAAGGCCGATGAAAAAGCGGCCATGTTCACTGATTTTAAAGCACACAAAATCGATATTCTCGTCTCCACCAGCGTAATTGAAGTCGGTATCAACGTTCTAAACGCCACGGTCATGGCAATTATTAACCCCGAGCGCTTCGGACTCTCCTCACTTCACCAGTTAAGGGGACGCGTGGGCCGCGGTGAAAAACCCGGTTTTTGTTTTCTGGTAAACGACAAAAAAATTTCCGCCTTAAGCATGGAAAGACTCAAAGTCATCGAAGGCAGCACCGATGGATTTAAAATCGCTGAAGAAGATTTAAAACTCCGCGGAGAAGGTGATCTCTTTGGGACTGACCAATCAGGAAGCCAGGCCCAGAAACGCCTCGCCAACATCGTTCTTCACGCCGATATTCTCTACCAGGCCCGCGAAGACGCTTTTGCTTTGATCCGCGCGCAGGACCCGGACATCGAAAAACTCCTGGAGAAATTCTCACAGGATTCGCGCATCTTCACCACCGTTTAAAAGTTGACTCTTTTTCTAAGGTTGCCTGCAATTTCCCTGCATAAAAAAACACCAATCTTTGTTATACTTAAAAGCTATGATCCATCTGGAAATTCTTTCATCTAGCGATTCACTGGCCGTCGGACTTTACGAGTTTGAGTTCAATCACATCCACTTGGGACGCTCTAAAAAAAATGACCTTATCTTCAAGGACAAAGAACTACCTTTGAAATACATGATGCTCAAGATTGTCGAAGACAATTCCGGAACCAACCTCATGGTTAAAAGCCTGATCAGGCAACCGTATTTTTTCGTGAATGGAAAAAAAATCAGCGGCGCTCTGAAAATCAGACCTAATGATGTCATCGCTTTCGGCGAAAACAAAATCAAGATTCTCGCATTCAAAAAAACCGAGGACCAAACTGACCTCAGCGAGGCCTTCAAAAATTTCGAGCAGAATGCTTCTGAATTGCGTTTTGCCCTTAACTTCATCGAAGAAGTCTTGATAGAACTCGAAGAAAAAGGTCAGAATGTTTAAAAAAAATCATCCTAATTATTTCTACACCAGCGATGGCATCAGGCTCTTTTACAACCTGAACGTGGCTCCGGCCGACCTGGACCCAAAAAAACCAGTTGTTGTGATGATTTACGGTCTTCTCTGCAGCAACTACCACTTTAAATACCAGATCCCTTATTTTGAAGAGCAAGGATTTCAAATCCTGCTTCACGATTACCGCTTTCATTTTGCCTCATCTCAGGATGGCGATATTGAAAGCTGTAACTTTCCCAATATCGCAAAAGACCTACATGAGCTTCTGGTAGAATTAAAGATCAAAAAAACGGTCTTCATTGGTCACAGCATGGGAGTGAACATCTGTCTTGAGCACGCCCGCCGCTACCCCGAAGATGTTGGGGCCCAGGTTTTAATTTCAGGTACAGTTGTTCCCCCGCAGGATATTATGTTCGATTCCAATATCGTCGACATCACTATGCCATACATCGAAACCTTTACTAAAAAATATCCTGAACTTTATAAGGCCTTCTGGAAACACTCGTATAAAAACCCAATCGCCCAGTACGCTATCTTTGACGGCGGATTCAACAAGAAACAAGTGGAAATGGAATTTGTTCAGCTCTACATGAAAAAAATCAGCGAGCTTCCTGAAAATCTTTTTTTCCATCTTTTAAAACTGATGCACGATCACGACGTTATCAACCATCTTGAATCAATCAAGACCCCGACACTGGTTATCGGTGGAGATAAAGACAAGATTATCCCAAATTATCTTCAACAGATCCTGACCAAACATCTGCCTAACAGCTCACTATATATTGTGAAGGATGGATCCCATGTTCCACAAGTGGACTTTCCGGATTTGCTTAACCACCGGATCAATCAGTTCATAAAAAAAGCACTGAAGAATTAAATTTCGATTTGTTTGTATTCGATGATGGATTTAAAAACGCGCTTCATCGCCGATCTCACCTGCTGACGCTTGTATTCCTGGTGAGAGGCATCCCCTTGCGAGTTCTCTTTGAAGGCTTCCTGATCAACTACCTGGATTTCATAAGGGTAAAAGAATCGAATATCTCTGGCGACCAGAGAAATATCCATATTCAAAACCCTGCGGGCCAGTTCGTTTTCTTCCGGGTTGGAATTCTTGGCAATTCGTCTCAGCTCATTGAACTCTTGAAGAAAAGGGTTTTTGTATTCAATCAGCTGACGACAAGTAAACTGAATAGACTGGTAAGCTTTTGATGTGTGTTTGTTGCGCTCACTTTCCGAAGGCACGATCTGCGCCTCAGCTGCGGCCCTTTCCATCGCAGATAAAAAGCGCTCTTCAGAAAGATTATTCCTGATCGCCATCTTAAGCAGTGTCTGGTGGGCCTCTTTAAACTTCGCCATATCGATCATTGTATTTACGGCACGGCTTGGTTTGTTGTTGTGAGGAATAACAATATTCTTTTCCAGGAGGAATCGAATCAACCTCAGTGTATCAAACCTGGTGTGGGTGATGAAACGAACACCGACTCGGTCAAAAAGCTCCTCTGCCACGTTCTCAGCTTTATGCAGAAGTTTAATAATGACACTCTCGCGGGTCTTTTTTGATTTAGTTTCAAAGTCAACCAGAGGAACTTTGTCATCCGTGCCTTTAACACCAATAAAGAGTTTATTGTCATCGCTTCTAAAAACATATTTATAAAAACGGTCAAAGATCTGAGTTTGAACAATATTGAAATAATTTGAACGAAGGTCTTTATCCGCGTGCATGATTGTATGCATAACTTTCAAGACAACTTCCGCCCAGAGCTTATCCTCTTTTTTGACAACATTATCATCGGTCGCCATTAAAAAGAGCTGACTAATATCCGAGATCATCAAAAGCGAATTTGGAACTTTAATATCAAGTCCGTCCGGATTCCCCTCTCTCAGGAAGTACCTTCTGATAAACTGCATGGCCTCCTGGAAATTTCCAAAGAGTTCTGACTTGGCCACATGATCGTTGGGATCAAGACCGTAGCCTTTTAAGAATTGATTGACTTGCTCATGAGACGACATCGGTCCCAGGAAGTTTTTTGTATCAAGTGCAGATCTTCCACCGACAACGACGTCGAAGATCTCCCAATCGAACATATATTTTTGTAAGTAACTCGGTCTTTCCATTTAAGCCTTTTTAGAATCCATTAATCGGGCTACACTATTATGTAATGAATGATGCTAATCGACCAGAACGAACAAGACCAGATATTCTTTTCCTTTCCTTTTTTGGAGTGGGATTTTTGCCCAAGGCCCCTGGCACATGGGGAACTCTTGCTACGCTTCCATTTCTTTACGCTTTAGGAAAATTTAATCCTCCTTATATCTTCTTCATTCCTTTCATTATCATCGTGACCTTGATTTCATCTTTTGTTGCAGACAGTGTGCAGAAAAAATACGATCTTCACGACCCGCAATTTATCGTGATCGACGAAGTTCTCGGCATGATGACCGCGTGGTTATTTATTCAACACCATAACATTTCTCATTTAATGCTTTTATTTGTTCTCTTTCGCGCTTTTGATATCGTGAAAGTCTGGCCCGCCTCTTACTTCGACAAAAAAGTGCATCACGGAGCAGGAACCATTGTAGATGACCTGGTCAGCGGTCTCTATGCCGGAGTAGTCTACTTGGTGATTAATTACTTCTTTGGGTCTTTTTTAAATTTATTCTAACTTACGCTAAAATTACGCTTGACTTGCGCATATTTTACGCACAAACTTTAAGTAAGAAAAGAATTGATATCCGCCCCGTCAATTTGTGATGTTTTGACCTATTAAGTCTAATAATTACAAGCCTTTGATTCTTTTATAAGTTGACGGATTTGCATAAGTTTTAAGTTATCTAATAACCACAAGAGTGTTAGCGTTTATAGCACACACATACAAAGATCCTTCGGAGGAATAATGTCACTACAGAAAACATCTGCTGCTCCATCGCCAGAAAAATTGAAAGCACTTGATCTAGCTCTATCTGCAATTGAAAAACAATTCGGAAAAGGCGCGATCATGAAACTAGACAACAAAACTGCTGCTGAGAAATTAGCAGTCATCCCGACTGGATGTTTAAGTCTAGACCTTGCTCTTGGTGTTGGTGGTATTCCTCAAGGAAGAATCATTGAAATCTACGGGCCGGAATCATCTGGTAAAACAACTCTTACTCTTCACATTGCGGCTGAATGCCAAAAACAAGGCGGGACAGTAGCATTCGTTGATGCTGAACACGCTCTTGATACTTCTTACGCTGCTAAACTTGGCGTAGATATTCCAAATACACTTATCTCTCAGCCGGACTCAGGGGAACAAGCTCTAGAGATCGCAGACATGCTTGTTCGTTCAGGCGCTGTTAACCTTCTTATCGTTGACTCAGTTGCTGCTCTTACTCCGAAAGCAGAACTTGAAGGTGAAATGGGTGATTCACACATGGGTCTTCAAGCAAGACTTATGTCTCAAGCTCTAAGAAAACTTACGGGATCAATCTCTCGTTCAAACTGTACTGTTATCTTCATCAACCAACTTCGTATGAAAATC
>JBEIPI010000094.1:0-10984 GCA_040377165.1 Bacteriovorax sp.
AAGGAGATGACAGTTAAATAAACGACAGTGGTGATGAGGATGATCGAACTGGCCATCATAGCGACTGCTGCGAAGGTCATTTTTTTAGCAAGGCTTGTATAAGACAAAACACTCATCAGGTATGAATCCTAACATCATTCATTATCAAGGAACGTAACTCCCTGCTTACAAGGTATTATCTCCTAAATTGAAATAAACGCATTAAAAAATTGGCCAAAAACCGACTAAAAAAGTTGTCATAAGGGTCCTGATATTAAACAATTAAACAAGTTTATGATTTAACAGCACTAACTCAAACCAAGAGGAAATTGTGAAAACACTTTTGCTATTATCGGCCCTATCCATCTTTGCCCCTGAAGTCCAAGCAAAGAACTTTGTTTTTTGCTCTGAAGGCTCACCAAGCTCATTTAATCCACAATTAGTCACAGATGGGACATCAATTACCGCTTCATCCGCCAACGTGTACAACCGCCTGGTGGAATTCGAACCGGGAGCGACAAAAATCGTCCCAGGTCTAGCGGCATCTTGGGAAATCTCGAAAGATAAAAAAGTGGTGACTTTCAACCTGAGAAAAGGTGTGAAGTTCCACACAACAAAATACTTCACTCCAACCCGCGACATGAACGCGGACGACGTGATCTTCTCTATTGAAAAACAGCGTACAAAAACCCACCCGTACCACAGCGTTGGCGGCGGAAAATATGAGTACTTCGATGGAATGGAGATGGGGTCTCTGATCACTGATGTAAAGGCCATCGACCCGTATAAGGTTCAGGTCACCCTTGCCAACCCGGACTCAACATTCCTGGCGAACATGGCGATGAGTTTTATGAGTATTCTTTCAAAAGAATATGCTGACAAACTGGCCGCTGCTAATAAGAAAAACGACATCGACAATTTCCCGATCGGAACCGGACCATACGCTTTTGTCTCTTATCAAAAAGACAGTGTTATCCGCTACGAAGCCCACAAAGCTTTCTGGGGTAAAAAAGGAAATGTTGATAAACTTATCTTCGCCATCACTCCAGACGCCAACGTTCGCACGCAAAAACTTAAAACAGGTGAATGCCAGTTCGCGACTGACCCGGCCCCAGCTGATATCGCTGAAATGAAAAAGAACCCGAAACTAAACGTACTTGAAGACGCTGGTCTTAACATCGGATTCTTAGCGATGAACGTGACAAAAAAACCTTTCGACAACATCCTTGTCAGACAGGCGATCTCACATGCACTTGATAAAAAAACCTATATCGCCGCAATCTACATGAACAACGCCAGCCCGGCCAAAAACCTGATTCCTCCAACAATCTGGTCATACAACAACTCGGTTGCTGACTACGAATACAATGTGGAAAAGGCCAAAGCTCTACTGAAAAAAGCGGGCTACCCAAACGGATTCGAGACTGAAATGTGGACTCTTCCTGTGGCGCGCCCATATAACCCGAACGGGAAAAAAATGGGTGAGCTAATGCAGGCGGACCTGGCGAAAATCGGGATTAAAGTTAAGCTAGTCTCTTACGACTGGCCAACTTACCTGGAGAAATCAAAAACAGGACTGCACACTCTGATTCAATTCGGATGGACTGGGGACAACGGGGACCCGGATAACTTCTTCAACGTTCTGCTTGGATGCGCGAGTGTTAAAGCTGGAAGCAATTACCCTCGTTGGTGTAATGAGAAATTCAACAAGCTCATCACAGATGCAAAAACAACTTCAGACATGAAAGCGAGAACGAAACTTTACATGCAAGCGCAAGTCATCGCTCACGATGAGGCACCGGTTGTAAATATCGCTCACTCAAAAACATTTAAAGCAATGGCAAAAAATATTAAAGGCTACAAACTGGACCCATTAGGGCAAGACTACCTGGCCGATATTATTGTTGAATAATTAAGAATGAAATACATCGCTAAAAAATTACTGGACCTGATCCCGACTCTGTTCGGGATCAGTTTAGTGTGCTTTTTCCTGATCAGGCTTATCCCCGGAGACCCGGTTTTAAACCTGATTGGAGAAAGAGGCGCAGACCCGGCCCGCTATCTGGAAATGAAAAAGGCCCTGGGGCTTGACCTTCCTATCACCCAACAGTTCTGGATTTATCTAAAAAGTATTTTCAGAGGAGATATCGGAACATCTATCATCTCCAACAACTCGGTATGGAATGAATTTATCGAACGTTTTCCCGCGACCCTGGAACTGGGAATGGTAGCTCTTTTAGGGGCAACCATTATCGGAATCCCACTGGGGATTTTCGCCGCCATGAAGAGAAATAGTTTCTTTGACTATTTCCTGATGAGCACTTCGTTAGTTGGGTACTCAATGCCCATTTTCTGGTGGGGCCTGATTCTCATTTTATTTTTCTCAGTAAAACTCGGCCTCACTCCGGTTTCCGGCAGAATCGACTTCACTTACGACATCCCGGTTATGAGCGGTCTTTATCTGATAGATACGCTGAGACCTGAAATCCTGAAGGCCGAAGGCTTCGCCCCCTTCATCAGCGCCCTAAGACATCTCATTCTCCCTTCAATCGCTCTTGGCACAATCCCCCTGGCCGTAATTGCCAGAATGACCAGGTCATCAATGCTGGAAGTTTTAGGCGAGGACTACATCAGGACGGCCAGGGCAAAAGGTATGAGCAAAACCAGGACGATTTATATCCACGCTCTACGTAACGCTTTAGTCCCTATCATCACTACACTGGCCTTATTATTCGGATCGATTATCACCGGAGCTATTTTAACTGAAACTATTTTCAGCTGGCCTGGAATCGGCAAATGGATTGTTTCCAGCATCACGGCCAGAGACTACCCGGTTATCCAGGGTGGTGTCCTGATTATTTCTTTCGTGATTGTCCTGACCAACATTATTGTCGACATTATTTATTTTCTCCTAAACCCAAAGATGAGGAACTAGGATGAAGGTATTTTTAAAAGAACTCTTTTTTGAATTAAGAAAAAACCGCGGCTCCATGATTGGGGTCGTGATCATTATCCTCTCTGTGATTGTGGCCGTGCTCGCTCCGCTTCTTGCTCCCCACGACCCCACACATATCTATACCGACTCGCTAAACCTTCCTCCAAGTTTTGTCGCTGGTGGCTCTTCTCGTTTTTTCTTCGGCACAGACGATTTAGGCCGGGACCTTTTAAGCCGATTAATTTACGGATCACAAGTCTCATTGTCTGTTGGCTTTGCTGTCGTTGTCCTCTCACTCGTAATCGGAACATTTCTTGGGGTGATTGCAGGATTCTACGGTGGCCTTATTGATAAAACCATTATGAGAATCACTGACCTCATTATGTCACTGCCAAGTATTTTATTTGCGATTGTCATTGTCGCGGTCTTAGGGCCGGGAATCAGTAATGCTATCGTCGCCGTAAGTATTGTGGCGATCCCAAATTTTGTCCGCATTATCAGGGCCCAGGTGATGGTGGAAAAAAGCCGCCAGTATGTGGCCGCCGCTAAACTCTTTGGCGCGGGCAACTTCCGTCTGATGTTTATTGAAATCCTCCCTAACTGTATGGCCCCTTTAATTGTCCAGGCGACTTTAGGTTTCAGCGATGGGATCTTAAACTGCGCGGCCTTAGGATTTTTAGGGTTGGGAGCGCAGGCCCCGATGTCAGAATGGGGAACTATGCTTTCAGATGCCAGAAGCTACATTGAGAGTTCTCCCTGGATGGTCACTCTTCCAGGCCTGTGTATTCTTATTGTTGTTTTATCCTTTAACCTTTTAGGTGATGGTCTAAGAGACGCTCTTGACCCGCGCTTAAAAAAGCAGAGTTAGCATGTTACTCTCTGTAAAAAATTTAAATATCCATTTTAAATCTGACCGCTCTCCTTCTCCTATTCATGCTGTTCGCGATCTTTCGTTCTCACTTAAACAAGGTGAGATGCTCGGGATCGTTGGAGAATCTGGATCGGGAAAAAGTATCACCAACATGGCGCTTTTAGGACTGCTTCCTGACAGTGCGATTGTCAAAGCGCAGTCGGCGACTTTTAATCAGCACGATCTTTTAAATCTTAAGGAAAAGGAATGGCAGAAAATCAGAGGTCGTGAAGTCTCTATGATTTTCCAGGACCCGATGACTGCGCTCAATCCTTTTCTCTCGGTGCAATACCAGTTGGTGGAAACGATTCAGACCCACTTAAAACTTTCCAAGAAAGACTCCATAGATAAAGCAATTGAGCTGTTATCTTTAGTAGGAATTCCTTCGCCGAAGGACCGCTTAAAAGCTTATCCTTTTGAGCTCTCTGGTGGAATGGCCCAGAGAGTGATGATCGCCATGGCGATCTCAACCAACCCGAAACTTTTAATCGCCGATGAGCCGACCACGGCCCTCGATGTGACGATTCAAAAACAAATCCTGAATCTGATTAAGATGCTTCAGGAAAAAAATAATATGTCGGTTATCCTGATCACCCACGACCTTGGAGTGGTGAGCGAATACAGCGAGAGACTGCAGGTTATGTACGCTGGTGAGATCGTAGAGACGGGAGAAACCAAAGAGCTGATTAAGCACCCTCATCACCCTTATACCCACGCCCTGCTGGCTTCCCGCCCGGGAGCGCTGGTGGACAACCAAAAAAGAATTCCAAAAACTGCGCTGCCTTCGATTTCTGGAATTGTCCCGGCCTTTAATCAAAGACCGATCGGATGCCAATTCAACCCGCGCTGTGAATTTATGACCCATGAGTGCCAACAAGGGCATATTGGGCTCACCACCGAGGGTCCCAAGCTGCGCGAGTACCGCTGCATTCATCCTCTTATGGGAAGTAAATAATGGAGCAGAAACTTTTAGAGGTTAAGTCCTTAAATAAAATTTTCGAGATCAAAAAAATATTCAAAAAATCTTTAGAGCTAAAGGCCCTCTCAGATATAAACTTTGAGCTTTCCACCAATGAAACATTGGGGATTGTCGGAGAATCTGGCTGTGGCAAAAGCACACTGGCAAAAGTGCTGACGAAACTGGAAAAACAAACCAGCGGAGACATCATGCTTTCCGGTAAGTCCTATGGTGAATACGAACCTCATGAGTTTCACTCGGCAATCCAAATGGTTTTTCAGGATCCTTACCAGTCATTGAATCCCAGAAAAAAGGCCTTTGATATCATCGCCGACCCACTTCGCATTAACAGCAATAAATCAGAAGCAGAGATAAAAGAGCTGGTTTACACCATGATGAAAAAAGTCGGACTTCGCGAGGAGTTTGGCGAGCGCTACCCTCACCACTTCAGCGGCGGCCAGCGCCAGCGCCTGGGAATCGCCCGCGCTTTAATGTTGAGACCAAAAGTTCTTATCCTCGACGAGCCAGTCTCTGCACTGGATGTCTCCATCCAGGCCCAGGTGTTAAATCTTTTGATGGAGCTGCAAAAAGAGTTCTCACTTTCTTATTTATTCATCTCCCACGACCTTTCGGTTGTTGAGCATATTTCTGACCGCATCCTGGTCATGTACCTGGGGAGAATTGTGGAATACGGGCCAAGGGATCAAATCTTTCATAACCCGAAACACCCATACACAAGAATTCTTTTAGAGAGTGCCCCAAAAATCACCGGAGATAAGTCAGAGGCCCACACGGAAATGTCCGCAAAAGAAGCTCCTTCTGCGCTATATCTTCCAAAAGGGTGCGCATTCGCCTCAAGATGCCCCTTAAAAACTGACCATTGCCTGGATAAAATTCCTGAGTTGGAGATGAAGGAAGGAAGACTAGTTGCCTGTTTTAATTCTTAAAAAAAGAAGGATGTGTTGTGTATAAAGTGCCCCACACTCGTGGGGCATTTGGAATTATTTTCTATTTAAAGAGCCGATGCTTGAAAAAAGCTGCTTAAGTTCTGCTGAAATTAATTTCTCCATTCCGCCGTAGGCCTTTTTTGACTCTTCAGCAACCTTTGGTTGTAGAGAAACCATTTTCTTCATCGCCCTTCCACCAGCACCTTTGTAAAAAGCTGCAATAAGCTCGACTTCTTCCTTTGTTAAGTTTTCAGAAAAAACCTTTACTGGAACATTTGTCTCTTTATTAAAGGCTACGACCTTTTCCTGAATTCTTGCCATTGTGGCCTTAATCAGTTCTTTTTCTCTTTCGTTAGGCTCTTTCCCCATTGTTTTTTTAATATTTTCTTGAATCGAATCTTTCAATGTCTTAGTCATTTTTTCAATTCGGACATTGTCCTCTTCCAGAGAGCCCATTGCTATAAGCATTGCCTTAACAGACTCAGGCGCTGCGGCCGCATAAAGGGAATTAGACTTCAACAATAAGGTCACAAGAAATAATAAAACTAATCCTCTCATACTTACTCCTCTACTTTAGGGTCAAAAGAAATATCCCACAAAGTATAACAGGAATAAAACTTATTTAAAGTTATTTGAGCATGGAATATGAGAACATTCTCCTAGTTCCACTTTTGTGTGAAATAGATTAAAGTCAGGCACAACAATTTTTTTAAACTAACTCAGGGTGTTTAATGGGCCTAATGTACATCTTCCCAGTGACTGATGATCAATCTGAAGGCGACCGCGCGGTCGTTAAAGAGCAGAAATTAATCCTTAAGACCTATGGTCTGCCGATGATATTCTGGGGTTACCTGGCCGCTGCCCTGTCAGTTATTCTGATAATGTGGTTGGCGAGCCGTGCCGTTATCGCCAAGCTTTTAACCTATGAAGACCCGACACTTATCTTCCTGGGCCATCTGGTCCAATGGACTCTCTTTCTCTCACCCGTGATCATGCTGGCCTTCTTCTTCTATGAAAAAGTCCTGATGAAAAAAGGACTTGAAATCACTGTGGCCCACAGAATCTTCTTCATCACATTTTGGAAAAGAACTTACAAATTGGAAAATGCTCAGGCGATTGCCGTTGAGCACTTCATGGCCTCACCGAACATGGCGAGACTTAGAAATAAACAAGGCCTCGGGAATCCCGAAGCCTTGAAACATTTTGAGAATAAGGGGTATTTTGAACTCAATATCACTACCGATAAAAGGGCTTCGGTGAATATTGATCGTCATTCAAGAAAAGCAGATCTAATAAAACTTAAAGATCTTCTTTCTCAGTACTGACTACTTAAAGAATTTCTCCAATTCAGCGAACACCACATCACGGTTCACATCGCGATCCATCAGCACTTCATGTTTTGAAGTCTCAAGAAAAACGCGGTTGCAGTAGGCTGCCTCTTCACAAAGACGAACCATTTCAGACGGCTCCGAGTAGGTCTCGATTCCCGCATGAAAGACGCGCATTGGGAGTTTAATCCAGTCATAACGCTTTCTAATTGTGCCGGTTCTTCCCATGACTTCATTGAGCCATTTATTAGTCACACCACCAAGACGGGTCTGTGGAAGCATATCGAAAATATCCATCGTCATGTCGTAACGGGCCTTAGAAGACGTGAAAGTGTTCGCTTCAAAGTTTCTTGTTGGATTAAAGCCTTTTTGCCCGATAGCATACTTCTTCCCTCTTCCCGCTGCCATACTGGCAAGAACGATACTTCTTGCGACAGCATATTTGTAGGGAGCTGTTTGGATTTTTAACATCGGGCTGGTCAGGGCCACGCGGTCAAAATACTGCTGATACTGCTGCATGAAATCCACAGCAATTCCCGCTCCTAAAGAATGGGCCAGAAGAAAAGTCTCCCCACAATGCGCTGGAGCTACAACGATATCCAGGAATTTTTTGAGATCCAGGACGTAGTTGCCGAAATCATCAACGTAGCCTTTTTCAGAGTCGTCGCTGACCATTCTTGCTGATGAGCCTTGTCCTCTATGGTCCATTAAAAAGAATTTAAATGAACCGGCAAGAGGGCCGTTATCAAGCGTGTGAACAACTTCTGCGTATTTCTCTAAGGGCTCGCTTCTTCCTGGAAGGATAACCAAACAGCGCGACGATGATGGATTAGAAGTGTAAGTAGCGTAGTGAATGGCCACATTATTTTGGCCGGTGAATGTTTCTTTTTCAAACTGCTGCAGTAATGGAATAACTTTTTCTTTGTATTCCTGAGCGTAGTTGGCTTCGCTAATGGCGAATGAGTTTAATGAAAAGACGATAATCGAGAGAGCGAATATTGTTTTCATAATGGCTTCCTTGCAATGAAAATTAAAAACTTAGTACAATACTAAGTGTTTAGATGCTTCATTGACAAGGATGAATGCGCTGCAACTAGTTGCGAAATTTCTTAAAATCTTTATCCGACTTAGGGATCTCTTGAGATTTTTTGACCAACTCTTTGTCATTCTTAAGTTCAGCTTCTTTTGCTAAACGCTCATCTTTAAGCTTCTGCTTTTCTGCTGAGAGAGGTCTTGTATAGGTTTCTTTTTCGTAATCGACCTTATCTGTGTCAAAAAACTTCGGGCGCTTACCACCGGCAAGCTTCTTAGGAGCATTCGCATCCTTTTCTTTTTCCCAGTGTTTTTGCCAGGTCTCGTTCTTCTGCTTCTGCTCAGCTTCGAACTTCGCTTGCTCATCAAACTTGGCCTGCTTAATTTTTTCGATATCCGTTTCTTTTCTGACTAAAGTTTGAGTTTTCTTTTTTTTTGAGAAGTTCGACGTTTTGTTTTTCAGTCTTTCTTCATCTGAAGCTTTGTCATGTTTTGAGATATCAACAGTCACATCCCCAGTTACACAAGTCTGGCAGGCCAGTCGCTCTTTTGTGATATGGAAAACGTTCCCTAGAAGTTTTAATTCCTCAAATGGAGGCGGTGTCAGGTTGTCCTCGCCAGAGACAATCTTGATAATGCAATCAGTGCAAGTCGCATGACCGCCACAGCTTGATTTAACATAAATGTCCTGCTCGCGAAGAGCTACCAGAAGGTTTGTTCCTTCTTCAATTTCGACCACTCTGCCTTCTGGTCTAAGGGTCACTTTATGAGATGTCATATTGTCCTTCTATAAATTTTTCTTAATCTGCCCTTCGATCTTCTCTAAAATTTTGCTCTTCAGCGGTTTTAATAGAAAAGATAAGTCCAGGTCCACGTCACATGCTTTTGGCTCAAAACAAAGAGTCAGGGTAAAGCCTGATCCTTTTGCCGTCACAAGTTTTTTAGCATCGTCGTACTTCACGTCTGCTTTAACTTGAAACTTTTCGATATACTCAGGAGTGATCAGCGTTTTTACTTTCGCGTACGCTTCATCTGAGTTCGTTACATTTTTGTAATCAATTTTAACACCCATCCGTGAGCCCCTTTTTTTATTGCCTGCCAGTTGAGCCGAATCCACCGGCCCCGCGTGCAGTCTCTGAAAGATCTGAATCAGCGATAACATAACTAGCTTGTGTGACCGGTGCAAGCACCAGCTGCGCCACTCGGTCGCCGTGATTAATCACTTCATCATTTTTGCCAAGATTTCCTAAAATAATCTTCACCTCTCCACGGTAATCAGAATCGATTGTCCCCGGTGAGTTTAAAACCATCAGTCCTGTCTTGAATGAAAGCCCTGAGCGTGGACGAACTTGAATCTCGTACCCATGCGGGATTTCCATTGATAAACCAGTCGGCACTAACACGCGCTCGCCTGGTTTAATTAAAAGTTTCTCACCATTGCCCAGAGAGGCGCGAACATCAGCTCCCGCCGCTCCAGAGGTTTCATAACTTGGTAGTGGAAAGCTCGAGTCGTAATGCTCGAGCTTTTTTACTTTTACAGTAATCACTATTTGCCTTCTTTTTTCTTTAAAGAGGCAACAGCTTTAGCTGAAAGCTTGATTCTTCCCATCTTGTCGATTTCCATAACCTTTACTTTAATCATCTCGCCTTCTGCGATGTAATCAGCTGGGTTTTGAACACGGTCATCAGACATTTCTGAAACGTGAACCAGACCAGAGACTCCTGAGCCGATGTCAACGAATGCACCGTACTCTTTAATCGAGTCAACGCGAGCTTCGTAAACTGAACCGATCTCCGGCCCATTGATCTGCATATTGATTGTGCTGATGGCAGTTTTAAGAACTTCCATATCAGATCCAAGAACCTTAACCATTCCTTCTTCAGTGATTTCGATTGTAACTTTGAATTCTTCCTGAAGCTTCTTGATGTTTTTCCCACCAGGTCCGATTAGAGCTCCGATTTTATCTGTCGGGATCATAACAGTCATGATTGTTGGAACACCTGGCTTGAATCCTTCTCTTGAAGTCTTGATTGTTTTTTCCATCTCGCCAAGGATGTGTAGACGTCCTTTGTGAGCTTGAGCAATCGCTTCAGCGATGATTTCGCGAGTAAGACCTGTGATCTTGATATCCATTTGGATAGCAGTTACACCATCTTTTGTTCCTGCTACTTTAAAGTCCAAGTCCCCTAAGTGATCTTCGTCACCAAGGATATCTGTAAGAACTTTATATTTTCCACCATCAGTTACCAGACCCATTGCGATTCCCGCAACTGGAGCGACGATAGGCACCCCTGCGTCCATAAGAGCAAGAGACCCAGAACATACAGATCCCATTGAAGATGATCCGTTTGACTCTAGAACTTCACACACAACTCTTGTTGTGTATGAGAAAGTTTCTTGAGGAGGCATAACTGCTTTAAGTGCTCTTTCAGCAAGGTTACCGTGACCTAATTCTCTTCTACCAGCACCACGAGAACCTTTTGCTTCCCCTACCGAGAATCCAGGGAAGTTATAGTGAAGGTAGAATTTATCGTAAGTTAATCCTGAAATTCTGTCGGCCATTTGATCACCTACTGATCCACCAACAGTTACAGTTGCCATTACCTGTGTTTCACCACGAGTAAAGAGAGAAGATCCGTGTGGAGCAGCGAGGACTGAAACTTCCGTTTCAATCTTTCTTACTTCATCAAGTTTTCTTCCAGCGATACGTTTTCCTTCGTTAAGGATGTCCGCTCTCATCATGTCGTATAGAAGACCATCAACTGCTTTATAAGCTTCTTTAGAAGCGCCTTTATCGTCTTTTAATCCGAAAGCAGCAGGATCTGCTTTAATTCCATCAGCAACTGCTTTGTTAAGTGCTCTAACAGCTGCTTGACGCTCCATTTTATCGTTAA
>JBEIPI010000085.1:0-13095 GCA_040377165.1 Bacteriovorax sp.
ACAAAATATCATGGTCAGCGGGCCGATTGATGTGATTCGCAGAATGTCTAGAGTTGAGACCACTCCGGTCAATCTCTCGAGCATCGACAAGGAAGAGGGGACGCTCACTGTTACCCTGGATGAACTTGATTCCCGTTTATCTTATGAAGAAAACCCTAGAATACGATTAAAATATAAAGTACAACTGACCATACCTAAGCGCGAGAACGTTAAGAAAGAATAGCGCCTGGAGTGGTTTAAAAGGATGAACTTATGTCGGAGAGAAAACTTTTCGGAACGGATGGAATTCGTGGCAAAGCTAACGCTTACCCAATGACGGCTGAAGTGGCCACGGCCTTAGGGCGCGCGGTGACTCACTATTTTCAGTCGACCAACCCCAACAACACCAAACCAATCATCATTGTCGGAAAGGACACGCGCCTTTCA
Organism: Bacteriovorax sp.; assembly: GCA_040377165.1. Taxonomy (GTDB): domain Bacteria; phylum Bdellovibrionota; class Bacteriovoracia; order Bacteriovoracales; family Bacteriovoracaceae; genus Bacteriovorax. The sequence goes on from JBEIPI010000085.1 coordinate 427, forward strand.
TGTTATATGCTCGAGATGGCCTTCGCTTCAGGCGTTTGCTCGCAGGGTGGAGAAGTAATTCTGACAGGCCCTCTTCCAACTCCAGGAGTGGCCTTTGTTACTCACTCGATGCGCGCTGATGCGGGAGTTATGATCTCCGCCTCTCACAACCACTTTCAGGATAACGGGATTAAGATTTTTGACGGAAAAGGAAATAAACTTCCGGACTCTGTCGAGATCGAGCTGGAGCGCCTGATTCTAAACCCGGACCTGATGCCACCGAAGTTCGGTGGAGCTCTGGGGAACGCGGAAAGATTAAAAGAAGTTTACGGGCGCTACATCGTTCAGGTTAAGTCTGCTCTTGGGCACGATTACGACCTGGATGGAATGCGCATTGTTTTAGACTGCGCTAATGGCGCCGGCTACAAAGTTACACCGATGATGTTCCAGGAATTGGGAGCGGAAGTCTTCTCAATCGGGATTTCTCCTAACGGTGAAAACATCAACAAGAACTGCGGGTCACTTCACCCTGAAGCGGCCCGCGCGGAAGTTTTAAAATACCGAGCTGACATCGGGATTTGTATCGATGGTGACGGCGACAGGGTTTCAGTGATCGATCAGGAAGGTACTCTTATTGACGGTGATAAAATCATCGGTCTATTTGCCAAGCTTCTCCTGGCCCGTGGCGAGCTGAAAAAAGGTGACACTGTCGTCGGGACAGTAATGTCGAACCTTGGGCTGGAGCTTTACTTAAAATCTCTGGGATTAAAATTCTACCGTACAAAAGTAGGTGACCGCTACATCATCGAGTATATGCGCGCTAATAACTGCATCCTGGGTGGAGAGCCCTCAGGACATATTATTTTCAGCAAGCATTCTACAACTGGAGACGGCTCGCTTGGGGGACTGAAAGTCATCGAAGCGATGAAATATTTTAACATGTCGCTAAAAGAATTGGTTTCAGAGGTTGAACTTTTCCCGCAATTCATTAAGAATGTGATGGTAAAGAATAAACCACCAATTGAGTCTGTAAAAAGCATCGACGAGGCCATCAAAGATGCGGAGAAAAAACTGGATGGAAGAGGGCGTGTGCTTCTTCGTTATTCGGGGACAGAGCCGCTTCTGCGAGTGATGGTCGAAGGTGACAATGCGGAGTTGGTTGAATCAGAGTGTAACCGCCTGGTTCAGGTAGTGACAAAAGAAATTGGATAGCTTTGAGAGCTAGTTTAGGAGTTTAGAATGATCCCTCGTTTAGGCGTAAATATTGATCACGTAGCGACTTTAAGACAGGCGCGCGGAGAAGATTACCCAAGTGTCGTTGACGCCGCTCAAGTGTCGTTATTAAACGGTGCTGACCAGATTACCATTCACTTGCGCGAAGACAGACGTCACATTCAGGACACTGATGTGGAGACTGTTCGCCTGGTAACTAAAAGATTCGGAAAGCCGCTTAACCTGGAAATGGGAGTAAATCCGGAGATCGTTGAGATCGCCATTGCTTCAACTCCAGAATGGATCTGCCTGGTGCCGGAAAAGCGTCAGGAGAAGACAACTGAAGGCGGATTGGACCTTTTGGACGACGCCAACTTTATCCGTATTGAAGAGGCGGTCAAGAAACTTAAGAGCTCTATTAAAGATGTGAAGATCTCTCTTTTTCTTGAAGCAAAAATTGAAGTTTTGATCCGCGCCACTCAACTCAATATCGATGCGGTTGAAATCCACACCGGTGAATATGCCCGCGTCTTTAATAATGGGGATGATATCGGCCGTTATATCGAACAGTACAAATCCGCTAAAGAGTTTTTAACTAACAATAAGATCGCGACCCACGCCGGTCACGGTTTAACTGATGAAAGCGTTGTCCCTCTATTGGAAGCGAAAATTTTCGAAGAGTACAACATCGGCCACTGGATTATCTGCCACGCTCTTTTTAATGGCCTTTCAAGCACTGTGAAGAATTTAAAAACAGTCTTTGAAGCTCACCCATTGAAATAATAGTAGAGGTTTCATGAGCACAGTGCGCACCTGGAAAAAAGTTTTAGAATCAGACCTGGCCAATATCGCTCTGGAGATGAAGGAAGTCATTGAGCCGGGAAGTGTGATTATATTAGATGGTCCGGTGGGCGCGGGTAAAACCACTTTCACTAAAGTCTTTTTGGGAACAACTAAATCCACCACAAGCCCGACATATTCAATCATTAACGAGATCGATAATCTTCTGCATGCTGACCTCTACAGGATAGAAAAAAGAGAAGAGCTGATTCATCTTGAAATCCCAATGTATCTCGAAGAAAAAGATTATTTCCTGATTGAATGGGGGATGCCATACCTAAGAGAGCTTCAAAGAATCATTGGTGATGAGTTTAAATTTTATAAGCTTGTTATTGAGATCAATGAGAACCAATCACGCAATTTTTTGCTGAGTAAGATCGTCTAGTACTAGGCAAATTCTTCCGATAAAAATGCTCGGAAAAAATAAATTTTTATCAACAAAAAGCAGTGAATCAAGAGACCTAATTAGGCGGTTTTATTGGGAATTCATCCGATCTTAACGCTTGAGATTACCTTAATTTCAATACCTTACAAACAAAAGATAGAAAATAGGTTGTTGACTTATGTGAATCCCTAACGTCATACTATTCTTGTTAGATTGATTCTTTGAGAAGAGAATCAGGATACAAGGGCGGGCAAGGATTAGCTCACTCCTAGTAGACGACACACGCATCTCTCGAAGTTTTTTATCTCAAGTTTTAGTTACATCAATTGGATTTTTTATGGAGGAAGACCAATGAGACTTACATCAAAAGGCCGTTACGCAGTTAGAGCAATGTTAGACCTTACTACTCATTCAAATGGGAACCCGGTAAGACTACAAGAAATTTCTACAAGACAAAACATCTCTCTTCACTATTTAGAGCAGCTTTTCAGAAAGCTAAGAAACGGTCAGGCAGTTAAGTCTGTTCGTGGACCAGGTGGCGGTTATGTACTAGCTCGCAACATGGACCAAATCACAATTAAAGACGTACTAGACTGTGTTGGAGAAAACATCAACCCAGCTCGCGATATCGTAGGAACTGAAGCTGAAGCAGCGAACTCTCTAGAGTTCCATCTGTCTAAGAACTACTTCATGAACCTTGGTATCATCATGAAAGAATACTTAGCGACAACTTCACTTGGTGACCTTGTTCGCAAGTCTAAAGAAACTGAAACAGAAGCTGGTTTAACTTCAGGTGCTTCTAGTGATGCTGGAATTATGACTTCAGCAATTAGAAACCCGATTGGAGAAATCAATCAGTAATCGTTTCTACTTTGATTACAATGCAACATCCCCGCTAGCGAAGAAGGTCATAGACTTTCTTCATAGCGGGGATTTTTTATTTGGAAATCCGGCCTCGCTCCATCAGTCGGGGAAACGCTCGCGCAAGTTTATCAATGAGACTATTGATTATCTCTACCACTTATTCAGTTTAAAACCACAAACTCATAGACTCTTTTTCCACTCGGGAGCATCCGAGGGAATAAACTCAGTTTTTAAAGGCCTGGGTTTTAAATATTTTAAAGAGGACATTAAAGTTAGCTTCTTCTTTTCAGAGGTCGATCATGCGGCCGTGGTTCAGCTCCAGTCAGACCTGGAGAGTCTTGGTCATCAGGTGCATTTTTTTTCTGTAGATAAGAACGGGCTTTTTGATCAGCAAAAATTAATTAAAGACATGCAAAGAGAAGTGAGTGAAGGCAGAGAGTGCTTCCTTAACTACACCTACGTCAATAATGAATCTGGAGTCGTCTGGCCCTTAGCTTGGGCAGAAGAAATCAAAAAAGAGACGAAGGCCTTCGTTCATGTGGACGCGGTTCAAGTCGTAGGGAAAATTCCCAACTGGGAAATCCTCTCGCATGACTTAGATGCTTATACTTTTTCCGGCCATAAGTTTGGCGCTTTAAAAGGGATTGGTTTTACTTTCGTGAACAAGGAAAGCGAAATAAGTCCGCTGATTGTCGGTGGCACTCAACAAGAAGGCCTGCGTGCAGGAACTGAAAACGCCCTTGGGGTTTATTCAATTAAGCTTGCTCTTCATGATATGAAAGAGCACTTTAAAGCGGATGAACTGGCCAGTGCAAAAAATGAAATTGAAGATCAGTTGGTCGCTTTCATCGGTGATCGTGGAGAGATTGTCGGAAGAAATTCTCCTCACAGAAATTTGAATACAATTTTTCTGGTTCTCTACGGACAGAAAGCGGAAATACTCAGCGCTAAATTCGATATGATGGGAATCGATCTCTCAACGGGGTCAGCGTGTTCATCTGGCGTAATAAAAGAGAACAGGATTCTTATGGCCATGGGATACAGCTATGATGATTCCAGAGCTGCTTTAAGATTTTCTTTCTCTCCCTTCTTAAATAAATCCGAAGTTGCGGGTTATGTGGAAAAAATCAAATCCATATTGAAATAGACCCCGAACCAGTTCGGGAGCGATTATTTAAAAAAATTCGATAAAATGGCCGTATCTCTATAGTTTGACCTAGGCCTTTTTACAGCATTTTGAAAATCAACTTCACAGCGCTGACCCAATAGAGAATTCAAGGCGCCCATGGTTGCCCCCACATCATCAAGCCATGTACTTGTATCACTCATTGTCATCAAAGTTGATGAAGGTGAAATTTTCTTGATTTCAGCGGCAAAAAGTTTATCAGACGAGCAAGCTGCCAGGCCTAAAAATGGCAATGGATTTGATGTATGCTTTTTTCGTTCCTGCAAGGCCGATAGTAATTTTTTTATTCCAGGCCTTTTCGTTTTATAGTAATCGTAATCTTTTTTTCCATTTGATAAACGTTTTGCTTTTTCAAAGTCTGGTCCTCCGCCTCCACGAGCATGACCAATATAAAAAAGTGCGTCCGACTTCTTGATGCCATCTAAAAACATTGCTTCGACATTTTTATCCGTGCTTGGGGAACTAACCCTTAAAGTAACTTCTTTATCTTTTCCAAATGGATCCTTTATTATTTTAACAAAGATACCCTCGGATTTTTTTTGAAACCCGCAGATACTTAATCCTTTTTTACATGTGGAGGTTAATTGCTGTGTGATTGAATTATAGACTTTTAAATCAAATATTGGTTTTTTAATATCTTCGCTGTCAGCATAACCAATAGCAATCCTCATATCAATTTTATCGTTCTTGTAAAAGTTTTTGTATGTGTCTAAACATTTCTGGGAAATAGGAACTTTTTCTGAGCTACTAATTTCAAGATTGCAATAGTTTTGCGCTTTAGATTTATTAATGGATTTAAAATCTACCAAGGCGGCTTTTAAGTAAGGGATGAAATCATTTTCAGTTGAACTGATATCATTGGCCAGGGCATGAAAATGAGAGACGAGAATTAGTGCTATTGTTATTATCACAGAAGAACTATCGGCAATTTATATGTTTTCTTTAAGCAATGGGAATCAGTTGCAGATCAACCGAGAGGAACGCTCGGCTTTAGTAAAAAAGGCTTCCGAAGAAGCCTTTTTATTAAAACTATCTACGTCTATCGCCAGTAAATCTTAGAATGATTAAGAACAAGTTAATGAAATCCAGATAAAGAGTTAGAGCACCAAGCACTGTGATCTTTGATCTTTCTTCCGCATTGATCGCATGTTGACCCATCAGCTTAATTTTTTGTGTGTCGTAAGCTGTAAGTCCAGCAAAGATTAAAAGTCCTACAAGGCTGTAAACTAAACCGGCCGTTCCGCCCATCATTGATGGAAAGAAGATGGCCAGCAGTGAATACCCAACAAGTCCGAAAAGTCCCATTGAACAAAATGTTCCGACAGGCCCTAGGTCTTTTTTAGTGACAAGACCAAAAGCTGAAAGCCCGGCAAAACCAATCGCCGTTGTAAGGAAAGCTGATTGAATGCTTCCTTGAGTGTAGATTAAAAAGATGGTTGAGAATGTCACACCAGTAAGCGCAGAGTAGAGGAGAAATAAAGCAATCGCTGTTGCAGTACTCATTCTTTGAATCATTGCAGACAATCCAATCACCACACCAAACTGAGCGATGACAACACCCCAGAATAAAAACTTGTTTTGAACGATGGCCATGGCCATTTGTTCGTTGTTGCCAATGTAAGCAGAAATTCCAGCCGTTAAGAGTACGCCGATGCTCATCCATTGATAGACTCTAGTCATGAATCCGGCCATCACTTCAGAGCGAGTTTGCCCAACATCAAGACCGTTATTATAACGAGTATTTCTTTCCATAAAACCTTCCTTAATTAAGTTCCAGAATAAGGAAATTATACTCTTAAAAATTGCGGAGTCGAAGTTTTTTTAGGTCCTCTAAGTTCTCGAGATTGGTTTTACGACGCATTTCAAGCAAGCTCCACGTCTCCTTTGTTTCGCGTCTTGAAAGTTTATTGATGAAAAAATCTATAAAATGAGACAAAGCTCTCCACATATATCCTCCTTGGTATGCCTTCGACATACTAAAGAGAAGTGAGAGTTTCCACCAGTCAGGAATTGGTTAGTGTTTGATTAGAATACACCTTTTAATATCGGCATAATTTCTTTGATTCCATAGGCGATCATTTCAATCGACATTGAAAGCAGGATTAACCCCATAATTCGGGTCATAACGTTCAGGCCTATTTGGCCGAGTTTTTCACCGATTTTCTCTGCATAACTCAAGATGATTTTAATGATAAGACCTACCGCTAAAACCATGATGATGCCGGTGATCCAGTGAATGCTGGTGCTGAAATTTTTCGCATGAATAATGGAAGTTGAAATCGCACCCGGCCCGGATAAAAGGGGGATGGCCAGAGGAATGATTCCTATTTCTCGCTCAAAATCCAGAGACTGGATTTCATCGTTGTTGATTTTTGAATTCGACTGCTGCCCGGAAATCATACTGAAGGCCGTAGTGGTAAGGAGAATCCCGCCACCGATTGTGAATGAGGCGACAGAGATGCCGAAGAAATTAAGCACCGCCTGGCCGCAAATCAAACTGATCAAAATGGTGACAGTAACCGCAGTTGCGGTGTGGTTGGAGAGTTTTTTTACATTAATGTTTTTGTGATTTTTCACAAAACCCAGGAAAACCGGGATGGCACCGATAGGGTTAACGATGGAAATAAGCGTGATAAAAAATTTCAAAACATCAGTGATCGCAGGGCCAAATTCCATATTTTTACCTTATGATTTTAGACTTGATTTTGTTAATAACTGATTTAGATTCTTCAATACCAATGGCATAAGTAAGCGCGAAATATAGAACGCCGTAAATCCCGAAGATAACCGTCGCGCGAGGGATTGGGTGCTCTAAAACTCCCAGATGAATGAACCATTTAATGGAAAGCCCTGCTGCTGAAGCAATTAAAGCGCATCCCCATAGTTTGGATTGGTAACGGTAGTTCACTCCGGTTTTTCCAATGATGGTGTTGAGTTTTCTTTGAAGGAGTGTGAATTCAATCCATCCGCTGATTCCGGCCGAAGTTGTCAGGCCCGCTGTTGCATACATCGGATCAGCGCTCACCAATGGTGCTAATTTGAAGGCGAAAAGATAACCAAGTACTGTGGCAGAGAAGATGCGGATGAGAGCGAAGTTTAAAGTAGTCCTGGTGTCTTTTAGTGAAAAAAATGTCGAAGAGTAAAGCCTGCCAATGGTATTGGCGAGAAGCCCTACACTTGAGCCAATTAAGACCATCCATACAACCTGCGTGTCATGTGCACCGAATTCACCGGTTTGAAAAAGTGCCGCTACCAGAATATCTCCGAGAATCACAAACGCAAAAAGTGAAGGAACGATAAAAAAACTCACGCGCTGGATACTTCGGTTTAAGCGCTCGCGCAGCTTAACGTAAATTTCCTCAGAGGTGCCAACAATGGAGCTCATTTCAGGAAGCTCGCTGGCAGAGATACTCATTCCAAAAAGTGAAACGGGTAAAGTATAAAGCGTCTGGGCGAAGGCCAGGTTGGAAACCGCACCTGTGGGAAGTAAACTGGCCAGGATGTTGTCGATATATGAACTGACTTGAACCACGCCGCGAGAGACAAGGCTTGGGACAAAGTTTTTTAGCACAATCCTGACGTGCAGGTTTTTAGTGTCGAGAATGAATTTGAAAGTCTTTAAAAGTTTTATCGTTGTGGGCATTTGCACGGCCACTTGTAAAAAGCTACCGGCGACGACTCCCCATCCGGCGATGACGGCCAGGTCGTATTGAGCAGTACCATTTCCAAAAGCGAGCAATGTGAAGATAATCGCGGCATTCCATACAACCGGCGCCACATAAGAGAGAAAAAATCTGCGGTGGCTGTTGAGAATTCCCAGGCACCAGGCCGACATAACCACCAGACCGGTTCCTGGAAATAAAATTTGAACTAACTTAATGGTCAGCGCTCTTTTTTCGCCTTCAAAGCCCGGAGCGATCGTGTTGATTAAGAATGGAGTCGCAACAATTCCGCCGACAACTAAGAATGAAGTGATGAGAAACATCAAACTTCCGATAGTCAGGGCGACCTTTGAAGCTTCAAGGTGGTTTTCAGGATTCGGGTTTTGTTCATTATGTTCACGGGCCAGAAGACCGGCATAAACCGGAATGAAAGAAGCGGAGAGGACACCTTCACCAAAAAGATTCTGGAGAAAATTGGGGATTTTTAAAGCGGATTTAAAAGCGTCGGCAGCATCGGAGTTTCCAAGATAGTGGGCGAGAGCTCGCTCACGCAAAAGGCCCGCAATTCGGCTTAGAAAGATTCCCAATCCCACAAACAAAGCGCCGCTTTTTTTACTTTTATCCATATAGCTTTAATTAAATGAGAGGTTGTATGAAAGATCAATGACTATTTTATGACAAAACCACAAACTTTCATTTTGATTGCGACGTCTTTTTGAAACTCTGGTATAGGGGCGATATTCCAGATCCAGCACTCTAGCGCAGAAGGAAGATCCAGGTGAGCATAATTGATATCAGTCTGGATGAGCAGGTCTTTTTTGTCATAGTAATAATTTTCCACGTCAGTGATTAATATGGCCGGACACTGGAATTTCCGCAGGTAAAAGAAGTGGTTTTTCGTCACATTCTTCAGGTAAGCGGCGACCTCTTCAATTTTAAATTTTCTCCTGAACTTTTTTTCAATGAAAGTCTCGAGGTGAATCGGGAGCTGTGACATGATGTTGACGGATAAAACCAGCCCCCATCTTTCATCAAGGAATTTCAGCGGGATTTTATCAGCGAGCTTGCCTTTTATGAGTTCACTCTCGATTTCTGAGATCTCATGTTCGACAAATTCAATATTCTTTAGTCCTCTGACAGATTGCCTGGTGCTTTTTAAATGGACTACATCCACCAGCACCACGCGCTTGAAAGTCTTAGCGAGCACTTCGATGGGGATTTCATGCAAAGGCCCTGAACCCAGGACTAAGACAGAGTCAAAATGTGAAGCGGCCTTTAAATGTTCAGTGATGAATGATTTACATTGGGTGCGATGGGGAAGCCAGGCGCTCTGGCATCTTTTTTCACGGGAAAGGAGCGAGATGCTTTCGGTCAAGTGACCGAACTTTCTTGCTTCAGGAAGGCGAGGCGATTCAGTTAAATAAGTGAGAATTTCTCGTATCAAAAATTATATCCATGAGGATGATGTTTTTGATACGAGTATAAATCCTAAGCGGCTTTTTTACTAGTCGTCTTCACGTTGACATAATTAACGTAGGAAGGAATTCTTGAGTGGAGCAGATCCCAAACAATTTTCTCTTCTAATCCGTCAACTTTGGCCGATCTCATGAGCTCCTCAACTTTACCGTCGAGCATTTCATAATCGATAGTTGAGCGGTAGACATGCTCGCATTCAACGAGGATCTCTTCGATTTCCTCTTTGTACTGAGCGATTAAGGTGATAACAAAACTGTCGCGATCCATATAAGCCCCTTAGTTGCGTTAGTGTTCTTAGAAACACTGATAAGGGGCTATTCGGATAGTTGATCGAAATACTTTAGGATTATCTCAAGGAGCTAGAAGTTTCTATGCCTTAGGATGAATTCCACTCGACGATTGATGTTTATACCTTTTTCTTCCTCTTCAGACGAGGAGGTAACAGCATGAGACTGGGCCACAGGAATAAGCTTGTCCGGCAGCACTCCAAAGTCTTTAATTAGCGAGGTCCTGATGGCCATAGCGCGCTTGAAAGATAAATCCCAGTTGGCCTGCTCAGTGGCGCCTTCGCCTTTTTCAGTATGACCTACGATCGAGACAGTCCCTTCGTAATCGCGGAAGACATCAGCTAGTTTTTTCAGATAAACTTTTCCTTCAAAAGAAATTTCCGTCGACCCAAACTGGAAGACGATGTTTCCCGGGATCGCAAATTTTAAGTATTCAGAGTTGTAATCAGCAGAGAAGGCGTTTCCGTCAAAGAGTTCATCAACTAACTTTGATAAAACTTTGTGCTCCTGCAGATAAACGGGGCGGGGACGAGCTGGCTCAGTTACATCGGCCTGGTCGAACCCACCTTCTTGTCCGCTTAATACTGAGTATGAGGTATTCGGAGTGCTTCCGATTTTCCCGACAGAGTCAGATCCACCTTTAAAAATAGTTGCGGTCGTGAAGTAGTCGGCGATCGCCGCTTTAGTTTCTTCGTCCGCACCCATGAGCCACATAACCAGGAAGAAGGCCATCATCGCCGTCATGAAGTCGGCGAAGGCAACTTTCCAGGCACCACCGTGAGCTCCACCGTGTCCTTTATTAATTCTCTTAATGATAATAGGCGCTTTTTCGTCTGCCATAATGAAATTCCTTTTTCAGTATGATTTAACTTTTAATTTCTAAACTACTTCTTTCCTGCGTTAGCCGTCGCTTCATCCACTTCTTTGAATGTAGGACGGAATTCCGTTGGAATACTTCTTCTTCCGAACTCAGCACAAACTTTTGCATTCACCCCTTTTGAAAAAGCGAGAAGGCAAATTTTAGCTGTAATCATAAATCTCATTTCTTCTTTTAAATTCGCTTCAACTTTTGCAGCAAGCGGCTGCAGGTAACCGTACGAGAACAAGATCCCGAGGAAAGTACCTACCAGAGCGGCAGCAACCGACATACCGATAACTTCCTTACCTTGAGTCAGCTTACCCATGGTGATAACAACCCCGAGAACCGCCGCAACGATCCCGAGACCTGGCATCGCATCCGATACGCGGTTAATACCACCAACTAAAACGTGCTCTTCTTCCGTTACGATATCAAGATCGGCGTTCATCAAATCTTCCAGGTCGTATGGAGAAAGCGAAGAAGCGATCTGAACTTTTAATGTGTCACAGATAAAATCAATACAGTGGTGGTTGTGAAGAACCGCCGGGTATCTTTTAAAAATTTCTGAGTTTTCTGGGTTTTCAACGTGAGGCTCGATTGAAATCGGGTTGGCCGAAGCCATCTTAATTAACTCGAACATACACTGTAGAAGTTCGATGTATGCCGCTTTATTTATTCCCGTCCCTTTTAATGTCTGAATACATTTTGCCAGCATTGCCTTGATAACAAACGGATTGTTGGCCATAACCAGAGATCCAGCAGCGGCACCACCGATGATGAGAATCTCAGTTGGCTGCCAAAGAATAGCTAAGTTACCATGGTGAAGAACGTAACCCATGATAACACAGACCGTAGTAACGACTGCACCCACTATAGTGAACATAAAATCCTCCAAATGATTTGCTATCTTATCGAAAGATCATTTTGAATCTTTAATTTTTGTGCACTTAGGGTGTGAAGGGGAAAAATGGGTGTTAGATAACGGTCCGGCGTTGTCGGATATGAAGGTTTGTCAGTGTAAAAAAGTCAGGTGTTAAGCTAGTCGTCCCATTCGAGGTCAGTGTTGATAGTCACACCTGAAACCGTTTTCTCTTTCTCTTTTTTGATAAATGGGAAAGTGATTTCAGAAGTTCCTTCAAATTTTTCTTCGAAGGCGATGGTGATCGTGCGTGGAACGAACTCCATCAGCATTTTCAGGTAATCCGCATTTTTGATGGTATCGATAACCGCGTGGTCGCTTTCGCCTTCCAGGTCGATTTCCATCATCGGTTTTGAAGAAGTGTTCTTCACAATCAATGCGGCCTTGATCTTATCGCGGGGGATTTCGCTGGTCATGTTCCATGACCCAAGATGGAAGTAATCCAGATAAAAAAATGATTTTTCGTATTTAAATTTGCGCGGGATTAGCAGCTGTTGCATGAACTTTCTGGTCGATGGGTCTTTTGATTTTTTCGCCAGTTTTTCGGCCAGGTAGCCGTCTTCAACGCGGATAATATAGGCCCCGGGTTTTCTGGTAGATTCAAATAACATGTACTGGAATCCAACGGAAAAAAGAGTAAAAAGCTTTTGTTGGGTCAGGTGGACGTGAACTGCGTCGGTTTCAATCAGGGTTTTAACGCCTTCGTATAAATCTTGTTTGCTGAGGTCGCCACTCATAGGGGAAATGCCTTTTTTAATCAATTGGGGTTACGGGAAACCTTAAAATTTTTAGAGATATTTACTGAAATTGTCAATTTGTTTGATGCTCCTTGTTCAATCTTTTTCCCTCTTAATAGCGAAAACTTCATTGACTCATCCCTCTAAATTTCTTATTATTCACCCTTAAAATCGAGTTTAAAAATTAAAAAATTTTTTAGGGTAAATAAACCTTTTTGGAGATGAATTTATGAAATTAATGGCGAAGACCAGAAACATCGGGA
>JBEIPI010000167.1:0-4737 GCA_040377165.1 Bacteriovorax sp.
CGATGAAGTAACTGACCATCCCCCCAACTGGTGTTTTTTTTCATGTAAGGTGGTGAATGCTTTTTAACCATCTCCAGGTAGAGCTTCAAATCTTCAATGTTAAATTTTGTATCCAATTTGATCAACATATGTCCCTTAGCAAGGTGTCAAAAAAACGTGACCTGCATTTAATTATCTTTGTGATACTATTAAATGCAAAGAAATAAAAAATGGAATTAAATTGAGATGAATTGGCTTAGATTACACGTTTCTAATTTATGTAATTTTAAATGCCCGAACTGCCATGTCTTTGAGCTTGGGGAAAATAATTTACCCAACAGAGTTATGTCCGAAGAGATATTCAATCAAACTGTCGACCAATACCTAAGCGCCATGAAAAATTTAGGCCATACCAAGTCAATGATGTCCATCTATGGTGGCGAAACCCTGGCCAATAAAAAAGTCATTAAACAAGGAATTGCCCGTTACGGCAGCGACGTCAATGGAATAAAACTTACGTGGGTTATTAACACCAACGGCAGTTTACTAAATGAAGAAGATATTCTTTTTTTTAAAGAACATCAGGTAGAAATCCATATCAGTGTCGATGGTTCAGAGGAAATTCACAACCTTTCACGCCCAACTCACAAAGGAAAAGGGACTTTTCACATGGTCACTCCCGCTCTTGAGTTGATAAAAAAACACAAACCGATGGCCCAGATAAATTCCTATATGATGCCTTCAAACTTCGAACACCTTCGTGAGATTGCGGACATCGCTGCTGAGTACGAGATAAAAAAAATCTATCTTGATCAGTTTTATAATCTGGATATGATTTCTCATGAAGTGGGCATGCAAAAGTACCGTGATGTCTATTTTTACGCTCTCTCAAAAGATGTTCATATTAGTGGACCATGGGCGAAAGTGATTCAAAGATACCATCGCTCATCCCCAAGAAAAAATGAAATGCTCAATCGTATCGCGATGGATGTAAACATTGATGGTACCTACTATTTCCCGGTAAATATCGAGTCTAAAAAAGAAACCCGTCATATCGAAGGATTTCAAGAACTGGTAAAATCTGGCGAGTATCAAGCGATTATTCAAAAAGGCGTAGAAAATTATCAGCACTCATGTGGAGAATGCCCAATTCAAGAGCATTGTTTTGGAACAGCGATCGAACAAGTCCACTACCATATCGGTGAAGAAGCTGAGACAGAAGTCAGCTGTAATTTCTTTAGAGATTGGATCAGTTTTCTGAATCGCCCTGTCTACTTTAAAAGACTGGACAAGCTCGACGTCATTTCAGTCATACCACTAGAGCAGGCCCAAAGTATGCTGGATGATTTAGAAAATGGCATCAGGGAGCTGGAGAAAAAATTCTGGCCTCTTGAAGATAAGATCATCCTCCACTTAGTAGAACATCCTGAAGAACTAAGGGGGGGGTCAAAACAATACAATCTTCCTGAATGGACCCGCGCCACCACCTCTGGGAGAAATCATCTTTTTCATATGGGGACTGAGTTAAGCCGTGGTTATAGACATGAGTTAACTCATTTTTTTCTCTCTCAACGATCACCTGAAATCCCTCGCTGGTTTGCCGAAGGAGTGTGTGAATGGGTACGCAGTCCTAAATGGGATGCCAGCGCTCTGCGACAATCCATACATGCCAATAATTATTTGCACCAGATTCTAAATAGCGATGAGGACCAACTTGTCCTCATTGAACTCGACCAGGCAAAACTCGACCAAAATCAGGCCTACTACCAGGTAAAATCCTTTATTTTACACCTTGTAAATACCCATGGAGAGGCTAAATTACTCGAACTACTTAATATGAGCCCCCAATCAAATTTCAAACATCGTTTTATGGCCATCTTGGGGGTAACTATCGAAGAGGAGATCCAGCTTTTTTTAAAGAGATATTCATAAAATCAGAAAACGGTGTTAAGTTTATAAATATCAACTTTATATATCTCAAAACCTTTAGGATGATATGGCCGATAGTTCAAACCCAAAAGACAATGAGCCTTCAAAAAAAATCTCTGTCGATAAAAAAGTCTTCGGAGAACTCAAACCATTAACAGCCGCACAAATTGTTGCTCTCCTGATTAGCGGTCCGGCTTCCGGCTCTGCCTGCGCCTGTGGTGGACCTTGCGCATGCGGAGGGCCTTGTTATTAAAGCTTCCAAAAATAAACCAGAAAATGAAAAGAAAACCAGCAAAGGATTAATCTTGGTATTGGCTCTTGCGGCCGCGACTGCCGGACTCTGGCAAGCCAACAAGGCCGGATTATTTAATTCTTCTACAGATAAAAAAGCTGCAGCAATTGCAAAAAAAACAGAGCAGCCAACTCCTGCACCTGAGACAGCGGGCCAAGTAAAGACTATTAATCTAATGCTCCTGCCACGCTATTTACACACTGACACTCCTTCGATTCTAAACATCAACAGAGGAACCGACCTTACTGCACTGATTGAAAAAATTGAAAAAGAAGTCAGTACTAAAACCTTAAAAGTGAAAGTTACTGTCGACTCTGAATATGCTTACTCTAGGCAAGATTTTAGCGACATGAAAAATAGTTTTGTCATGGCCAGCTTGAGTCCTTTGCTACGTATTACTTTAAGAAAAGCTCCTATAGAGCCTGTGGCCACTTTCTCCCCTCACTCGGCTTACTCCTGCCAGAGAGAAGCTGTTGTTGTCGTAAAAGCTAATTCCACGATCAATACGATCGCCGATTTAAAAGATAAAAAAATGATGGTCGAAGGAATTGCTGAAGGCCCATCAATTCTTTTTAATAAATTTACCGATGAGGTCAATACAGCTGCCAAAGGCATCTATTCAAACATCGCGTTTCAAATGGAGCGTGCTCCACTAATTGAATCTTTAAAAAGCGGCTCTGCCGATGCTCTTTTTCTTAATATGTATACGATTCCGGCCGAAGGTTACTTCACAATTCTGGGGAAGCTGAGTGAACAAAACAAGCTGCCAGGTTTTGAAGACTTCAAGGTCCTGCACTTAACTCACTACAATCTTCCATGCGGTCTTTTAATGGCCACCGCAGATGTTCCCCTGGAAACCAGGGATGAATTCCTTAAAAACTTAAATGATTTTCTTCAAAAAGGTAACAGAGAATTTTTTGACCAGAACATCGGTATAAAATCTTTCACACCTGCGCCCATGGAGACATGGACGAAATCGGTGGAATTCATGCACAACTTTACCGTCGAGAGTCCGCCGGGAAAAGTCGTCATGGATAAAATAAAAAGCAGTACAAAATGAAATATAAGCTAACCATGCAGGGCTCAGCGGGAACAACCCGCACAGCCTCTTATGATCCTTATCTTTCGATTCTCACCTGGGATGATGATGGCTCTGCCATGATCGATAAAGCTGCCATCCCTAAAGAGTTTAATTTTCCCGTTGCAAGTATGTCTCCTGATAATGGCGTAGGGAAAAGTAAATCACTTCGAAAAATCAAAATTCAAATGGGCTTTGCCTGTAACTATAGCTGCACTTACTGCAGCCAGAATAACCAAAGAGCTTTCTCCAAAGATTCTGCGCGACAAACACTGGAAAAAGTCGACGCATTTTTGGCAAAAATGCCCACTTGGTTTGATGGTGGAACAGACAATAAGGGAAGCAATGTTCATCTGGAATTCTGGGGCGGAGAAACTCTGCTCTATTGGGATGCTGTCTTAAAAATGGCAACAATTCTCAGAGAAACCTACCCCAATATTGAACTGGCATTATTTACCAATGGCTCGCTGGTCACCAAGGCCATGGCCGACAAAGCGGCGGAGCTAAAGCTGCACTTTGTAGTCTCTCACGATGGCCCCACATTCGCGGAAGACCGCTCAAAAGACCCATTTGATATCCCTGATCAAGCGGAAGGCCTGCACTATTTGTTCAACAAGCTCTCTCCATTGAGTCTTATTTCTTTTAATGCAACAGTCTCCCCTAAAAATTACTCAATGATTGCTATCAGAAAATATATTGCTGATAAACTTAGCGTCGACCCGAAAAGAGTCATCGTAACTTCTGATCTGGCGACCCCGTACGACTCTGCTGGGTTGTCTTATGTTACTCATCCAGAAAAGCGCAAGAACTTAGTTAACTCACTCTTTGACGATCTCATGGCACGCTACCCTTTTGACTTGAGTCTGGGGATGGCGGATATCATTGTTCACGACTTTTTTGAATCAGTCGCTCATAACCGCGACTCAAAATTTGTCGGACAAAAATGCTCGATGGATCTCCCCTCTTCAATAGCTGTTGATCTCGATGGCAACGTTTTGACTTGTCAGAATGTAACAGCAAAAGGTGGACATAAGATCGGACATATCGACGACTACAAAGCCGTTAATCTCAACACCGCCTTTCACTGGAGTTCCAGAGCTGAGTGCGTGAAGTGCCCTGTGGTTCAAATCTGCAAGGGCTCATGCATGTTCCTGCAGGACAATCTATGGCAGGCTGCTTGCGATCAGCATTTCACCTGGAGTTTATCATACCTGGCCTTCGCACTTTATATTCAAACCAACCACAGACTCCTCATGATCGAAGGTGACACCATCAGAAGACCCGGGGAGAAGATGATAGAGGTCTTGGATAAAATGGATAATTTATCAAATGGAGTAAGCGCATGACAGATAAGATGAATACTTATCCCATCATCACGGCAGAAATCTTAAATCCTAACCAAGTCGAATCGGCCAACATCGTTCTGTTTAACTCCAGGACTAATCGAGGTTACACTGTC
>JBEIPI010000071.1:0-15579 GCA_040377165.1 Bacteriovorax sp.
CCGTTTAAAAATAACTGCAGTTATATCGTAGGTCTTCGCGAGGCCCGCGAGGCCAACATCATCATCGGAAATCATTCGCTCATGTTCTCATGGCCGAAGGGAATGCCGAGGCCACTGCATATTGTGGTGGACGAGGCCCATAAAATTGAAGAAGAGGCAACGAAGGCCTTTTCACTGGAGATTGATCAGAAGAGTTTTGAAGTGTTTGTTTCAAATCTTCAGCATATGCAAGGGGTAGGGTCGCTCTTTTATCTTCTTGCTCAAAATGAAAATGAGCCGGGAGAGTCTAGTGATGTGATCAAAAACCTCCGTGAAGAAACACTTAAAGCGTACCAGATGTTGATGGATCATCTTTCTCCTCTGGGAGAGAAGGTTTCACTCTATTTTAAGCGCATGCCTAAGTACACAGAGCTGTTTTGGAATGAACTACCGATGATCGACCGAGAGACTCATAAGGAGTCCATTGCACAGGCGATTTTAAACTCGCTGGAGAGTGTGCATTTTATCCTGCAGACTTATATGGCCCATTTCCTTCCATACAGCGGACGCTTTGATGTGAAGAACTTAAAGAGCGAAAATGAAGTGATCGCCTTCACTCGTTTTGAATCTTTTTTCTCCCAGCTTTCAGATTACGTTTTAACTTTTGACAGTCTTTTGAAAAACACTCCGAATTATTGCCGTTCAATGAAATACTTAGAGAGTGATGGGTATCTGTTCTCATCATCACCGGTCGACGTAGGCAGGATCGTCAGCGATCAGCTTTTGAAAACATCTGCCTCGGTCATTTTCACTTCTGCGACTCTGGCCAACGGAACAGGGGATACGGGAGCGAAAGGGATCGAGTGGGCGACCGGGTATTCTTATCTTGAGCCGGAAAAAAGATTTAAGACTGGAACCTATCTTCCGTTTACTTTTGATTACAAAAAGAACACGAAGGTTTTTCTGTGCGATGACGGTCCGTCTTTGTACCAGTCAAATTTCGTTGAACATCATTTAAAACTGATCAAACCACTGATTCAGAAATTAGGTGGCAGAACCCTTTTACTATTCTCTGCTAAGTCCCGCTTTGAAGTGGCCCGTGAAATCCTTTTAAAAGAATTTGAAGGACAGATCCCGCTTTTCATTCAGGGAATGGGGACCAGTGTGGTGGAGGACTTCAAACGTTCAGGATCGGGGATCCTCTTAGGGATGGAGTCCTTCGGTGAAGGTATCGACATTCCTGGAGATGCCTTGCAGTTTATTTTTATCGATAAAGTTCCTGACCTGCGCATGGATCTCGTCATCAATGAGAGACGCGATTTTTATGAGGCCCAGCTTGGCAATGAATTCACTGACTACTACCTCGCCCATAGGACGAGATCGCTTCACCAGAAATTGGGAAGGCTGCTTAGAACTGAGCAGGACTATGGTGGAGTTATTATTGTCGATAACCGTGTGAAGACATGGAAAGGCAAGACGATGGAGAAGTTGGTGAAGCTGATGGAGCCGTATTCGCTTGAGCGCGCGACACTTCAGGAGGCAACGAAAGAGATTGAGGAGTTTATCTTTTCGAAGCAGTAAAGTGCTTGTGCATTTTTACGGGCCCCTACTCTTTTTCTGCTAAGTCGTTTAAGTATTTTATCTGGATTTTCGTCCCATCTTCCGTTTTTATCAGGTAGGGAATCCCACCGTGCTGGCTGAGGAAGATTTTGACGTGCTGAGGTTCTTTGGCGCTCTTGAAGTCAGTTCCTTCATCAAACATACGGTACTGAGTGGCCTGGACGTTTTGTCCGTCGATATTCATTTTTTCTGCAGTTAAATTCGCTCGTTCTAGAATAATGTTCTTAAACACCGGCGCAGACCTGTACTCCCATTGGTTTTCAGCTACCAGGATGTTAAAGGAGTTTTTTCCGCTGGCATCAAATTTTTTGGAGCGCATAAACAACATTGAACTTGCGGCCGTGGGAGTAGTGATGTGGTATTTAGGGGCCGTGGCGATTTCATCAACGTGCTCTTCATCTTTGCCGTTTGAGAACTTGTAGGCGAGGTGGTTTCTTTTTGAATTGTATTCGAAAATTTCTTTGGTCATCTCTTTGCCCATGATTTTTTCAATCATGACAAAAGTCGGGATGTATTCTTTATTGACGACGTATTCAACGTGCAAATTCAGGATCTCTCCTGTTGTGACTTTCACCACTGCTTCAGAAATGTAGTGATAACTCTGCTCTTTTTTATCGCGGTAAACATCGAAAGACTCTTCAGCATAGATGTTTTCGTTGCGGTAAAAATTGAAAGCGCCTCGATAAATTTTATCTTCTTTGCGGTATGTGCGGGAAGTCCAGTTTTGCATAAATCTATTCTAATCTTGAATTTGATAATCGGAAAGGCAAAAGATATACTACAGTCCCACTCAAGTTTAAGGAGCTCTCATGATCAGTTATGAAACGTACAAGATCCTGCACATTTTCACACTTTTTATGGTTATTTCCGCAATGGGAGGAATCATTGCTGAGGGAAGATGGATCCCCAACAAATCTTTTAAAATTGGCGTCGGTCTTTTTAGTTTTCTGATTTTTGTCGGAGGTATGGGACTAATTGCAAGACTAGGCTTTAAACACGGAGAGCCTTTCCCTGCTTGGATTATGATCAAGATTGGCGCGTGGATTGCGCTGAATATCTCACTGGTCTTACTTTTTAAAGTTCAGGATAAAAAACACAAGATGTTATGGGCAGCTGTAAGTTTCATCGCCGTTTTCATCGCTGTTTATAGTGCTATTACTAAGTTGGCGTAGATGAAGAAAGAGCAGGAGAAGTTAGGAGCGAAGGGATTTTCCAAAGAATACTGGGATGTCAATTATTCTGAACCTGAAGAGATGGACAACATCGTCAACGCTAAAGAGCACGCTGAATATATGAAAGCGATTTTTGGGTTGGAGTATGTGGATATCAGCAGCGTAATCGATTTAGGTTTCGGAATGGGGATTCTTTTCAAAGAGGTCCTGAAGACTTTTAAACCGTACCGGGCCTATGGAATTGAACCTTCACAGCACATCTTTGATCAAGTTAGCAAAAAGAAGCTGAGCCCGACAGATTCTACCAAGCTTTCATTGGAGAATATTGATCTTCTAACCTGGGCCAAAAAAGAACAGAAGAAAGAAAAAATTTTTGACCTGGGATTATGCACATCGGTTTTTCAGTATTTATCCGATGAGGAAATTGAATTTATTTTGCCAGTCATGGCAAAAAGAATTCGCTATCTTTATTTTTCAGTTCCGACTAATCTAGAACTCAAAAGACAGGTCAGTGATTTGGAATTTAAAGATGAGTACGCGATCCATCGCACGCGGGAGAAATACCTGAAGATGATTAGACCGCACTTCACTTTTATTTCCAGTCGATTATTGGAAAGCAAAGTGCATTTCACTGATGAGAATACAAATTTTACGGATTTATTATTTAGATTTTAGGGGTTAATTTATGAGTCAATGTCCATGTGGAACAGGCAAAAACTATAACGACTGTTGTGAGCCATTTATTAAAGGAGCAAAAAAAGCGCCGACGGCAGAAGCTTTAATGAGATCACGCTATACAGCATTCGCCGTAGGGGAATTAGACCATGTGGAGAGAACTCACCATGCCTCTACGAGAAAAGAACTTGATATGGAAGGCGTTAAGTCATGGGCCTTGAACTCAGAGTGGTTAGGTTTAGAGATTCTTGGAACAGAAAATGGAAAAGAGAAAGATTCAACAGGAAAAGTTGAGTTTAAATGTAAGTTTATTTTCAATGAAGCTCCGCAAACCCATCATGAACTAAGCACTTTTGAAAAAGTGGACGGCGAGTGGTTTTTCGTCGACGGTGTCATGAGAAATGCCACAGTGAGAAGAACCGAACCTAAGATTGGCCGTAACGATCCATGCTCTTGTGGTTCAGGTAAAAAAGCAAAGAAGTGCTGTTTACAATAGGGCGCCCGAAGACATAAAGACATTTCTTCCTCATGAGAAATAAAGCTTAAAATTTTGGTATCTTAGAGCTATATTAAGGCTATCAATTTTTAACCGAGCAAAACACTTTTCATTAGGTTTTTTATGTCAAAAATTTTCGACTTCACTCATCTATCGAGTTCCGACATCACGTTCATCGATTCACTTTACGACACTTACAGATCAAATCCTGAATCTGTCGATGAATCATGGCAAAGATTTTTTCAAGGTTTCGAATTCCAAGGCGCAAGTTTTGGGACTTCAGGAACATCTGGCGAAGGAATTAGTGATCAAAAACTTCGCGCGGAAATCAATGTCTTCAGATTAATTCAATCATTTAGAACAAGAGGACATCTTCTTGCAGACACGAATCCGATTCGTCCAAGAAGAGACAGAAAGGCAAGAATCTCACTTGAGGAGTACGGGCTATCAGACGCTGACAGAAAATCTGTTTTCCAGTGCGGAGAGTTTTTAGGTCTTGGTCCTGCGACACTTGATCAGATCCTTGATCACATGAAAGAAATCTACTGTGGAAAAATCGGCTTTCAATATATGCACTCTAACAACACTGATGTTAGACGTTTCATGAGAGAGAGAATTGAATCAACTGCAAAAAAGATCAACCTTCCAATTGAAAAGAAAAAAAGAATTTTAGAAAAACTGAATGAAGCAAACGTTTTTGAAAACTTCCTTCAGACAAAATACATCGGACAGAAGAGATTCTCACTTGAAGGTGGAGAAGCTACAATTCCTGCTCTTGATGCTATCATCAACAAGTCAGCTGAACTTGGAGCTCAGGAGTTTGTGATCGGGATGGCCCATAGAGGTCGTCTGAACGTTTTAGCCAACATCGTAGGAAAAACTTACGAATACATCTTCACTGAATTCGAAGGTGGATCTGAAGAAGAGCGCTCTGGCCAGGCCGGGGACGTAAAATACCACAAAGGCTTCACTTCAGTTAAGAAAGCAACAAATGGAAAAGAAGTATTCGTAAAACTTCTTCCAAACCCATCGCATTTAGAAACAGTTGACCCGATTGTTGTGGGATACTGCCGTGCCCTTCAAGACACTCACTACAACGGTGACATGAGCAAAGTTATTCCTATCCAGATCCACGGTGATGCCGCGGTAGCAGGGCAGGGGATTGTTTATGAAACAGTTCAGATGAGTAAACTAAAAGCTTACAATGTTGGTGGTTCAATCCATCTAGTTATCAATAACCAAATTGGTTTCACAACTGATATTGAAGACGCTCGTTCTTCTCAGTACTGTGTTTCGATTGCTAAAACAATTGAAGTGCCAATTATCCAGGTAAACGGCGATGATCCGGAAGCTGTCGTCTACGCGATTGAACTAGCGGTAGAATTTAGACAGAAATTCAACGAAGATATTTTCGTTGATATTGTTTGTTATAGAAAATACGGGCACAACGAAGGGGATGAGCCAAGATACACTCAACCACACTTGTATGGCCTAATTACAAAACATAAAAATCCTAGAGAGCTTTATATCGATTATCTTCTTTCAAAAGGAGAAATTGAAGCTAAGCTTGCGACAGAAATGATGGAAGCTTACAAGCAGCTTCTTTCTGACCGCTTCAACAATGTTCGTCAGAACGAGATCCCTAAAAAAGGAAAAGGCCCACATAAGGACTGGGAAGGTCTGGACTTCGCAGGGCCAAACGCTTTTGATGAGTCACCTGCAACAGGCGTAAAGCGCGAAGCACTTGATAAAGTCATGAAGGCGCTTTTACACGTTCCGAAAGGAATGGAACTGATGAAGAAAACGCAGAAAATTCTGGACGACAGAAAAGAGGCCTATGATGGAGACAAGCTTGACTGGTCTCTAGGGGAGCTGCTTGCTTACGGGACACTTGCAGATGAAGGGCATCCGCTTCGTTTCACTGGCGAAGATGTGATCCGCGGTACATTCTCACACCGTCAGGCAAAGATTTTTGATGACAGAACAAACGAGTCTTACTGTGGATTAGAGAATATCTCTCCATCTCAAGGAAAGATTTCAATTTATAACTCACTTCTATCTGAATACGCAGTCCTTGGATTTGAATACGGATACGCATGGGGGAACCCGAAGGCGCTTACTATTTGGGAAGCCCAGTTCGGTGACTTCGTCAACGGTGCTCAAATCATGATCGATCAATACATCTCTTCTGCTGAAGCAAAATGGCAGAGAATGAACGGTCTGGTTATGCTGCTTCCGCATGGGCATGAAGGAGCGGGGCCGGAGCACTCTTCTGCTCGCCCTGAAAGATTCCTTCAATTGGCCGCTGACGACAATATGGTCGTTGCGAACTGTACAACTCCGGCCAACATGTTCCACCTTCTTCGCCGTCAGCTAAAATGGAGCTTCAGAAAACCAGCGATCGTGATGACTCCAAAGTCACTGCTTCGCGACCCGCGTGCCAGCTCGACTCGCGATGAGCTTGTGAACGGAAAATTCCAGGAAGTGATCGACGATCCGAATACAGGGAAAAAGGTTTCTAGAGTGATCCTTTGTACCGGGAAAATTTACTACGACCTGTATGAGAAGAAGATCGCTGATAAACGCGATGATGTTGCTATCGTCCGCTTAGAGCAGCTTTACCCGCTTCCGGAAAAGAAGTTAGCGAAGATCCTCGAGAAATATAAAGATGCTGAACCGGTATGGGTACAGGAAGAGCCAAAGAACCAGGGGTACTGGACGTTCCTTCTGCGCTATGACCAGTTCAGAAACCTGAAGTTGATCAGCAGGAAGTCTCTGGCGAGCCCGGCGACAGGATTCTCTAACGTACACAAAAAAGAACAATCAGATATTATCGCAAATGCATTTTCAAAATAAGGATTGAGAGATGAGTGTTGAATTAAAAATCCCAGTAATCGGTGAATCAGTAACGGAAGTTACGCTTTCATCATGGTTAAAAAAAGACGGCGATTATGTCGCTGAAGGTGAAGCGGTTTGTGAAATCGAATCAGACAAAGCTTCAATGGAACTTCCTGCACCAAGTGCCGGTGTTTTAAAGATTATGGCAGAGGCCGGAAGTGAATTAAAAATCGGCGCGAAAATCGGTGAGCTTGATACCGCAGCGACAAAGCCAGCCGCAGGAGCAGCGAAAGGAGCGGCAGCTCCGCATCCCAGCTCCGAAGCAAGCACTAAAAAAGATGAATCAGCTCCGGCGGTCTCTAAAGAAGTTAATGTACCAAGCCCAGCAGCGAGAAAAATCCTTGATGAAAAAGGTGTTGCTGCTGATGCTGTTAAAGGTTCAGGAAAAGACGGAAGAATCACGAAAGAAGACGCGCTAGCGTCGCAACCCAACTCCGCACCAAGCACGAAAGCGGCGGCTCCCGCAACAAGTTCCCCTGCTCCAAGAACAGTGGTTCCTGGTTCAAGAAACGCTCGTCCCGAAAAGATGACTCGTCTTCGTAAAACGATCGCCTCAAGACTAGTAGAAGCGAAAAATACAACAGCGATGCTCACAACTTTTAACGAAGTTGATATGTATGAGCTGATGAACCTTCGCAAGAAATATAAAGATGCTTTCACGAAAAAACACGGAGTAGGTCTTGGTTTCATGTCACTGTTTACAAAAGCAGTTACAGTGGCGCTTAAAGACTGGCCGGCAGTAAACGCGCAAATCAATGGCGATGAAATCATCTATCACGATTACGCTGATATCGGTATCGCTGTTTCAACCCCAAAGGGGCTTGTGGTTCCTGTGGTGAGAAACGCAGAGAGCCTGTCATTAGCTGAAATCGAAAAAGAAATCCTGAATCTTGCGACAAAAGCTCGCGACGGGAAAATCACGATTGAAGAAATGCAAGGCGGGACATTCTCTATCACTAACGGTGGAGTGTTCGGTTCAATGCTTTCAACTCCGATTTTAAACATCCCTCAATCTGCGATTCTGGGAATGCACAATATCATCGAGAGACCAGTGGCAATCAACGGACAGGTTGTGATCCGTCCAATGATGTACCTGGCACTTTCTTACGACCATAGAATCATCGATGGCCGTGAGTCGGTAAGCTTCCTGAAACAAGTTAAAGAACTTCTTGAAGACCCTTCAAGACTATTATTGGATGTATAAGCAATGAAAGAATTTGATGTTGTTGTTATTGGCTCAGGCCCGGGTGGATATATTTGCGCAATCAGATGCGCTCAGCTTGGGATGAAAGTTGCGATCGTTGAAAAATATAAAACGCTTGGTGGAACTTGCTTAAACGTAGGGTGTATTCCTTCAAAAGCATGGCTTGATTCATCAGAGAAATACCATGAACTGACTCACTCGTTCGAAAAACACGGGATCACGGCTTCGGGAGTGAAACTTGATTTTGGAGTGATGAGAGACAGAGTAAAAAAAGTTGTTTCTGACGTTTGTAATGGTGTTGCCTTCTTAATGAAGAAAAACAAAATTGAAGTCTTTATCGGACACGGCTCATTTGTTGATGCCAACACTGTTTCAGTGAAAGGCGAAAAAGGCGAAGAGCAAATTAAAGGAAAGAAAATCGTTATTGCAACGGGATCTAAGCCTTCATCTCTTCCAGGTGTAACGATTGATAAAGAAAGAATTATAACGAGTACAGAGGCGTTGGTTCTAAAAGAACTGCCAAAAAAACTGATTGTTATCGGTGGTGGAGTTATCGGTCTGGAGCTTTCATCAGTCTTTAGAAGATTGGGTTCAGAAGTTTCAGTTGTTGAATATGCTGATTCAATCATCGCCACGATGGATGCCGGGCTTGGGAAAGAATTAACTAAAGTTTTAAAGCGCGATGGGATTGAGTTCCACTTAGGCCATGGTGTGACTGAAGTTAAATCAAATGGAAAAAAAGTTACTGTAAAAGCTAAGAATAAAAACTCTGAAGATGTTGTGACATTGGAAGGGGATTACTGTCTAGTAGCAGTAGGAAGAAGACCATACACAGAAGGGCTTTCTCTAGATAAGGCCGGTGTTAAAATGGATGACAGAGGACGTGTTGATGTTAACTCTCATCTTCAAACCAATGTGCCTCACATCTTCGCTATCGGAGACGTGGTCAAAGGAGCAATGCTTGCTCACAAAGCTGAAGAAGAAGGTGTACTGGTTGCAGAATACATGGCGGGACAAAAGCCGCACATTGATTACAATCTGATTCCTGGAGTTGTTTACACATGGCCGGAAGTGGCCGCTGTGGGAAAAACAGAAGAGCAGCTTAAAGCTGAAGGACGCGAGTACAAATCGGGGTCATTCACCACTAAAGCTTCAGGACGCGCACGTGCTTCTGAAGAGTCAGATGGGTTCGTAAAAGTTTTAGCTGATAAAAAGACTGATGAAATTCTTGGCGTTCACATGATTGGGCCGCGTTGTGCAGATATGATTGCTGAAGCTGTTTTAGCAATGGAATACAGAGCGTCAGCAGAAGATGTTGCACGTACGTCTCACGCGCATCCGACCTACACAGAGTCTCTAAAAGAAGCTTGCTTAGCGGCAACTGACAAGCGTTCCCTTAATTCTTAATTAAATGCAAAGCTCCATCATGAAAATGGTGGAGCTTTTCTTCTAAAATTCCTATCATTATTCGTCCGGACTAAATCATCAAAGAAGGAGATTTCTATGATTAAGGCGTTGTTTTTATCATTACTAATCAGTGGAGCAGTTGAGGCGAAAGTGAAAACAGAAAGAGTGGAATACAGGTCAGGGGATCTTACGTTTGAAGGTTTTCTTGCTTACGATACATTAAATCAAGGAAAAAAGCCTGGTGTTATGATTGTCCATAATTGGAAAGGGATCACTGAGGAAACAGAATCCAAAGCAATTGAAGTCGCAAAGCTTGGCTACGTTGCTTTTGCGGGAGACATTTACGGGAAAGGTGTGAGGCCAAAGGACGCGAAAGAGGCCGGAGCACTTGCCGGAAAATATAAAGCGGATTTAAAACTTCTGCGCGAGAGAGCAAACCTTGCAATCGAAGAATTAAAAAAACAAAAGAAAGTAGATACCAGCAAAATTTTTGTCACTGGATACTGCTTCGGTGGAACGACGGCGATTGAAGTCGCGCGCTCAGGCGCAGATGTACGTGGAGTTGTTTCTTTTCATGGTGGTTTAACTCCTTCTGAGGATGACAAAAATATTAAAGGAGAAGTGCTAGTACTTCATGGAGCGATTGATCCGTTCATTGCTCAAAAAGATCTGGATGGATTTATTAAGGGAATGAATGACAGCAAAGTAAACTACCAGATGATTTCTTACTCAGGAGCTGTTCATAGCTTCACTGAAAAAGCGGCAGGCAACGATATTTCTAAAGGTGCCGCATACAACGAACAGGCCGACAAGCGCTCATGGATTGCGATGAAAGAATTCCTGGCCGAACTTTCTAAAAAGTAACTATTTCAATTCCCACCAGTTGAGAGGAGAGAACTTCTCCCAACTGGTGAGATTCTTCAAAGTTTTTGCTGTCAGCTCATTAATAGCGTTTTCCAGTTTAAGCAAATCACTCTTATAACATTCCTCTTCGCAGTTAACTGTCATCGGAGTTCCGTAGGCTATCAGGATTTTTGAGAAAGGCTTAGGAAGCCTGAATTGATCCCAGCTTTTGAATTGCCAGAAACTTTGTGGGCACACCACATAGGGGACAAGAAGAGCGGATGACTTTTTGGCCATATCAATTATACCTGGCTTAACTTTCAATGCTGGGCCTTTAGGCCCGTCTACTGTTACGGCACCGGGGTATCCTGCTTTTAGACATTCAATCATTTCGGCCTTTGCTGCCTGTCCGTTTTTGTCAACCTCACCTTTTCGTGAGCTGCCTCTGACTACCAGGTGCCCAAGACGTGAGCAAGTGAAGGCCACAGGTTCAGCGTCGTTTGAGCGCGAGACAATCACAATATGCTTGAGCCCTGTTTGGGCGAGGATGCCGGCAAATAAGTTCTGGTGCCAGATCGCAAAGATGAAATTCTGTTTATTATTTTTTAATTCACGAAGTGTTTCGGCGTTTTCATACCGGTAGCGGTAAGTGGCATGAAGCGCTCGGGTAATGATATAAATAAAAAACGATAAGATTGGTATGAAAATTTTTGTCATACGAAAGTGTATCTCACTTTTCTCCGAAGTACATTTTTTCCTCTTTTTGGCCGCAAAATCAAAATATTCACTAATCGATTATCCTTAAACGATAAGGCATCAATAGGAGACTCTTTTATGTTAAAGACGATTATTTTAGTTTTTGCCATCGTGATTAGTGCATTCGGTTCAGTTATGGCAGCAGACCCGCTGGACCTGGATCGTTTTGAGTTTCCTGAGCCAGCAAAAACAGACTTAGGTCAAAGTTATAAACTATGGGCGACCTATTATTACCTTCCGGAAATTGAAGAAGATTCAGGGAATATTCCTTTAAGAGATATGAAAGGGCAGGAGCTGGGCCCCCGATTAACACTGAGACACTGGTGTGATACGGCGATGGAAGGATCGGTAAAAATCAACTACAAAAATGGTGATGTAAAGACATTCAACTATCAGGGTGTGACCAACGATTATTTCGTCGACTGTAAATCAATTTTCCCGAAGCACACAGGAATCGGCAAAACAAAATTTCGTGAAGCCAATGGTGTTTATGGTGATGGGCTAGATGATTACATTCTTTCTCCTTATAGAACACTGGCCACAGACGGCACTTATATTAAACCGGGTACTGCTCTTTATATACCTAAGGCGCGTGGAGCGAAGATCACCACTCCTTCAGGACGTGTGATCACTCATGATGGATACTTCTTCGCAGCTGACAA
Source organism: Bacteriovorax sp. (assembly GCA_040377165.1). Classification (GTDB taxonomy): domain Bacteria; phylum Bdellovibrionota; class Bacteriovoracia; order Bacteriovoracales; family Bacteriovoracaceae; genus Bacteriovorax. The sequence goes on from JBEIPI010000071.1 coordinate 11,713, forward strand.
GGGCGGAGCAATCAAGGGCTGGCATGTTGATGTGTACATCGGAGTATCAAAACAAGCGAAATTTTTTCCATGGATCGGAAGTAGTGAATCAAAAACTTTTGAGGCGATGGTTGTGAAAGATCCAAAGATCATCCAGGATCTTCTAGATCTGCATACAATTCGATAATTATGTTGGCACTTTTATTCTTATTCATCGGAATGAATCTCTCTGCGGCCACAAAACCTTCGGATTGTGGTGTGTATGAGATTTATGGAAAGATGACTAAGAATAAAAAGGGGCCAGGGTTCCTGTATCTCGTCAATCAGGGCACACTCTCTGAGTATAAATTTTCACTACTGCCCCAACATGAAATAAAACTCTCTCCGTATATCGATCTCTCTTCCAAAATAAAGGCCCGTATTAATAAAAGAATCACAGGTTATCAAGGCGAGTTTGCCGCGATTGAAAGCGCTGAAGTCGTGGCCCCAGATGCAGCGATGCTGACCAAAAATCACGGTTTCTATTTGATTTCCAGGGAGAAGTGCCAATGAGAAAGACATTAACTATTCTTCTTATTGCTCATTCGTTTACTGCGTACTCTGCGGAAAATGCGATTTACATGATTGGAGGGGGGGGTGAGCCGACCGGTGCTGCCACTACCCAGTTTGATGAAAGTGTGAGGGCCATGGGGCAGTTTTTTAAACTCAACAAGCGAAAATACGATGCCACTATCAGCTTTAACGGTGGTCATCGCGAGACAGAAGATATCATCAGGACTGATTGGGAGTATGAAGGCGCGCGTGTTAATAAGAATTTCACCAAATCTAATTATGAAAAAACGATTCAGGAAATGAAGGATAAGCTCAATAAGAATCCTCCAGAAATTCCGGAAAATGGAAAACTTTTGTTATTCATCAACACCCATGGTGGTGAAAAAAGTGGCAACACACATAGAATCTCGCTGGTAGAGTCTCCAATGACTAATATGAACTCCGGAAGTGATGATATGGTTTCTCTGGATTCATTACAAGAATTGATTGACCTGGCCGAAGCAAAAAAGGTGAAGCTTGCTATCGTTGATGGCAGCTGCCATTCAGGTAACACACTTGCCTTAAAAGGACCTAAGGCCTGTATCATTAGTGGATCAGGACCGAATCACTACGCTTATTCCTCATTCGCTGATACGTTTGCCCACAATATGTTTTTCGGAAGAAGCCTGGAAGAGGTTTTTCAGATAACCAGAGATGCTATGTTAGGTGAAGGTTTTCCTATGATCTCAACACCAGAAGGAATTGAGACTCAGGATAAACTTTATCCACTTTTGACTCCTTTTATGTATTACCATGACGAATACCGCGGGATGCAGCTGGATAAAATCGACAATTATTTGGCAAGCATAAAAACCAACGAGATGATGTGCCAGAGGGAAGTGCAATACAGTGAGCTTCAAAACGTCCTGACTTTGATTGAGGACGTGAATACTATTACAAGAAAACCATGGTGGTCATCAAAGGTTATTGTGGAAAAACAGGTTGATCTTAATTCCCTGAAGGAAAAGATCGCTGCCTATAAAAAGACCCAGGATGAATACATCGATAAATTTAGAAAACTTAATATTGATGGCTATGACAAGATTGAAAAAGTCACTTCAACTGCTCTGGAGAACTATTTTACCCGTCGTGAGATTGTTTCAACTGATTATGATGCTTTGATTGCCACCAAGACAGCGGAGCTTAGGTTGGCGCCGCTTACAGAAGCAGACCAAAAAAATACCATTCGGCTGCGCGATTTTTACGAAGAAGCAAAACGAGTGCAGCAGAGGATTATTAAGGAAAATCCCGATTACGGTATTTACAAAACTCTGGTAGCAGGGCTGAAAACTGATGAAAAAGTCAACAGAACTGTTGCGTCGGAAATTAATAAAGAAGCTCACATTGCCTACAATGCCTACTATAAGGCAAAGCAAAAAGAGATTCTAAGCAAAGACCCAAAGGCCTCAAATCCTTGTAAGGATTTTGTTTTATAAAAAAGTGAAGCAGAATAATGAGGTATTGCTAATCAAGTTTTTCCTTAGATAGTGATTTATCCTCAATTTTAAGTTAAAATTCTAGAGAAGTTCCAATGGTCCTGGCCCCTAAGGATCATTATAATTGAATATTCCATGACGGATATTTGAGTATTGTGTTTAAAACAAACTCAAAAGAAGGAGAGAGGTTTCATGGTTAACAAAAAAATCTTATTGGTTGAAGACGACCAGGATATTCGAGAAACTCTTGTTGAGCTTCTTGAAGGTGAAGGTTATGAGGTTTTATTCGCTGAGAATGGGCAGATTGGACTTGATAAGCTTTCTGAAACTTCAGAGCTTCCAAATCTTATTTTGTTAGACCTAATGATGCCGGTAAAAGACGGATTTCAATTTTGCGCAGAAAAAGAAGCTGACCCGAAAATTGCTCATCTTCCTGTGGTGGTTATGTCCGCAGACGGACATATCCGTGAAAACCAACTGCGTGTAAACGCCAGGGCCTATTTAAAAAAACCTCTGGATATTTACGAGATCATCAACATTGTAGAGAAGCACTGCCTTTAGACAGTGCCTCTGAGCATTTAGATTAAGAGTTTAGTGCTATCAAAGCTTCTTCATAGTTCGGTTCATTTACCAGTTCTACCACCTGTTCAGTGTAGATAATTTCTTGTTTTTCATTGATCACAATTACGACTCGCGAGCACAACCCCTTTAGTGGGCCATCTACGATATCAACAGGGTAGTGTTGTAGAAAATCCGATCTGAAAAGAGAAGCGCTGATTGTGTTGTTGATTCCTTCTGCTCCACAGAATCTTTTTTGCGCAAATGGAAGATCCAGAGAGAGGTTGATGATAGCGACATTTCCAAGCTCAGAAGCTTTTTTGTTGAATGTACGCACACTCGTTGCGCATGTACCGGTATCAATGCTTGGAAAAATATTAAGTAATTTATATTTCTCCTTGAATGATGAGAGTTTAACTTCACTCAGGTCATTTTTAACCATTGTAAAATCGTGAGCGATGTCGCCAATTTCAGGAAGAGTCCCTCTGGTGTTGACAGGGTTTCCTTGCAGCAAAATTTTAGTCATTGAATCCTCCTCTTAGATAAAGAATATGGATGAGTCTAAGCTTTTTTGAATGACGTGAAAACAAAAAATCATTCCATCGCATTCTTGTCAAAGCGGGCTTGTAAGTCTTTGTCCAGAATACGAGGAGCTTTTGCCTCTTGGTGGTCAGATTTTTTTAGCCCAACAGTTGCCGGCCCTTCAATAACTTTTCCATGGCAATCAAAGCGTGAGCCATGGCAGGGGCAATCCCAGGATTTTTCGGCGCTATTCCATGATACGACTCCGGCGAGGTGAGGACAGGTGGCGGTCATGAATTCCAGCTCACCATCAATATTTTTATAGGCGGCAATAAGTTTTACTCCTTCTCTGAAGACAACGCCTTCATCTATTGGAAGTTTTTCCAAGTCGGGTTTTCGTTTTGGTTGAAGCCAGTCGGCATATTGAATGGCCACGTTGGCATTTTCCTTCAGGTAATTTTTTGTTGCCAGTGCTGACACTCGAGATGGAGTGTAAAGTTTTTCCCACTCATTATCGCGTCCCATAATTTGGTCAGTGATCAGCATGGCCCCGATCGTACAATGGGTCATGCCGTTTCCAGAGTCACCGGTGATGACATAGACATTGTCTTCATCCATAGGGTTGTGCCCTAGATAGGCTAGACCATCAACCGGTTCCATCACCTGACCTGACCAGCGATAAAGTGCATTTCCTGCAAGTGGAAAATGCTTTTTCGTCCACGTCTCCAGTCGTTCATAACAAAGATTGGGATCACTGTTTTGCCCTGTTTTGTGATCCTCA
>JBEIPI010000016.1:0-36051 GCA_040377165.1 Bacteriovorax sp.
CGCCTGCTGCCGCCCCCGCGAACGATCCGCGCGCGATCCAAGATGCGCTGCGTGCACAGATGCTCATCCGCGGCTACTCAAAAAGATAAAACCACCAATCACTGATCCCAGACCGAAAAAAGTGATGATCCCAATTCTCATGTAGGTGGCCTTCTCTTCATTTTCCATTGGCTCATCAATCTTTGACCTATTCATTAACCTGACCAGGCCTATTCCTAAGTCGGTGGTGATCCCTGTGAGGTGGGTGGTTCGGATAACAGATTTTGAAACGCTGGTAATGGTTCCATTCTGAACCCCACAAATGAAGCACAGAAGAATCAAAAGAGCGTAATCACCTGATGTGTTAACAGGGTGGCCGAAAGGCCCGTATAGGTTTAGTAGCCCTCCGGTTAGGACAATTAACAGCAATAAAAAGATAAGCCCGAATGAGATATAATACTTGGGTTTTTTATGCAATTTGAGTCGGAGGTCCACTAAAAATCCGCTTAGCATGGCCCCTAACAGGAAAAAGACTGGAACGGCCAGCATTCCGGCCGCATGGGAGAGGTTTGTTTGATTAACTTCGTACCCAAAAAATGTAGCAAAGCCAGTCACATGAGAGACAAAACGGTGGCAGGCCATGAAGCCGCCAATGTTGAGCATGCCGGCCTGAAAGGCCATCAGCATCCAGGTGGAGATGTTTTCTTTGGTGTAGTGTGAGATTGATTGGTTTCCGTAAAGCATGTTGGATTAAGTATAAAACCTCTTCTCCTTCTTTGGCAGTCGCACAGTGTCGTTAAATAAATTTTGACCATAATTCGCTCCTAGGTAATACTTAGATGAGTTTTAATCAAACGGGAGATTCGAAATGGCAGTTAAGAAAAAGGCAGCTCCAAAAAAAGCGGCAAAGAAAACAGCGAAGAAAGTAGTCAAAAAAGCGGCCCCAAAAAAAGCTGCTAAAAAGACAGCCAAAAAAGCAGTCAAAAAAGCGGCTCCAAAAAAAGCTGCAAAAAAAGTAGCAAAAAAAGCTGCCCCAAAAGCAGCGGCAAAAAAAACAGCCAAGAAAGTGGCCCCAAAAGCAGCAGCAAAAAAGACAGCAACGAAAGCTGTAAAGAAAGTGGCAGCTAAGGCAGCACCGAAAAAGGTAGCAGCGAAAGCAGCTCCAAAAAAAGCCGTCGCAAAAAAAGTTGAAACAAAAGTAGCAGCACCTAAAAAAGTAGAAGCGAAGACTGTAAAGATTGGAAGTGCACCTGTCGCTCCAGTTGAAAACGCACCAAAGCCAATTGAACAAAACGATTTTTTGAAACTAAAGATCGCTAAGAGTAAACACGAAAATCCACACGCTCACGATGATGAACTTCCTGAAGTTGAGCACGAGCCTCTAACTCCGATCGTAAGAGAGACTCCTAAGGTCGGCCGAAATGAGCCATGTCCTTGTGGAAGTGGATTAAAGTATAAAAAATGCCACGGTAAATAATCCGAAAATAAAAAAAGGCCAGGTTATCCTGGCCTTTTTTATGTCTGTGTGTGGGACGGTTTCTAATCGAAAAGCTCTTCGAGAAAGGATTTTTTTCTCTTGTGTTTGTAGTAGTCGTGTTTTCTTGAATCTTGCTCGCGATAAATCACATCCTGGACTTTTTCACGGGCAGTAAATTGGTCAGGGCCATTAGAGGAAGATTTTTCAATAATCTTATCGAGCTCTCCGCGGTCGAGCCAAACTCCGCGGCAAGTAGGGCAGTAATCGATTTCAATTCCATTTCTCTCAGACATCGTAAGTGTCACATCATCTTTACATGCAGGGCATTTCATCATTGGACTCCTTATTTAATACCTTTTCAGTATAGAGCGAGTCAGTAGAATGATAAAATTGATAATAAAGATGTTTTGATTCGTTTTTATAGAACTAAAGAGTTTTTAGGTACTCTAAAAGATCGTCTTTATCTTCTTCTGATAAATTTTCGAACTCTTTTTCGTGTCCACGGTTATCTCTTCCTTCAGTTCGTGTATCATAAATCTCGCTGCCAATTGCTTTGTTGCCCAGAGAGCCGACTTTGTTTAGGTCTAGGTTTTGACCGCCGACTGCAAATTGTGTCGGGCGAGTTTCAGGTCTCATGAAGTGCCAGAGAGTCGGCACAGAGCCATTGTGCATATAAGGAGCACTTGCCCATAATCCTTCAAGAATTGGAGCAATATAGCCTTGGTTTTGATTAACTTGAACGATGTCTTTCCAGACAGATTCCTCAAGATTTTTTACTAAGGCAGGACTAATTGCCATCCAACGATTAGCATCTGAATTCATTTCTTCTTGCTGGATAAGTTTATTGGGGAAAGAGATAAGTGTAGATTTTTTTCCACCATTCCATTGGTATTCGCCATGGCACTCTAGGCAGCTGTTGTTGTACACGGCAAATCCACGGCGGGCCTTTTCTGCATCTAGAGATCCAGGGAAGGCTGGTGTCTTAAATTCTCTTAGAATAGGGTTCAATGTACTAACTACCATTTCAACATTTTTAAGTGCGCGCTTTTGAGTTTGTCCCATCGTCGGAATAGTAAAAAGGGCCACAATCGTTGAAGTATCAGTCAGTCTTTCTTCTGTAACTTTAGTGATAGTTCTTGATTCATTTTTATGAGCTGTAGAATAAACTCCATCATATAGAAGTGAGCTTCTAAACCCTCTGTCGCCAATTGACGGAATTGAGGTGTAACCAAACGCCGATCCTTCATTGGTGTTTAGATTCAAAACATTCTTCAGGGAAGCGACACCATTAGTAAGTCCAGGTCCACCATTTAAAAAAGGAGTTCCACGGTCAATGGCCGCGTGCTTTTTTACGTAAGCATTAACTTGCGAGCGGATAAAAGTTTTAAGTAGGATTTTTTCTTTGATTTTTGTTTCTGGGAAAAGTTTATTGATGATGGCAAAGGATTTATCCCAATCCATCGTTACTCGTTTCATTCCCTGATAGATTGAGCTAACATAAACTTCTGGGTTAAACGAATCACTCGGAACGCCGATGACTAGATTTTGAGTTTTTTTACCTTGAGAATCGTACTCAGAACCACTGTGGCAGGCCATACATGAAAGGTTTGCTACTTTAATATTGGCGTTGATTCCGAAATCCATATCCTTCTGAATAATCCCCGCAGGCAGGACTCCTGGCTTCCAGGCATAAACTTTAGAATTAAAGACAACGTTTTGTGGGTAAGTTAACCCTGATCTTTTAAAAACCTCTTTGTAGTCATAAGAATCTTCTGCAATCCATTTCTGAGCTCTTCCTTCTAGAACTAGAGCAGTAAGAAGAATCTTAACAGGTAGAGCGTGAGTTTTAAGTGACTGCATGTGAATAGAATCAAAGTCACTTTCGGCAAACGCTTTAAGTTCCCTTGGGGCAGAATCACTTAATTCAGCAAGTGCAGAATTACTTAAGAATAATCCGTTCAACACTAAGGCGAGGTGAAGAATAAATGTCTTTTTCATTTGCTACTTTCCCGAATCGTAATACGTTTAAGGGTATTGTAGCATCCGAGGATTTCAGGGAGTTTAAGATGTTAAAGGTCCCTGTAAAATCTACAAGACTGGATAAAGGGCATACACTTATCTCTCGGGCCGCAAGCGATAGCCACAGGCGAACAAAGGCCCTTCCCATCTCGAGTGAGTTCAAGCTTTTTTGGGCGTAAATAATGATTATTCCTTGGGCGGATTTGATTTGAGGGGCTTCTGTAATGAGAATTTTCTCCAGGGAGAAGAGGGAGAGAAGTTTAAAGACAGGCACTTTAAAGAGTAGGCTTCCCATTAGGGCCTCGGCCTTTCCCAGGGATAGGGCCTTGTAATTTAGACCGTCTTCATTGAATTTTGCGTGATTTTCGCTAAAACGCAACCAATGGATTAGCTCCTGAAAATATCCCGGGTTTTTATTAATTTGCGAGGAGCTTTCGTCGTAGAGTGCGGCCCATTTTTTCATCTCAGAAGGGCCAGTAATCCATTTTATTTCAAGACCTGGGATCTGGATTTCTTTGAGTGTATTTTCATTAAAATTTGGGTCGTATTGAAAAATCCCGCGATAGCTTCTTCGTTTGGATATAAAAGGCGCGAGTGAGTCTTTTATTATTGGTCCAGAAGACACATTCACTTTAAATCTTTGCTCGTATTCATCATCTTGGTCTTTGATTATTTTTGTTTTTTCTTCGGTTAAAGTGATATCAAGCCCTCGTTCTTTGAGGAAAATACTCGCTAGTTCAATAAAACATCCTAAGCTTACGTCGTTGTCGTGGAGTTTTGGATCTCCTACAAAAAGTCTTCTGCTTTTTACTTGAAAGAGTTCAAAGCCGTCGGGAGTGAAATGAACTTTCCACGGCTGTACATTGTGCACACTAGGTGCGCGAAGAGCAAGAGCTGCCATTTCAGAAAAAAGAGTTTGGTTCCAATTCATGATAATCCTAAATGTTTTTCTTAAAAAGACTCAAGCGGTGCAGGACTTTTGCTGAGATGATTTCCATTTGCCTCAAACTCGATTTGTTGACATCGGCAATCCAAGTTATGCCGAGAGTTTTATATTTCTTTTTCTTTAGGTTTTGAACAACTCTTTTTAAGATGGCCTGATTGATTCCTTTTCCATGAAAGTCAGGAGAGACAGAGTAAAAAATAATCGCTGCCCGGTCATTGAAGAGCTTAAACCATAAGAACTTAAGAAAGAAGAGAATACCCATTTTTGATTTCACCGAATGAATCAGTGGATTTAAATCTGGGATACAGATAATAACTCCCACCGGTCGATCTTTGTGATAAGCGAGAACAGTGAGACCTGGATCGATAACAAGCATTAAGTCTTTGGCCTGGAATTCAAATTCTTCTAGCGTAATAGGAGTGAAATAAGGATTTTTATCAAAGCCTTCATTGAGCACCTGACACCCATCCTCCATGAATTTTTTTATCCCAAAGTATCCTACTTCTTTAAAAGTGTATTCAGGGTCATTTTCAATCGCCTTGATTTTGTCTTTTTCAAATTGCTTCATGTCGATTTGACTGATGTCTGATTCAGAAGTGACCATAGGAAAAAAAGAATCAAAACCTAACTTGGAGAGAAGCCCTGGCAAATAATCAGGAGTGTAAACTTGATCGGAGTAGGGAAAATTTTCAAATCCTTCCACCATCACGCCAATTTGCTGCATGAAAGTGAAATTGATGTTTCCCACTAATTCATGATGACCTTTTTTACGGGCCCATTCACTTACTTTGTCGATTAAACTTTGGGCCACATCGAGGCGCTCGACGCAATCAAAATAACCAAAGTAGGCCCAATTGAGGTTGTGTCTTTGGTTGGATTTTGGATGGACAATCCCGACAATTCTTCCAATGGCCACACCGTTTTCTACCGCTGTAAAATAGGTGTAGTTGTCGCCTTCTTTAAAGAGCGGATTAGAGGTGGATAAGAATCTTTTGACATCATCTTTAAACAACGACACGAAATGGTTATTTTGATAAATATTAAAAGGAACTTCAAAAAAAGAATCGATATCCTTTTCTTTAATTGTCAGCATTCTTATTCCTTTATTTGAGCGGCCAAGTTTTTAATTAGCATAATTTCTTTTCTCAATTTGTTTTTTGGTGCCATGTTTGGCCATTTAAAAAGGATCAGGAAGAAATCATTCCCAAAGATTTTAACAAAAATACAGGCATTAGAGTCGAAGTCTTCATAAAGGTGAAGAATCTCATCAAGCGTATCAGGGTCTTTCGTTAAATGACCGGCCTCACCTTTAAAATAAAGGCCTCCTTCTTTAAAAACATCAAGAATGCGCTCGTGGTTGTAGTTGATTAAATCCTTTTTTGTCATCAAGAAAAAAACATCATCTGAAGCGATTTCTTTTTTTATGGAGTCGACTTTTAAATTCCCTTTGATGAAAGAATCCAAAACTTTGTAAGTGATATCTTTGGCCTTGTTAGAATAGCTGTCTCGAGTGTAGATTAGAATATCTGAGAGCATTCGGAGCATGATGAAGATGATGAATACATGAAAGTAGAGTGGGAATATATCAAAGAGGTAACAGATAAGCCCGGCCGAAGAAAGGTTGAAAATTAAAAGATAGACTAATCTCGAAAAACCGCCTTTGATGTCAATGTTTTCCCAAATCTTAACCAGCGCGTAGAGGAAAAAGAGAATCCCAAAGGCACCAAGCCTAATCGTGTCGATGTTTAGGATTTTTTTGAAGTCAGTGACTATCAACGGGATGATAAGGATCATAATGACGGTGTTGATCCTGATGAGACTGAGCTCACTTGCTTGGAGTTCGAGTTTTTTATTGGTGATTAAAATAAAGAAAATGGAAAAAAGGTTGGTAACGTAATACCCCATGAGCGTAAAGAGAACGTACTTGTTTACACCAAAGAGGAGAAAGCCGATTACTAAGAATAAACTAGAGAAGCCTGAAAAAAGTTTTAAACCTAGAGGTAAATGCCTGCGTAGCATGAGTTCGATAAGTAGAAAAAGCGCAAGTGGGACAATCGAGGCAATGACTAGGACAAAAACTTCTACCTCCGCTCCAAAGTCAAAGAGATAGTTAATTCCTCTGGTTAGACAGAGGGCACCGAGTAGTGACAATAAAAAGAGCAGCCTTTTTCTAAGCCCACCATTTTTTTCAGCGAGCTTCATATAGACAGCGTAGTAAATTAGTGCGATGGCCGCAATGAGGTTGATCGCACTGTCGAATTTTTGAGAAAATTCAATCATCATTCATTAAGCCATTTGTTGAGAAAGTATTTTACGAGTAATCTTTTTACAAAGTTTACCGGAGAAGAACTATGTTTGGTGACTTTGCCATAAGGATCTAGAAAGTACCCATGATAGTCAGTCACTTTTTTATCAATAGTTAAAAATAAAACCTGATAGGCCATCAAGCACCCGGTACCGATAACCATCGGGGCTAAAGACATTCTCGATCTTTTGCCTGCAACCATCTCAATAGCAATACTCAAATGGATATGAGAAAGCGAGTTTGAATTAGTCATGACGTATTCTGTTTCTTTAAATTTATATTGCTCAATCAGTTTAACATCCGTGCTCGCAATTTCAGTCAAACCGGTCCATCTCGTTAATGGGCTTGGATCAGAAGAGCGAGTGACATACACCGAAGGTACTGAGGCGGTGTAAGCGTCGATCACTGTATTATTATGCTTTCGGGCACTATTATAGAGCTTGTTACTTGCGACGATATCATCGCAGCCATTGATAATGATGGGGTACTCTTTGCAGATCTCTGAAAGATGATCAAGCCACGCGTGACCCCAGTTTTTTATATTGATTTCAGGGTTGAGCTTTTTTAGTTGAACAATGGAGGCCTGGGCCTTGTCAACCCCGACAAAATCGGTGTTACAAAACAGCTGACGATTGATGTTGGACTCTTCAAAAACATCGATATCTGCGATACCAATTTGCTCGTATCCCATGCGCACCAGATTCATCAAAGCAGCACCACCCATTCCACCAACACCAACAATAAAAACTTTTTGTTTTTTTATTTTTTCTTGTTCGGCCTCATCAACAAAACCAATGTTTCGCTGGAAGATATTCTTGTAGCTCATTTTTTCCATGGTCTAAGATCCCCATATTTATGCTGGCTATCTAGCCATAAAAGTACTGGCGACAAAACTGATTGAATCGAAATAAAAAAGAGAGAGACGGCAATCCTTAACATTGATTTTTTAGGAACAGATTTGAGCAGAAAGTCCTTAGTCATGTTGAGATTCAATTGCCCAATTTGAATGAAGTCGTCACCGCGTTCATAATCCAGGTTGTCTTTGCAAAAATCATTATAAGTGGCATCGCGGTGAGGTTGTGCCTCTGTGAATTTTTTCTTTAAGTGGTCAGAGCCGCCGGTATAAGAGTTTTTGATAATAAATTTATCGAAATCAAATTCTGCATCAGGACCTACGCCGAAGACATGGCGTTTGCTCTCCATAATCTGGCGGACAATCCACAAATGAATAAAGGGAGGTTTCCCAATGTTGGCCGGAGTTGGGTAGACTCCGTCAAATGACTGAGAGACTTTACCAATGATCGCCGGAACCTGAGTGACGTTGCTGATCCAGATCGGTTTTAGTTTTTTTCTAACGAATAATAAAATAGTGGTGAGACCATAAAGAATCCATGACAATCCACCTTCGCGCACATCGGGATCGATAACAACTAATCCCAAGTGCAGTAAGTCCTCATCTTTTCCTCTTAACTTACAAGGAATCCAAGAAAGAGAGTTAAAAGCAATTGGAAAATTGTCTTCTTGTCGGTAAATGATGGTGATGATACTGGTTTTAAAAGCGTCGCTTGTCTCAGAAAAAATTCCGTAATCTAAATTTTCTTTTGGAATTGATTTTTTCACAACTCGTTTTAAATCTTCGCGCAACTTCACCAGTTCTTCTTCAGGGAGTGAATAAGCAGGTCTTTCTATTACGCGCACTTTTACTTTGAGATCGCGATCTATGTATGACCAATTTAAATATGGGGCGAATAATATCTTGTAAATATTATGCAGGGGTCCCTCGTTAGTTATAAAACCTTGCATTCTTGTCGGCTATCTGAGTAGAATTCTTTAATATTGTTAGATAATTCAGAGAGTTAGAGAGGTTTCCATGGCCCGCTGCCCTTACGAAAAATTGGAAGACATTGAAGATGTTTTAGAAAAGATTCGTGCTTTGCCCTTGATAAAAGAATCAAAACCAGGAATTTTTTATTACAAGTCTCAAGGCTTTTTGCATTTTCATCTAAAAGACGACAGAAGATGGGCCGATGTGCGAGACACAGATCGTTGGGGAAGCGAAATGGACCTTCCTTTCAAAGCTAAAAAGTCAGAGAAAAATTCATTTTTTGATGAAGTCAAAAGAAGGTACAATACTCTAAATAATCCTTAAGTTGGAGCTTGTATGAGTGAATTTTTTCAGGATGGCCCTATTCTTAAAAATCAGTATGAAGACGACCAATTATTAAATAAGTATATTGAAAAAAAACTTCCAGTATCCATAAAAAAAGAAGTGACTGAAGACCTCAAGCGATTTGGAAATCGTGTGGTCAGTGACGTTTTGGAAATGGCGAGAAAGGCCGAAGCCAATCCTCCCGCACTCATTCAATTTGATCCTTGGGGAAAACGCATTGATAAAGTAATAGTTGATCAAGGATGGACTGATTTAAACACCGTCAGTGCGGAAGAGAAAATTGTCAGTATCGGCTATGAAAAAAAGTACGGTGCCTTTTCTCGAATTGTGCAATTTTCAAAACTCTATTTATTTCATCCTTCAAGCGCATTTTATTCTTGCCCTTTAGCGATGACTGATGGAGCGGCAAAATTAATCGAGCTCTATGGTGACCAGGAACTAAAAAAAACTTTTACAAAATTAACTTCAAGTGATCCGAAAACTTTCTGGACTTCAGGTCAGTGGATGACTGAGAGATCTGGTGGATCAGATGTTTCAAACACTGAGACCGTCGCCAGAAAAATAGACGGAGAGTGGAGACTCTTTGGAACGAAGTGGTTTACATCAGCAATTACGAGTGAAATGGCCATGGCCCTGGCCCGCATTGAAGATGAGTCTGGAAATACAGTCAAAGGAAGCCGTGGGCTCTCTCTTTTTTACGTTGAAATAAAAAAGGCCGATGGAAGTTTAAACAACATCGAAGTTCTAAGATTAAAGGACAAACTGGGAACGAAGGCCCTACCAACTGCAGAGCTAAAATTAATTGGCACTAAGGCAAAACTAGTAGGCAATCCGGGCGAAGGTGTAAAGCAGATTGCTTCTATGTTTAACGTCACACGCCTTTATAATTCAGTAACATCAATTGCTGCCTTTAGAAGAATTCTGGCCCTGGCCACAGACTACTCACGAAAGCGCCGCGCTTTTGATAAAGAAATTTCTGAGCATCCACTAAATGCGAACATATTAAAGGCAGCGAATGAAGAGCTTACTAATCTTTTTTATTTCACATTTTTGGTTGCTGAAATCTTTGGTAACGAAGAAGTCTTTGCAGAAAAAAATGCCTTCAACCTAAGTCGTGAAGAGCTCAATAAAATCCTTCGTCTCCTTACACCAGTACTGAAGCTTTACACTGCTAAAAAAACAGTTCAGTGGACCTCGGAGCTCTTAGAAGTCTTTGGTGGTGCCGGATACATTGAAGATGGAGGCATCCCAACTCTTTATAGAGACAATCAAGTCTTTGCGATTTGGGAAGGCACCACAAATGTTTTAAGCCTTGATCTTTTGCGTGCACTCAAAAAAGATCAATCATGGTCTTTACTAATTCAGTTTTTAAATTCTCAAACAAAAAATAAAGAAGTGAGTGAAGAGCTAAAAAAGTTAAACGAATGGATGATGGGAATTTATCAACAAGGGGATTTGGCACTTGAAACTCATGCGCGAGATCTCGCTTTTAAAGTGGGAGACATGGTTTCAAAAGTGGCCCGTTTAAAATCTGAAGAATCCTGAATTAAGAAGCCCTAGAAAATCCATAGAAAGGGCGATTCCCATATGTAGCAGGACTCCGAACCAAATACTCTGGCTCTTAAGTGCCAGATGACCTAAGACCAGTCCAGCAAACATGCTTCCAATTGCTTCAGGGAAAGGTTTGTGAATATGAATAAGAGCGTAGGGGAGCATCATTACGATTGGTGCAATGCCTTTTTTTATTCTTGAAGCCAACCCAAGTGCAGGGCCTCTGAAGAAAAATTCTACAGCAAAAAACTGTGGAAGGTAGACTAATTCAAACATGAACCACGACCATCCATCCGCCGGTCTAAAGAGCGGATAGAATTCATAAAATTGTGGGCGGGTGGCAACGGCGATTAAAACCGGTAACATCACTGCGTAGAGAATTAAATACTGTTTGCCAGATGCTTTCACCGGCGCGCTTAAGAGCCAATCTACGTCTTTTACGAGCAATTTGAAGATGATAGTTGGGAAAATCACCAGCACTAAAAAAAATGAGAACGTAGTCCAGGCCTGGGCGTAAAAGAAGCGGTCGTTTTGCGACAGGGCCCTGTACCAGTCGGTTGATTGAAAATGAAAGTGAAAGGGACCCTGCCATCCGAAAAATTCGATGATAAGCATAGCGAGCGTCACAGTGAAAAAGAGCACCATCTCTGTCGATTTAATGGCATCTAATGGGAAAAAGGCATCAAGTTTAGCGCGCATAGTAGTCCTTAAATTGTTTTCATGGAGTTCTTCTCGGCATTTTTTTGTACAGGTGAAGTTTTGTCGGATATTCCGACATCAGTGCTCGGGAATTAATCAAGTTGCCACTTCGAGTGAGCTACACGATAATTGGGGCATCAATTTAACTTTATCCTCGAGAGAGAAATGAGCATTCAACAAGTTCCATTTATTACTTTAAATCGTTTTGAAGCAGGATTTCGTGATGAATTTTTAAGCGGAGTGGCTTCGCTATTTGATAAAACCCAATTTGTCGGAGGCCCGATTGTCGCCGAAATGGAAGGGAACCTGGCAAGCTTTGCAAAATCTAAGCATGCAATCGGCTGTGCTAACGGTACAGACGCTATCCAGATCGCTTTAAGAGCGGTGGGCGTAGATAAAAATGATAAAGTAATCATTCCTGATATGACTTTCTGGGCGACTTTTGAGGCGGTAGTGAATGTTGGTGCAAACCCGATCACTATCGACGTTAACCGTGAAAAATGCCACTGGGATCTGGCGACTTTTAAAAAAGCTGTTGAGCAGTTCAAACCAAAAGCAGCGATTATGGTTCACTTATACGGATGGGTAACTCCGGATACAATGGAAATCAGAAAATTTGCTAAGGAAGCGGGTGTTCTTCTTATTGAAGACGGCGCTCAGTGTTTTGGAACGGAAATTGACGGGCAGTCGGTAGTTGGAACAGCACTTATCGCAACAACTAGTTTTTATCCGGCAAAAGTTCTTGGAGCTTCAGGAGATGCGGGAGCGATCTTCACAACAAACGATGAATATGCAAAAAATTGCCGCACACTAATTAACCACGGAAGAACTGATCACTATTCACATGGAATGATTGGTTGGAACTCGCGCATCGGTGCTTATGAATCACTATTTTTGAATATGTCCCTAAAACATATTCATGCGCGTATTGAAAGCCGCATGAACGCTGTGAAGTTTTATGAAGAAGCCCTGACAGGTCTTCCATTTAAGCCAGTTCGCGCAGGAAAGAACATTAAAGAAAACGGTTACTGCGCAGTCGGAATGATCGATCCAGCGCTAAGACCTGCCCTTATTGAATCACTTAAGAAAGCAAACGTTGGATACGGCACAATCTATCCTGGAGCAATGAGCTTACAGTCAGGTGCGGCGGCTCATCTGGCAGGAAAAATTGATAACGGAAATGCTCACTACATTTCTCAAGCGGTTTTAAACCTTCCATGTTTCGCTTACATGACGACTGAGGAACTTCAGTATGTCTGCGATACTGTAAAAAAACACTTCTAATAATAAGGCCGGTTTTTACCGGCCTTTTTTTTGTTAAATAAAGCTTAAAAGATCCATATTTGAATGAAGATTGAATTGCGGTGAAGACTTCAGCTTGTGATTGAGAAAAACATCCTGGGCCAGTGTGGCGAACTCGATTGTCATAATATCATCGGGCTGATGAAGAAACAGAAAACAATCTTTGAGACCTTTATCTTTCCACTCAGAAATTCGCTGGGCCCAGTCATTAAGTCGTTTCTCGTCGCTGGTGTGAAGGTTATTGCCTATCAAGCGAATTAGCGTCCAGTTTGTGGAAAGCGTAGAGTGCAGCACATCTCTTCTTCCTGCCACATCTGTAATCACTAATCCGATATTCTTGCGGTTTAAATAATCGGCCAGTGGAGGAAGGATAACTCCATCCTGAAACCAACTGGGGTGGCGCAGCTCCAGTGTTAGTTTGAACTCGGAAGGCCAGCTCTCCAAAAATTGAAACAGATGCATTTTGTCTTTATACGAGAACATTTCGTGAAACTGGATAAAACAAGGTCCCAGGTTGCCATGGATTCTCCCCAGGAAGTCGAGCCAGTGAGCAAGCAAGGTTTTATCGAACAGGCCATTTCTGGAATGAGAGATGTCTTTATGTAGTTTCGGGCAGAAGAGAAAATTTGGATCAACTTGAGCGAGCCAATCAGTAGTCGTTTTCTCATCTGGTATACGGTAGTGGGTAGTGTTGAGTTCAATGCAGTCAAAATTTCTGGAGTAATGATACAAAAACTCATGGGCCGGGGTTTTTTCGGGATAGATCTTTCCGACAAAGTTTTTCGCCCCCCAAGCGGGAGAGCCAAAATGAAGCTTGAAGGTTGAGGAAGGACTAAGCCTGGATGTGTTTTTTGGATCTTCGGCCGGAAGAGTCCAGTTCACATTCTGAATGTCTGCAAGTTTTCCGAATTCCACCTCGCCATTTTAGCGAGGTGGTCGTGGCTTCGTCAAAAATTAGCTGAAATGAGCGCGGTAATCTTCCATTCCGGCGCGGATAACCTCGTAGGCCCCTTTGGCATCATAGATCGACTCAATTTGAGTTTTAATGGGCTCGCCAGGAATAGTTTTATAACTCAAAAAATAGTGTCTCATGCGATCAATGACCACTGGATTAATACCGGAGATGTCATTTACCCCTTCGTAAAAAGGGTCACCATTTAAAACGGCAATTAGTTTGTCGTCGGCCTCACCGCCATCGATAAGCTTGATGCCACCGATGATTCTCACATCCATGATAATGTCGGCCCGTTCGATCGGAAGCTCTGAGAGAATGCAGATATCAACAGGATCACTGTCTCCCTTTGTTGCCTTTTTAGAAAGAGCAGCAGTTTTTTCAGCAGAGTAAGTTTGAGGAACAAATCCGTAGAGGAAGCCGGGGACTGATGAGAATTTTTGAGGACGATCGACTTTAAGGTAGCCGGTCTCTTTGCAAATCTCATATTTAATTACATCGTTGGGGATAATTTCAATGTAGGCCCTTACTACTTCCGGGGCCTCTGGTCCTATGGGAATCCCGTGCCAGGGATGAGGGCGGTTGACGAGAAAATTCTTTTTATTCATGAGCTCTCCTTGGGACTCATGTTGCCCGAGGGGTGAATTGCGGTCAAGGGCCCTGTGTTTGATCGAAGGTGTCTGATTTTTGACATTCTAACTTTAAATCACATTTAACCTGGGCCACTTGTCAGGTACTTTCAAAAAAGTTCAGAATTTAAGTAATCAATTCAAACCAAGAGGGTTTTATATGAAAATGATTTTCTTACTAGCTACTTTGTCTCTTACTAATCTTGTCTCAGCATCTACTTTAGATAAACTTCAAATCAGAAATGATAAAATTGTCGGTGGAATCCAGGTTGACCCATCAACTGACACTTCATATATCGTTAGCATCGGCGGTGGATGCGCTGGAAGCATTATTGATGAGAAGTGGATCTTAACTGCTGCTCACTGTAAGTCGCTTTTCAGCCGTACTATTACTGGTGGAAGCATTGACCTTAGAGCTTCAGACAGAGTAAAGCTTAAAGTTGTTAAGTCATATATTCACCCAAAGTATAGCGCTTCAAAAAGCTCGCATGACTACGCTCTTCTGGAGCTTGCTTCTGCAATTGATTTCACTAATGGAAAACTTGGAAAAATCGAAATTGCTGACTCAAATCTTGAGACATCAGGTGGACTTGAAGACGGGATTGTTGCAACAGTTCTTGGATGGGGTGTAACTCGTGAAAACGGAAGCCAGCCTTCAGTGATGAGAGAAGTTGATGTTCCTCTTGTAAGCCGTGAAAGGGCCAACGCTCGCGAAGCATACAATGGCCAGATTAATGAAGCGATGATCGCTGCAGGTTACGACCAGGGTGGAAAGGATTCTTGCCAGGGTGATAGCGGTGGGCCACTAATCATCAGAGATAAAGCTGCTGGAACTCATACTCTTGTTGGAGTTGTTAGTTTTGGTGACGGTTGTGCAAGACCTAAAAAATACGGTATCTATTCAAATGTAGCTTACGCTAATGAGTGGATTCGCAGTGTAATGAATAAGTAATTTAGAAATCTAAAAGGCCAGCACTGAGTGCTGGCCTTTTTTTTGATCTTGTCCGAATCCCGCCATTAAAAGTCTTGCTCTTCTATTAGAATCTGATCATGAAAACACAATGGAAAATTAAAACCAAAATTGGCGATTTGTATTTAGTGGCCACTGAAAAGGGCCTTTCTGGTATTTTTTGGAAAGAACAAGCGAAAATTCCCATGGCCCGCTCTTTTAAAGATTATCCGTTGATAGTCCAGGCCGTTTTGGAGATCACAGAGTACCTTGATAAACAGAGAAAAGTTTTTCAGGTTCCCTTGGATCTTGAAGGAACTCCTTTTCAGAAATCAGTCTGGAAGTGCCTGCTTAAGATCCCGTATGGAGAGACCCGCTCCTACGCTGACCTGGCCAGGTCAATAAAAAATCCTAAGGCCTCCAGGGCTGTAGGGAGCGCCAATGCTAAAAATCCAATATCTATTATTGTTCCCTGCCACCGGGTGATCCGAGAATCAGGAGAGTTGGGCGGTTATGCGGGAGGATTAAAGATAAAAGAAAAACTTTTAGCCCTCGAGGGTTCCATGTATATTAAAGGGAATGAAAAATCTCGCGACGTTTAAGAATTCGACTTTCTTTCCAGTCTTCCTGCTGTTGCTGGCGATGGTTTCGATTCAGTCCGGTGCTTCTTTGGCCAAACAAATTTTTCCAATCGCAGGCCCTATGGGCACCTCCGCGCTAAGGCTTACTTTTGCTGCTATCATTCTTTGTGCTATCTGGAGACCGTGGAGAGTTAAAATCAGCCGCGAACAAGCTAAACAATTTATTCTCTATGGGGCCAGTTTAGGATTGATGAATCTGTTTTTTTACATGGCGATCGCCCGCATTCCCTTGGGGATTGCGGTAGGGATTGAGTTTACTGGTCCGCTGATAATCACCGTGCTCGCTTCAAGAAAAATCCTCGATTATCTTTGGGTTCTCCTGGCCGGAGTTGGTGTCTTTCTTATTTTACCGATTGCCGATTTCTCTACTGCCCTTGATGTGTGGGGGATTTTTTACGCTTTTATGGCTGCCTTCTTTTGGGCACTCTATATAGTCTTTGGTTCAAAGGCAGGGAAGCTGAGTTCTCCGGGAATTGTGGCCTCGGTGGGAATGCTGGTCGCTGCGATTTTTGTTGTCCCGTTTGGTGTTGTTGTGGATGGACCGGCCCTGTTAAACTCCAGTATTATCCCGATCGGGATAGGTGTTGCACTTTTTTCAAGCGCCATCCCTTATTCACTAGAGATGTTTGCTTTAGCGAAGATCCCCACTAAAGAGTTCGGTATTCTTTTGAGTCTGGAGCCGGTCTTCGCCGCGTTTTCTGGCCTAGTTTATTTAGGGGAGCGCTTGTCTTTTACACAGTGGCTGGCCATCGGTCTCATCATCATTGCCTCAATAGGTATTTCAATCACTTCTGATAAAAAGAAGATTTCTGCTCAAACTTTGGATTCAGTTTAGGTTTCTTAAAGTTTATTGAAGCTTGTCAGAATAAGCCTGTAAATTAAGCGCTCTCGTTTGATTTCGTCAAAAGAAGTATTTAATTCTTTCATTGAATATTCCGAACAGAAAACATGAAAAGAAAAATTGGTATCGCTTTTTGCATGAACATTCATACGGATGCCCACCGGTTATCAACACAGATGCAGGATTTGGGTTATGAAGTGGAAGCTCATGTCTGCGATAGCTTCAATGACCTCATGGCCTGTATTTCAACTCATCATGTGGATACCTTTGTTTTTGATTCTCACTCGTTGAAGTTCAATGTGAAAGAAGTCGTTCAAAAGTTAAAACGAACCCGTAAGTTTGGAAAATCAACTTTTGTCATGGTCAATAGTCCTGAGAGCGATTCTTTTGATACTCAAATGAAAGGGGATATCGTGATTGTAAAACCTTTTGTCCGCGATCAATATTCCGGGCTTTTGGTGGAGAGCTGGGAAAAGCAGTTGAATAAAGTCCTGCCTGAGGCGATGAGCGTTCTTATCCTGGATAATAACCCAAATATCCTGGAGATTCTTGGCATGCACATGGAGCAATTGGAGCACAAAAACTTTGTCTGCTGCCAAAGCGTGAAAGAGGCAAAAAAGATGATCGAGGTTCAGGATTTTGATTTGCTATTGTTGGATTGGGATCTGGATGATGGAACTTGTTTTGAAGTAATGGATCATGCCCGAAAGGTAGAGCGCTCCCAGCGACTAAAAGAGGCGATCACCATTGTTATCACAGGCAGAAATGATGTTGAGGATATCATGACTCTTGTGCAGAAAAATATCAGTGACCATATTATTAAACCTTTCGATTATTCTGAATTTGAAGACAAAATCTTTTACGCCGTAAAAAAACACCATAGAGTTAAGCCCACCCTTTAGCTGGACGCCGCCCATTGTGAGAAATCTGATTTCTTTTGAATGATGATATTAATCCAGTTGAGGATATCGGATTCCACCTGTAGATGTTCCGGCTCATGGAGAAGATCGTGGGCCAGAACCGGATAAATTTTTAACTGCTTCCCGGGAATGTTGGGAGTGCTTTCGAAAAACTCGCGGCTGCCTTCAATATTATTGATCTGATCTCCAGTCCCATGCAGAATTAGGAAGGGGAGTTTGGCGTCTCTGATTCTCTCTCTGATAAACTCCATATTTTCCAGAGCGCCAAAACCCGAGCGAGCAGGGATTTTCATATCAAAGATCAACGGGTCATTTTTCATCTCTTCAATGATTTTAGGGTCGCGGGAAAATTTTTCGTTAGGGAGATCCACCAACCCTACATGGGGCGCAAGATAGTTGATCGTTTTTAAGAGCCCCACCAGGTAATCGGAGAGGTCTGGCATTCTTTTTAAAGCAGGAGCACTAAGAATCAGTCCCGCCAATCCATCTGAGCGGGAGACACAGTAACGAGCGACAATAGAAGCACCAACACTATGTCCTAACACGATCCATGGTTTGGAATTATCATAGCGCTTAAAATTTTTAATCGCCAAGTCAAGGTCATTAGTAACGACATCAAAATTTGGAAAATACAAAGGATCTCCCTCGGATCTTCCGTGACCTCTTTGATCATAACCAAAAACCTGGTATCCATGTTTGGTGAGCTCATTGCCAAAGTTCATGTATCTTTCAGAGTAATCCTTAAAACCGTGGACGAAAACCACGTTTCCTCTTGCTTCACCCTTGGCCGCCATTTGCCATCCACGAAGAATAAGTTCATCAGCTGTCTTGATCTCCAGCTTTCTTGTCACTCTTTGACTGGGAAAATTCGGCGGCAATTTTTTAGAAGGAGAATTGCTTAGTGACATATAAGACTCCCTGTGAATGACGTAAATCTACCTTTCACTCTAACTCCGAATAATGTCTTGGCAAATATGTCGTGAATCAAGATCAGAATACTTTACTCATGAGCTATAAGTTGCCTTGAGCTGTGATTTTAAACCTGTGGGAATTTTATTCGCTTATTTCTGAGCAGTCGGCTGAGTTTTTCAGCGATTAAACATATGTGGAGTATAAGCATAATCTATACTGTTGATAAAAACATAATAATATTATTTTATACGGAAAAGGACGATACTGACCCTGTAGAAAGAATCAAAAAAGGAGATATATATGAAGTCTTTAACTATGTACCTGGGAATCGCATTTTTAAGTTCTATGGCCGCTGGCAACTTGTTTGCAGCCGATGAAGTGGTCGCAAAAGTAGAAGGGAAAGAAGCTAAGGTGGAAGTCATCGATGCCAAAGTTTGCGAGAATTTTAAAAGCAAAGTTGAGAATATTCAAAAAGAGCAGTTCAAAGATTTTGTTTTTAAGAAGCATTTCATGAAACAGCCTGAATATATCTAATAAGAGTGAGGCCGCCAGAAGCGGCCTTATTTTTTTCTGTCTTTCGGATCAGTGGAAGTTGAAAGTTTTTTTATCTTTCCTTTTTGCAGCAAATCTCTTTCAACAATTCCTTTAGTCGTTGGAACCATGTGAGTTGAGAATGGCGTTTTTTCTCCCAGTGCTTGTGCCTGGACTGTGATGCTGATACGTACTGAATCACCAATCAGAACTCCATTATTATCCATGGATTTATTCCAGACAATTCCATAAGTTTTGCGATCGAGCTCTCCGCTTAGAGTGAAGAAGTAGTTGTCTTTACCCCATGGGTCTTTTAATTTTCCTTTATAAATACCCTCGAGGATCATCGGTCTCTTGATTCCTCTCATTGTCAGGTAACCGCCGATCACCAGCTTTTTCCCCACTTCCAGTTTTATCGGGCCGGGGCTCTCAAAAGTTATTTCTGGGTGAGAGGCGACGAAGAAAAATTCATGCCCTCTGAGGTGGAAATCCCTTTTTGAGTCGTTGGTATCAACACTCTCGGCATTTACAGTGATTTTTATGTTGGTGATGTCGTTTTCGGCGCTATTAAGTGTGAAGAAGCCCTTATAGTCCTTAAATTGACCTTCGACTTTAGTCATCAGCATATAGTCGACATCAAAAGCGATTTTTGAGTGCTCCTTAATGAGTTCATAATCTTTGGCGAAAGCGGGGGCGGTCAGGAATAACAGCAAACAAGCGAACATTTTCATTTTATACCTCTCCTGTGTTTCTATTGTAGCAAAAATGGCCCTCTGATCCTATGGACGAAAGAAGTAAAAAATAGCACAAAACACTCTATTCGTGGTATGCTCTCCTAGAGAGGAGTTTATGAGAAAAAAGCACGATCATCACCATCACCTGGATACTCTTCATCCGATGGATTCTTTTGGAGTTGTCTCAGGGGTCACTAAACAAGTGCGGGTCACCAGGCTCGAAGGCAGGCTCAATCCCATTGTACCATTTCCGCACAAACACAATTTTTATCACCTGGTAATTATCACTAAAGGCAGCGGATGGCATGAGATTGATTTCAAGAAACATATCGTCTCGCGTGGGGCGATTTTTTTCATGGTGCCGGCCCAAGTTCATTCGTGGTCGATGAGCAAGGACACTACAGGAGTTGTTATCGAGTTTGCGGGTCTCTCTATGTTTTCCGGCGATGAAGCTTACAACATTTTCTCTGAAGCTTTAATGCCTTCCCAAAATTATTTTTCAGTTAACGGGGAAAAGCGCGAGGAGATTTTTGCGCTCGCGCAGAAGATGTTGCTTGAGTATGAGGAAGAAAGAAAGGATTTCGAAACACTGCTGCAACTGTATCTGGCAACATTGATCTTGAATTTTTCCCGCATTCTTGAGGGCAATCCTGCTAAAGTCGGGAGAGTTTCAAAGTTCCGTGAGGATTTCACTGCGCTGGTAGAGAAGAACTACAAAAAACATCATAGTGTTGATTATTACGCTAAGACATTAGGGATAACGCCGAAGGCGCTGACAGCAAAAGTGAATCGCATCGTCGGCAAAAGCGTCAGGAGTATTGTTCAGGAGAGATGTATTCTTGAGGGAAAGCGTTTGCTGGCCTATTCAGATCTCTCGGTCAGTGAGATCGCCAATGAGCTTGGTTTTGAAGATCCAAATTATTTCACGCGATTTTTTACGGCAAAAACCAAACAAACCCCCGGGAAATTCAGACAGAAATCCCGGCAGGTTTGCTGATATCTTAGGCAAGGTCAAACAGCATGAATTCAGCATCGCTCAGGGCCTTGATTGCAAGCGATTGGGCCACTGAGGTTTTCATGGCATCACCAGCGAGAATCGTTTGCCCGTTGATTTCAAGGGATCCTTTCACCACCTGCACCCATACATTGCGGCCGCTATTGATTTTATATTCAAGAGCGCTACCGGCCTTCGGACGGGAAATGTAAAGATCTGCATCCTGGTTAATGCTGATAGAGCCGTCGCGCCCATCATTTGAAATCACCAGCACCATGTCTTTTGAGTTTAGCTCGCTCTCAAAAGATTTCTGGCCATAACTAAATGGCAGTCCTGTTTTATTCGGAACAACCCAGATCTGGAAAAAATGAGTGTCATCATTTTCCTGCTCATTGTACTCAGAGTGCAGCACACCTGTGCCAGCGCTCATTCTTTGTACTTCGCCAGGTCGAATGACTGTTTTATTTCCTTTGGAGTCTTCATGGCGAAGGGCCCCTTTAACCACATATGAGATGATCTCCATATCTCTATGCCCGTGCATATCGAAGCCGGTTCCGCCTGTAATGCGGTCTTCGTTAATCACTCGAAGCGCTCTGAAATTCATTTGCTCAGGATTGTAGTAACTGGCAAATGAAAATGTATGTTTGGATTTCAGCCACCCGTGATCGGCGTTTCCACGTTGCTCAGATTTTAGTACTTCTAACATAAGAACCTCCTTTTCAAATTCTCTCTTAGACTACTATACGGTTTTTTACGATAAATTATTAGACTGTAAAATGCGAAATAATATTTCATTGTAATGTATAATAAAAGTGGCAAACCCATTGCATTTTATCCCGCATGGAGGAGTTATGATACAGGATAAAATTAAAAGTGAGCTAGGAATGATTAAGAAGATACCGGCATTGTTATCTTTTTTAAGTGAGTTAGATGATGATGAGATTCTCATGTGGCTCGACCAGGCACGAAAGATAAAAAAGAGGCGCAATCCCAAATTTCCCCCTATTAATGGGGATTTTTACGACACACGCCAAAAGCTTACTCCTGAGGAAAAAGCGATTCTTGATAGAGTGCGTGTCTTCATGTTGTCAGAAGTGGAGCCTATCGCAACCGAATACTGGCTTAAAGGAGACTTTCCATTTCAGATCATCGATAAAATGAAAAAACTCGGCATCATTGGCCTGACCTACGATAAGTCTATCGGTGGTCAAGAGCGAAGCAATTTACTTGAGGGAATGATTGGTGAGGAGATTGCGCGCGTGGATGTTTCTACCTGCACATTCTTTGGGGTTCATTCAGGACTCGCAATGAACTCGATTTATTACTGTGGTTCAAAGGAGCAGAAGGAAGAATTTATTCCAGCGATGATCGCCATGGAGAAAATCGGGGCCTTTGCTTTGACTGAACCTGAGGTGGGGTCAGCTGCTTCAATGGGACTTAAATCAACCTGTAAGCGCGAAGGTGATACCTGGACTATCAACGGTGAAAAAAAATGGATTGGAAATGCGACCTTTGCGGACTACATCATCGTATGGGCAAAAGATGAGGAAGATCATCAGGTGAAGGGTTTCATTGTGGATAGAAACACCAACGGTCTTATCACAGAAAAAATTGAAGATAAGATGTCACTCAGGATCGTTCAAAATGCATTAATCAAACTTAATAATGTCAAAGTCAAAGAAGAGAGAAGGCTGCAGAATGCCAGTTCATTCAAAGACACAGCACGGGTTTTAAAGATGACCAGAGCGGGGGTTGCCTGGCAGGCAGTAGGTTGCGCCCGGGGAGCTTATGAGCACACATTGGACTATACGATGCAAAGAAAACAGTTCGATCGTCCGATCGCCGGCTTTCAAATGACCCAGGACTTGCTGTCGCAAATGCTCTCGCAGCTAACGGCCATGCAGTGTATGGTTTCAAGGTTAAGTGAATTGCAGGATTCAGGTGTGATTTCCGATGAGCAAGCTTCTTTGGCGAAGATTTTCTGCACTGTCGGATGCAGGACTATAACAAGTATGTCGAGAGAGTTAATGGGCGCCAATGGGATTTTGATTTCCAATAAGGTTGCACGTTTTTTAGGTGATGCGGAGGCGCTTTACTCCTATGAGGGAACAAAACAGATCAACAGTCTGGTGGTTGGACGTGCAATTACTGGTCTTAGCGCGTTTGTTTAAGGAGTTTTTTTAGTGATAACTTCTTCAGCACGCAGGATGCGAAGATGTTTCTTTTCCAGTTCTTTAATGGCATTGCCCTGATTATATTCAGCGAACTTTTTCTTAAGAAAAGAATTAATCTCCGGGATGTTCCATTGAGACTTTAGTGAGATCGGGGCATAGAGGCCTGTGACAATGATTCTTTTTGGAAGGGCCACGAATTTTCCTTCCCATTGAAGCTTTGTGATAGCGGCCATTCCTGAATTGAGACCGGCAATAACATAACGAGCGCGGTTTTTGTCTACGAAACGAAAGCATTGCTCTGTTGTTGGGAGTCTGGTGATGTTGGTATTGGTCTTATCGAATTCATCGAACTTGTTACCGAAACTGTCGTTAATGATCGCCACACCAGGATACTTAAGCAGGTCCTGAAAATTCTCAAACTTAAACTCTTTACCTTTTTTCACAAAGACTACCGTTTCATCCATCATGAATGCTTCACTCGAGTAGTTGTAAAGGGCCAGGCGATCGTCTGTTTTGTATGGAGGCAGAAGCATATCAATTCTTCCGGCCTTCACTTCTTCCTGAGCACGTCCCCAGGTTTCAACGTTAATGAACTCAACTTTGACGTCTATTTCTTTGAAGATTGTTTCGATTAATTCGACGGAGACTCCGCCCAGTTTTTTGTTGCCTTTTTGTGCCCAGATCACCGGTGGATAGTCCGGATGTCCCGTTACACGGATTACACGATTGTTAGGAAGTGGGAATTTTTTCAGATCGACCTGCGCATTTAAATCCACCGCAAGAAGAACTAAGAGTGAGGCTATTAATTTTTTCATGAGGGCTGATTATGGACTTAAAAGCAGCGATTTGACAGAGGAGCAGCTAAAATTTATGTAATCTTTAAGTTAGGGCTGCAAATAGCAGTGCTTATTTTTTTAATTCCAGTGGGCTGCAGTAATTCGTAATGAAATGTTTTAACTTCTCTTCTGCAGTTTTGATTTCCTCGTTGTGAATAAGGATTTCCCCGATAATCAAACCAAAAAGATAACACTCTACTGTGTCTAGCACTTGAAACGGCGTAACTTGTGAAGTGACTTTTTTGGCATCAATCAGCTTTTGAATGCGGTCCTCAAACTGCGGGTGCTTTTCAAACATATTCAAGCTTTCATGGAACCTTTTTAAAAATTTTGCATCGGTTAGAAATTGAATGAGAATGACTCGGAAAATGTTAAGGTCTTCAATGTAGAATCTCATTCTGGCCGTTACAAATTCAAGGCACTCGCTGGTCAGGGTATCTTGAACCGGGTAGGTGAGATCGGTATAACGGCTGCTGGTAGCCTTCTTCTCAACCAGTTTCAACATCAGTCCGAACTTTCCGTCAAAATAGCGTGCGATCAAGGCCACATTTACGTCGGCCTTTTTGGCAATCATCCTGGTGGTGGCACCCTTAAATCCATGCTTGGAAAAGATCTGCTCCGCCGCCAAAAGAAGGCGCTCTTCTGTCGCTAAACGATCTTTGTTTTTAGTTTTTGTTGTTTTACCGGCCATATTTACAGAGCCTAACACCTTATTTTTTTAAAAGACAGTGAAAAAAGTCCAGGTAATAAAAAAGTAATCACTTGATTACATCAAGATTTTGCAGGATACTGATTTGCATAACAAAGTAATCGCTTGATTACATCATTAAAAAGGATAGACACATGTTAAAGACAATCGCCGTGATAGGGTCGGTTGCATTGAGTTCACAGGCCTCTGCTCTGACTCTCAATGAATACCTCGCTCAAGTGGAAGGGCAGAGTTTACGTCACAAAGAGGCCCAGGCCCGTGCCGAGGGCTCGCAGCTGGTTTCTAGAGAAGCTGATCTTCTGACTTCGCCGAACTTTTTTCTTGAGGCCAGAAGAAGTTTTGATACCAGTCTTGGGACACCTCCAATGTCCAACTATGACAAGTATGAAAGTGATAACTACCGCGCGGGAATTTCCCAGCAGTTCAGCTTTGGTCTTCAGACAACTTTTTCTTACTCTTTAGTTAAGACCAACTATGAAGGGTCAACATTTAATCCTCCTAAGTATTGGGACGGTTCTCCTAATATTGAGCTCACGATGCCTTTGTGGGCCAATGGTTTTGGTCGCGGTATAGAGGCCCAGGAAGAATTGAGCAGACAGCAGAATAAGGCCGATGAATATTCGAGCCTTGCTCTTTCGCAAAACCTGATGATCGAAGCTGAAGTGGCCTATTGGCAGCTTTCTGCCGCTCAGGACAGAGTGAAAATTCAGGAGCAGGCGCTGGCGGCGGGAAAGAATATTTCCAGCTATGTTGAAAACCAGAAACGCAAAAATTTAGGTGAGAGTGTTGATGTACTTCAGGCCAATGCCCTGATTGAGGCCTATAAACTTCAACTACAGCAAGCGATTAACGAAAAACAAAAACTGGAAAGAAACTTTAACAAGTATCTAAACATTAGTGTCGATTCGGCGGTGCCGACTTTAGAGAGCATTAACTACACGGCCCTGGAGAATATTAAAGTTCCCGACCAAAGGCCGGGAGAGAGACTGGACGTAAAAGCGGGAAGAGCACAAGCCGCCCTGGCGAAAGCTTCCAGTGAATTAGTGCTGGAGAGAAATAAACCGACGCTCAACCTGGTTGGCGGTTACACACTTCAAGGAAGAGACCCGGAAACAACGAGAGCTTTTAAGAATTCATACAAAAATGACCACGATTCAGGTTATGTGGGCGTGATGTTTCAGATGCCGTTAAACTTCAAGGCCGTCTCGGATGCGAAGGCCGGAGCGCAGAGATTGAAAGACTCTGCAGATATCAGCGTACAGAATTTGGCCTACACTCAGGACCAGGATTGGTTTGATTTAAAACAAAGCCTGGCAGAATCAAAAGAGACATTAAAGCTTGCGCGCTCAATGGAGAATGCGCAGAAATCAAAACTTGAGAATGAAAGATCGAGGCTAAGACAAGGACGCACGACAACTTACCAGGTGCTTTTGTTTGAGCAGGATTTTACTCAGTCTCAAGCTTCAAGAGTTCAGGCGGCAACCCAGATCATCGCACTTGAATCGCAATTAAAGCTATACCAAGGGGAGAAGTAATATGAGTTTAGCTAATACATCGATTAAAAGACCCATATTCATCACCTGTGTAATCATTGGTATTATTGTTGCGGGTTTTGCTTCATTCAAATCAATGCCCATCGATTTATTCCCGGATGTTTCGATTCCGGTTGTAACCGTTGAGACAGTCTATCCGGGGGCCGGACCTCAGGAGATTGAGACTCTTGTCTCTAAACCGCTTGAAGATGAAATCGCTTCGATCTCAGGGATCAAACGTCTTAAGTCTACAAACATTGAAGGTATCTCAATCGTTATCGTGGAATTCAACGATAACAAAGATGCGAAAATCGCTGAACAAGAAGTCCGCGATAAAGTAAACATCGCCAAAGCAGATTTACCAGACGATGCAGAAGATCCGATCATTAAAAAATTTGACCCTGCAGATGCTCCTATCATTTTCCTTTCTTTAACGGCAAAGGGAATGGGGGAAGCAGATATGTTCGACCTTGCTGACCAGACGATCAAACCAAGACTTGAGCAGGTTGATAACGTCGGAGCAATCGAGATCATCGGTGGACGAGAAAGAGAGATTCATGTTCTGCTTGATAGAAATAAACTCAAGGCCAGAGAGATTTCAGTTTCTCAAGTTGCGGCCCAGGTCGGAGCGATGGGAGAGAACATTCCTGCCGGGAAAGTTTCCCGCGGAGAAAAAGAGCTGGTATTCAGAGGAGTCGGGGAATTCTCGAACGTGCCTGAAATCGGGGACACTCTGGTTAACTTATACGGAAACGAAGTCCCAACCCGCGTTTCTGACTTAGGAAAAGTTGTCGATACACTAGAAGATGAAAAGTCGCGAGGATTCTTAAATGGAAACCGTATTCTTATCCTTCAGGTTTACCGCCAGGCCGGATCTAACACACTTAAAGTAGCACAAGATATTAAGAAACAAGTTGAATCGATCAACAAATCCTTGCAATCGGAACCGAAAGCTCCTCAGCTTGAAGTAATGATTGATTCATCTATTAAAATCAGTGATAACGTTTACGATGTTTACGAGACGATTATCATCGGTATCATCCTGACCGTTATTACTGTATTTTTCTTCCTAGGATCTATCAGGTCAACCCTGATTACCGCACTTTCACTTCCGGTTTCATTGATCGGTGCTTTCGTAGTTATGAACATTGCTGGCTTCACTATCAACATTGTAACTCTTCTGGCGCTGACTCTGGCCGTAGGTCTCTTGATTGATGATGCCATCGTTGTTATCGAGAACGTGTACCGCTTTATGGAAAAAGGTTACGACTCTAAAGAAGCTGCTAAAAAAGCAACGGCTGAAATTCAGATGGCGGTTATTGCGATCACTCTGGTGGTTATGGCGGTATTCGTTCCTGTGGCGATGATGGCCGGAACCATCGGACAATTCTTAAAGTCCTTCGGTTTAACAGTTGCCTTCTCAATGGGAATTTCCCTGTTTGTTGCCCTTACAATTATTCCGATGCTGGCAGCTTACTTCGGTGGAGAGCACCACGATATTAAACATGTCCCTGCAAACCCTGGTCTATACGATAAAACTCTTGGCCGAATGGTCAGAGGTTTCGACCGCTTCCAGACATGGTTAGAAAATATTTATGAGAGCTTTTTAAAATTTACGCTGAAAGCTCCGCTGGCGACAATCGGCGCGACTCTTGCCATTTTCTTCTTCTCGTTTTACGTGGCGGGTTTTCTGCCAGGTGAATTCGTTCCTGATGATGATTCTGGTGAGCTTCAGGTTAACCTGGAGCTTGCTCCGGGGACTAACATCGACGAGACAACCAGGCTGGCAAAAGAGGTCAACGAGGTTATTGTTAAAAATAAAATCGTCAGATACTCGATGTACTTCTCTGGTAACAAAAACGGAGAGGTGAATAAAGCTTCTTTCGTTGTAAAACTTCACGATAAGAGAGATGGCATTAAGACAGCTGATTTCCGCAACACTCTTCGTGAACAGTTGGTCGATTATAAGAGTAAGGCGAATATCATCGTTACTAAATACGACACTTCAGGTTTCGGGCGCCAGCCTTTCATCCTGAACTTCACTTCACCTAATGCTGAAGCGTTGGAAAAAAGTGTGATGAAAGTTTTTGAGGCGATGAAAAACGATAAGCGCCTGGTGGATGTGGATACCAACTACCGTCCGGGTAAACCTGAACTGCAAGTGAAGGTGAGACCTGGTGCCGCAAAAGAATACGGGATTAACACTAAAACGCTGGGAGGAGAACTCCGCGCTCAGGTTGAAGGTGCAACTCCGGCCGTCTTCCGTGAAAAAGGAAAAGAGTATGACATCCGCGTTCGTTTAGTTGATGAGCAGAGAGATTTAAAGGCGAATTATAATCAGGTTTTCGTACCAAACATCAACCACCGTCTGGTTAAGCTGGACGATGTTGCAAAAGGTGTGGAGACAACTGGTCCTGCTTCGATCGAGAGAATGAACCGCGGTCGCTTTATCGAGCTTTCGGCGGACATCGCTCCGGGCGTTGGTCTTAACCAGGTCATGGCCGACTATATTGAGAGAATCAATAATGGAGACTTAAAACTTCAGGAAAGTGTAAACCTGAACCTTGGTGGTGACGCCGAGGATATGGCGAACATGATGACCTCGACTATGATCGCAGTTGGTTTTGGTCTTTTGGTTATTTATCTGATTCTTTCATCACTATATGAATCGTTCATCACGCCGGTTACGATTATGCTCTCACTTCCTCTGGCCATCAGTGGTGCATTTTTCGGTTTATACCTGACTGGTAAAACCATGAACCTGTTTGCGATCTTCGGTTTCTTTATGTTGATCGGGGTTGCTGGTAAAAACGGGATTCTTATGGTCGACTTTGCGAAAGTCCTGATGGAAGAAGGGCGCGATAGAT
Source organism: Bacteriovorax sp. (assembly GCA_040377165.1). Taxonomy (GTDB): domain Bacteria; phylum Bdellovibrionota; class Bacteriovoracia; order Bacteriovoracales; family Bacteriovoracaceae; genus Bacteriovorax. The sequence continues at coordinate 28,670 of JBEIPI010000016.1, forward strand.
TCTCTGCTATTATTGAAGCAGGTAAGACGAGACTTCGCCCAATTCTTATGACTTCGTTCGCTCTTATCGCTGGTACACTTCCGATCGCCTACGGTCTAAACCCGGCATCGAGAACCAGAACATCTATGGGGGTGGCGATTGTGGCCGGAGTTCTTCTCTCGACACTTTTGACTTTGATTGTTCTTCCTTCAATCTTTGTCTATATCGATAGATTCAGAGTGTGGGCGAATGGTTTAGGCGCAAAAATGACTTCAAAAGAAAAAACAGATAAAAAATCTCACTCATCACACTCGCATGAGGAGTTACAGGAAACTGATAACCTGGTGAGAGAGTAGTGAGTGTACTGAAAAAATCTAAAGAAAACGGACGCGATCGTTTGATCGCGTCCGCCCTTAAGCTCTTTTCAGAAAAAAGTTTTCACGGGGTGTCTATCAGAGAAATTTGTGAAGACGCCCAGGCCAACTCCAGCTTGATTTCCTTCCATTTCGGCGGCAAGGATTCACTGCTGGAGACCATCTTTCAGCAGAAACTTGATACCTCCAGGTTTCATTATATGGAAAAAATTCTCGCTACTCCTGATTCCGAGCTGGATTTAAAAATTAAACTCAATCTTTTTCTTGAATCGTATGTCGATTTTTATCTGATGAATAAAGATGTCGTCAGGCTTTATTTTGAAGAGCTGGAGCGCGATCACGAGCAGGCACACAATATTCTTCCACAGACTTTCGGAATCATCTGGAACAGGCTCATCAACTTCATCAACGAAGCGCAATCAGCAGGCCTTATCTCAAAAAACATTGACGCCGCTATTCTCGGCTTCCAGATCATGGGCCCGTTCTTTTGTCTAATCCGTAGCAAAAGCACTAATTACCGGAATTCCCGAATCACCCTAGAAGACCAGGATTTTAGAGCTACGCTTATCAAACAAGTTGTTGATTCTATTTAGGCATTTATGTAGCATAAAGCTTATTCCTAAGACCGGGGATCTTTATGCAAATGGAAACAAATCAAAGATACATTGAACTCAATGATAAAATGAAAATCCCGACAGTGGGATTTGGAACATGGAAAGTTGCTGACAGCGACGCTCCTTTGGTAATTGACCAGGCCCTGGCATCAGGCTATCGCTTGATAGACACTGCTTCTGTTTATGCTAACGAAGTGGGAGTAGGAAAGGGAATCAACGGAAGTTCAGTTAAAAGAGAAGAGATCTTTTTAACAACTAAAGTCTGGAACTCTGATCACGGCTACGATGCGACTTTAAGAGCGATGGAAGCGAGCTTGAACAGGCTTAAAACATCCTATGTCGACCTCTATCTGATTCACTGGCCGGGAGTAAACTCGGAAAAATACATTCCCACATGGAAAGCGCTTGAGCGCTTAAGAAGAGAGGGGATCGCCAGGTCCATTGGCGTTTCTAATTTTAATATTTCTCATCTTGAAAGACTGATCAACGAGACAGGCATCGTGCCTGCGGTTAATCAGATTGAGCTTCATCCTTTTTTTCAGCAGAAAGAGTTAAGGGCCTTTCACGACAAACATAAAATTGTCACTGAATCTTGGAGCCCACTGGCCCGCGGGAATTTTGCTGATGATAGTGTGATTGCAGGCTTAAGTGAAAAATACAGAAAGACATGGGTGCAGATTGTTCTGCGCTGGCATTATGAGAACGGCCTTATTGCCATTCCTAAATCAGTTAATCCCGCCCGCATTCTGGAAAACCTGAACATCTTTGATTTCAATCTGGAATCTGAAGACCTGGCCCGGTTTAATCAACTCGACCGTGCGGATGGAAGAACCGGACCTGACCCGCTAACCGCAAATTTTTAATTTAAAGCAGAGGTAATATGATTAATCAAGTGCAAGTTGTTATTGAATCCAGATCAAAAGACCTATCGGGAATGCCGATTAGTCGCGTGCTTCCATGGGTGAAGAAGAGAATGGTCGGGCCGTTTATTTTTCTAGACCATATGGGCCCTGTTCATTTTACGCCAACGCAGAAAATGAATGTGAACGCACACCCGCATATCGGACTATCAACTTTAACTTACCTTTTTCAAGGGCGCATTCACCACAAGGACAGTCTTGGGTCATCCCTGGTTATCGTGCCAGGAGAAGTCAACTGGATGACTGCTGGAAGCGGAATTTCACATTCGGAAAAAACTCCGGTGGAGGATCTAGGGCATGAGACGGATGTACACGGTCTACAGTTCTGGGTAGCGTTGCCGGACGAGCTCGAAGATATGAATCCTTCATTTTTTAATTTTAAGAATCACCAGATTCCAAAGATCCAGCACGAGTCCGCAGAGATTGATGTTGTGGTTGGTGAGTTTCATGGGCAAGTCTCTCCAGTGAAGGCCTTCAGTCCAATGATTTTTGTCAACGTTAACGCCCGTGAGGATTACACATTTGAGTATGAGGGCCGCGATTTTGAAGTGGCGCTTTATTTGATTGAGGGATCAGTGGATGTCGGCGGAGTGGTTTACAAAAATCATGAGATGATTGTTTTTGAGCCAGGCTCAAATGTAGAGGCCCGCATTGCCAAAGGCTCCCATTGTGTTTTAATTGGTGGGAAGGCCTTTCCTAATCCAAAATATATCTGGTGGAACTTTGTTTCCAGTTCAAAAGATAAAATGAGCAAGGCCCGTGACAATTGGAACGCGGGTGATTTCCCTCAAGTGCCAGGTGAAACGGAAAAGATCATGGCGCCAACAGAAAAAATTCTTTAGGACAGCAAATGAAAAATTTCGTCAAGTGAATAATCTAAGCGTCTTTGACCACCGAAACGAGATAGTTGAAGTCAATAGGCTTGGAAACATGAGCGAAAAAACCTGCATTTTTAGTTTTCATTTTATCTTCAGGCATTGCATGAGCAGTCAAGGCAACAACCGGAGTTTGATTTTTTAATCTTTTGAGTTCTTTAATCAACTGAAAGCCATTCATGTTCGGCATTTCAATGTCCATCAAAATGATATCGTATGTATTCATCCGCAATTTTTCGAGGGCCTCATACCCATCAGAGGCAACATCTGTTTCTCCTCCGTATGAATTCAGAAAGAGTTTGATGATTTCCAGGTTATCCTCAGAATCATCAACGATCAGAATTGATTTATTCTCCAGTGAAAGAGCGGCGCTCTCCTGACTCTTTTGTTTTTGCGTATTTTTAATCGTCTTGTAATCAATGAAATTGATACCAAAGATGCTTCCTATTCCTAATTCTGTGCTTACTAATTCCACATTGCCTCCTAAGGCTTCTGCAATTTTTCTAGAAAGGATAAGACCAAGACCTGATCCTTTACGAGACCTGCTTTGACATTTATCAACTTGAACGTATGGATGAAATATTTTTGTCGCTTCTTCTAAAGATAGACCGATGCCAGAATCCTTGATCAGGATCCGCATGTCACACTTTTCTCTTGTCTCGTCGATTTTCTCAACTGATATTACGATGGAGCCTTTTTCTGTGAACTTTAAAGCGTTTCCGACGAGGTTAATGAGAATCTGTTGTAGGCGATTGCGATCACTCACCACTTCACCAGTGAAATTTCCAGGAGAGAAGGATAGATTGATTCCTTTTTGTGCCGCCTGCACATAGAAGAGCTCAATCACATCATTGATGGCCGCATTTATATCTAAAGGGGCCAGTTCGATATCTATTTTTCCCGCTTCGATTTTTGAGAGGTCGAGAACATCGTTAATTACGCGGTTGAGGTTTTTTCCGTTTTTTAAAATGATGTCGAGATAGCGGTCCCGCTCTTCTTTAGAGACATCTTCTTTTTGCAGGAACTCTGCAAACCCCAGCATCGCGCCTAGAGGAGAGCGTATCTCGTGGCTGATATCAGCGATGAATTGTGATTTTAGTTTTAAGGCACGCAAAGCTGAAATTCTGGAAAGGATAAGTTTGTCTTCCCGTTTCTTTTTTAGTGTGAGGTCTCTGATTACTTTAGAGAAGCCAACCAGTTGCCCGTCTGTATCACCCAGCCGGTTAATAACCGTATTGGCCCAGAACTGGCTGCCATCTTTTCTCACACGCCAGCCTTCATCTTCATACCTGCCGAAAAAACGGGCCTGTTCAATCTCATACTCAGGGTGTTTTCTTTCGATGGCATCCATCGTGTAAAGACTTGCTATATGCTGGCCAACAATTTCACCGGCCCTCAGGCCCATTATATTTCTGGCACCGCTATTGGATGAGATAATGATTCCGTTAGAGTCCAGAATATAAACAGCTTGATCAACCATTGAATCAATGGCCAGTTTGGCGATGTCAGTTGAATAAGAGCATTCATTAATCTGATACATTCAATGGGCCTCACAACCCGGGAATTTTTAATTGCTAATGGTCTCTCACACATGAATAAATTTTCAAACTCAATATTGTATTAAGGGTCTTCAAGAAATCTTCAGCTAGGAAAAAAATCCTTTTGAGTAGAGGGCAATCTAAAGTTAAGCAAAAAAATACTTGATATAATCTTTAACTTGTTTGAATAATGCAGGGGATTCGCAGGACAGGTGAGAGAGTAGGAAAGATGAGCCCTCCTTATTAAAAAAGTTTCCTGTAAGATAATGTTATTTTTGTGATTTTTTTGTGTAGGCCTTGGATAGGCTTTTTCCATATTCCCTCCAGAGAATATGGGTGAGATAGGCCTTGAGCGAAGACCATTCTTCCTCATCAACAAGTCCGGCCTCCAGGGCCCGCATGATGATCAAGTCCTTTTTAGGATAGGCATCACTATCTCCCAGGCACCTCATCGCAATCATCTCTGCCGTCCAGGGTCCAATACCTTTGATATTGAGCAGGCGCTTTTTAGTCTCGTTGATGTCGGCCGATTGATCCAGCTGAAGGCCCTCTTCGTCGATTAAGCGCGATAGCTCCCTGATGGCATTGGCCTTATAGCGGGTCATGCCCAACTCTTCCAAGGCGGCAGTCTTAAGTTTGCCTGGGGTTGGAAAAAAGTAGACTTCTTCCGGAGAGCTGGCCACTGGGTGGCCGTATTTCAGCATCAATGACTTCATCTTGGCCTTTGCCTGCTCTGTTGAAACCAATTGTCCAAGAATTATGGATACGGCGGTTTCGTAGGTGTCGAAGGCGCCGGGGATACGGATGCCTTTAGGCGGGATCCTCTTTGATTTTGGGAGGTCATTGGGATTATGGTTTACATCAAAGAGCTGCTTTATCCGGTTGATGAGGCTTCTGATTTCAGTGAGCTCAACACCACTCAAGGACAAATTTAATGAACTGTTTTTTTGATCATAACTGATTTCAATTTTTGCATAGTTATTTTTCTGTGGGATAAATCTTACATACCGGTCATCGTAAACTTTCTCCACTCCGTAAGTTTCATGCCGGCCGAGGAAAGCAAGGATAGATTTCCAGTCAAAGGGGGACCTCACCATCAGGCCGAGCTCAAGCTGCTTGCCTGATTTAACACTTTTCCTTTTTCCCCGCCATTCAGAAGGGGAAGAGCGGTAATAATTCTTAAAGGCTTCATTGAAACGGCGGATTGATTTAAAACCGGCAGAGAGCGCTATTTCGGAAATAGAAAGTGAGGTCTCCTGAACAAGCTTTTTTGCCAGATGAAGTTTGTGAGTGGTGATAATTTCGATGGGACTTGCACCTAAATGCTCATGGAAAAGTCTTCTTAAATGTCTGCTGGTCATTCCCAGCGATTCGGCGAGAGCTTCCACATTGAAGGTCTCGTCTTCACCTCTGTTGATGGATGACTCAATTAAAGAAAGCGCGCGTTTTACACTAATGGATGTCCCTGAGTGCAGGCTGCTTCCTGGCGCGAGATCAGGGTGGCATCTTTTGCAAGGACGATATCCGGCACTTTCAGCTTCGGCCGCACTTTTAAAGATAACAATGTTCTTAGGATTTGGTTTTGCCGGGCAAACTGGACGGCAATAAATACGAGTCGTCACAACACCGAAATAAAACCGGCCGTCGTATCGTTGATCTCGCCTTTGAATGATTTTCTTATAGTCTCGTTGAGATAACTCTTTCATCTGCCTATTATATGATGGCCATGTAGGGGTTACCAGCAGTTTTCGGACATGAACAATATCAAGTATCAATGAAATAACTCCTTTTTTTGTAAAAATAAAACGCCCGGACCCTTGCGGCGTTTTAAATCATCTCCATCTTTTAGCCATGGAAGTTAAAACCTATATTAAAGAAAACTGGCTGACGAAAAATCCAAAGAGGGATGGCCTCAATCCAACTCTGCTTTTAATGTCTCTATTGCTGTTTACCAGCTTCATTTACCTCAATAACTTCTTCAATGCTCCCGAATGGATGTCGGCCACAGGTGAAAAAGTTTTCGTGGAAAAAGAGTGGTGGCGATTATGGACCACTCTTTTTGCACACGGAGATCTCACGCACATTTTGAGCAATTTGTTTTTATTTTTTCCTTTCTCATATTATTTGATCGGATATTTTGGTTATGTTTTTTTCCCAGTATTCGGATTTCTGGCCGGAGGACTGGTGAATATAGCCGTTCTCTCGACGATGCCTGCCCATGTGGGATTAATTGGAGTCTCGGGAGTTGTGAACTGGATGGGAGGCGCATGGATTGCACTTTCATGGCTGGTGGACAGAAGAGAGAGCACCGGAAGGCGGATTCTGAAAGTGACCGCCGTAACTATTTTTCTTTTTGTTCCTGATAGTTTTAAGCCAGAAGTAAGCTACCTAAGTCATTTTCTGGGTTTTTTTGGGGGCGTCTTTAGTGCGCTTATCTTTTATTATTTTTTCAGAAAAAAATTCAAGGCCGAAGAAGTAGTGGAAGAGATTCACGAGGATGAGGATCATGTCTGGGGTGACGAATGGTATTTGTCTGATGACGGTGTGAGAGTTATTGCCAATGAGGAACTCCCTCAGCAGAATGATACTACTTCAGATCAGAAGTCTTCAAAGATCCTGTATCATTAAAGTCAATTGTAAATGGTCCGATTTCTGCGCTACCCTGAACTTTGTAGGGCATTCCATCTTCTTTTAATAAAAGTAATGCTGAATCAAAAATATCAGTGTACTTCAATGTTAGTGGGAGTGTGACGACAGTCTTCTCCTTTGCCTTTACCACGACTTTTTCTTTCAGTGTGCCGGTAGTGATCGTCTTTGAATTGATATCAAGGATATACTTCAGGTTCTTTACATCAAAATCAATACTGTTAGGATTCGTCACATTCAAAAGAATAAGCAGCTCTACATTGGTGAATGACATCTTTCCAACCTGAACATCTTGAAGCTTCACTTTAGGTGATTCGATCACTTTTTTTAAGCTTGAACATCCAGAAAGGACAAGAGCGAATGTGAGAAAAAATATTTGCATTATCTTCATAAAACCCTCAACTATTTTTCCTGACAATGTCCCTCTAAGCAAGCC
>JBEIPI010000047.1:0-23976 GCA_040377165.1 Bacteriovorax sp.
AAAGAAACTGAGAGAAGATTTAATTTAAGAGTCGCCGGTCAGTCTATTTTCTATATTCTGGATGAAAAGGATGTAATGATAAAAATGTTCTGGGTGAGTCAGGGAATTTCAATGGTCAGTAAATCAGTGGCCAAAGAAGCTGCCGAACCGGAAGAAGGAGGAAGCGTTGAGTAGATTAATTCAAAAAGCTCTTTATGCGCTTTTAACTATTTTTGTCGCTCTAACTACTATTTTTTTCGTAATCAGGCTCTCCCCAGGAGACCCGGTTGAAACAGTCCTGGGACAGAAAGCGACTCAGGAAGAGATCATGAAACTCAAGACTCAGTTGGGTCTGGATCTTCCGATGTCGTCCCAATACAAAGAATACCTGAAAGGACTTTCTAAAGGAGACTTGGGAAAAACTATTTTCGGCAATAAAGATGTTAAGGAGCTTTTAAAAGAAAGAATGCGTCCCACCATCACACTTGCAGCTATCTCGGTTTTTCTTGCGGCCATTGTTGGGATTTTTCTGGGAATTATGGCTGGGTATAAAAAAAACCAGAACTTCGACAAGTTCTCACGCCTCATTTCTCTTTTTGCCCTGTCATTTCCGATTTTCTCATTGGCGCCACTTTTAGTTTTATTGCTTTCGATAAAACTTAATCTATTGCCAGTGTCAGAATGGGGATCAATCAAGCATATGCTGCTGCCAATTCTGACTCTGATGATTCCACTGAGCGCAGTTGTTATGAGAGTGACAAGAAACAAATACCTGGAAGAAGTTCATTCACAATGGGTAATGGTAACCAGGTCAAAAGGGCTAAGTAATACGGCGATTCTTTTAAGAGTCCTTAAGGTATGTCTGCCGACAATTCTGAATGTCGTCTCAATACAGCTCTCGGTTGTTATCGCAGGAACAATGATCACAGAAACTATCTTTGATATTCCGGGAATGGGATCTCTACTTTTTGACGGGATTCAGAACCGCGATTACCCAATCGTCCAGGGAGTTATTGTTTATTCAACTGTTACTTATATGATCATTTATTTTCTTATCGACTTTGTTAATGAGAAATTAGATCCAAGAACTCAGAGTTAGGAGATCGTATGGCAACCAATAGAAAACTTACGAGAGAAATGAAATGGGGATTTGGAATCCTTTCGATCTACGTGGTCTGGGCGTTGTCATGGTTTTTTTATAAGTACACTATTAAAGGGACTTTTTTTAAACCTTATGCACCTGAATTAGACATGAAGCTGGAGTTAGCACTACCTTTTTCAAAAGGGCTGACTTTAGGTGCGGACCTTTTAGGCCGCTCTTTATTGGAAGTTCTCTCAGCTGGTCTGACTTACTCATTAACTCTATCTCTGATCGTTACAGTCGTTACAGCATCAATTGGAATTCTGATGGGGTATATGGCGGTAAAAGCACCAAGTTGGTTTAAATTGTGTTTTGATTTGGCGATCAATCTAGTTTTCATTTTTCCCAGTATTTTAATTGCAATTATGATTATGGCGGTCACTGGACAGTCAATGCAGGGTCTGATTTTTGCAATGATTATTACAGGCTGGCCGGGGTACGCTAAAATTGCTCGTGGAGAGGCCAAGCGCGTTCTCGCTCTGACTTATGTTGAAGGTGCGCGCGCGATTGGAATTGGCGAAGTCAGATTATTTTTCACTGTTATTATTCCGGCGATTTTACCGGTAATGATTGTCAATATGGTTTTAGGAATCAGTGGTGTCATTATCAGTGAAGCGGCGTTAGGCTTTTTAGGATTAGGCGGAAGCCCGTACTCTTGGGGAGCGATGTTGTCGGCAGCAAAAACAGTTTTACTGGAAGCTCCACACATTGCCATGATCTTGAGTTTGACGATGGCAGGACTTATTATCGGTCTCAATTTATTAGGAGATGGATTAAGAGATTATCTTGATCCAAATAAAGGTTAATTATGAATCAATTAGGGCAGCTTGTATTCACCGGCCTTTCCGGTTTGAGTTTAACAGAAGAAGAAAAAAAGTTTATCGAAAAAGAAGACATCGGTGGTGTCATTCTTTTTTCTAAAAATTATGAATCGCCGGCCCAGCTGGCCGAGCTAGTTAATAGCATTCAGGTCTTACGAAAAGAATATCCACTTTTTATCTGCACTGACCACGAAGGTGGAAGAGTTATCCGTTTTAAAAGTCAGTTTACACAATTTCCACCAATGCTGGAAATTGCCAAGCTTGATTCACCTAAAATGGTGTTTGAAGTCGCGACTATCATGGCCGAAGAGCTGCTTGCGTGCGGGATTAATTTAAACCTGGCACCAGTTTGCGATATCTGGAACAACGACCAGAACAAAGTCATCTGGGACCGCGCTTTTGGAACTGACCATGAGACAGTTTCAAAATTCATCTCCAGTATGATCAGAGGATTTGAGACCAATCATCTAATGTCTTGTGCGAAACACTTTCCAGGGCACGGGAACACGCTAAAAGATTCTCACTATGATCTTCCAATTGTAAAAAAGCCACTGGAAGAAATCAGGAATGAAGAACTTCAGCCTTTCATAAAAGCAGTTAAGGCCCGTGTGGATATGATTATGATGGCCCACATAATTGTGGAAGACATCGATCCCGAACTTCCATGCTCACTTTCACCGAAGGCCCATGAGCTTTTAAGAAAAGAGCTTAAGTATAAAGGACTGATTTTATCAGACGATATGCAGATGGGTGCAATTACTGCTCATAGAGGAACAGGCGAAGCTGCAATGATGGCAATTCGTGCGGGGAGTGATTTGATCGAGTATCGCGATATGCCTGAAGCAGTTTTAGGTCTTGAGGGGCTTAAGAAGGCGCAAAAAGATAAAACGATTAAGGCCGCGGATTTTGCTGATAGGTTAGGAAGAATCAGCGAGGCCAAAAAAGCATACTTCACGGAATATAAACCGATCTACGTTCCAGATATCGAGAAAAAATTTAATCGCAGACAAACTCAGCTTTTCTTAGAAGATTTAAAGAAGAAGATCGCTGAGAAAAAATAACTGATTAATTTGATCGATTACCGGGACAATATTTCCACATAATACGCATCTCATCAGGATTTTGTTTTATCTGATATCATAAACTTATGATGGAGATAGAATGAATAAGGCCCTCTTTGGTCTAACATTTTTTCTGTTATTTTTTATAACAGGTAATTTGAAAGCTGTGGAATTTAAAGATCTCACGCAAGATCAGCAATTTGAACTTTACAGTGAATCGTGTGACAAAGATCACTTTGCGAGTTGTTATCAAGTCGGGCGTTGGTACGTAAAAAATAAACGACTCGATCCAATCGATGAAAGAAAAACGCGCGAAGAAATCAGCCGCCTAAAAGACGAAAGAGCGCGGATCAAACAAGAGAACATTGAGAATGAACTCTCGGATGAAGACTACGACAAATTAAGAAAATTAAATGCACGCCTTGTTCCTGAGACTCAGGAAAAGATCAGTGCCGCAAAAGCGAAAGAAGCGATTCAAAAGGCCTGTAATGGTGGAGAGAAAGTTGCGTGTAAAGAACTCACCGGACAGAGCCAGTACGAAGGCGCGACTCTGCTTTATTACTCTGCCTTAATACTTATTGGCTTAGCGGTGTTTCTGATCGCGAAAACTATTTTCCAGGATGAGGATCAGTTTCAGGCCCAGGAAAAACTCGACGACAGCAAAACTCAAACTGACGAAATTGCTAAACACGGAATCATCCTTCGTTATTCGAGACCGTTTTTTAAGCGTTACTTCAGCCCTGTTGTCTCTGGGATGAAGAATAAAAAAAGATTCAAAGACAAATACCGGAGAAAGCTCGCGGCTGCAGGACTTACGAATGTGCTGACACCTGAAGATTTTTTCGCTTTCAAATTGTTTCTTATTATCGGTTTCCCGATTTTATTTATTGCGATCAGGGCCTTTATGGAAGCGACGTGGCCGCTTCAGGTAATTCCGATCACCGGGGTTGTTGGATTCTTTTATCCGGATATCTGGATTGATGGAAAAATTCAGGCGCGACAGAAAGATATTATTAAGGCGATGCCATTTTGTGTGGATATGTTGGCACTGTCAGTTGAGGCCGGATTGGATTTCATCGCAGCCATGTCAAAGGTTATTGAGAAGGCCAAGGCTAATCCACTGACAGAAGAATTCGAAATTGTCATTAAGGAAATCAAAATTGGTGCAAGCCGTGCGGAAGCTTTAAGAAATTTCGCTTGGAGAGTTGATCTAATTCAGATCTCATCCTTTTCCGCGACTTTGATAGCGGCTGACTCGGTTGGGGCGTCGATCGGCCCTATTTTGAAATCACTGGCGGTTGAAATCAGACAGAAAAAATCCTCAGAGGTTGAAAAACAAGGGGCCACTGCAGCCACCAAGATTTTGTTCCCGATGTTATTTTTAATTGTTCCTTCGGTATTGATGATTGTATTCGCGCCGATTGTATTGGAGTTCGTTGGTGCAAACAACTAAGGCGTATGAACTTAGATTGAGTACTGGAGAGATCATTTGCCGCAAGATGATTGTAGCAGATGGGATGCTGGATAGGATGAAAGGGTTAATGTTCTCAGAGAGACTCCCGGACTGTGATGGATTTTTAATCAGCCCAGGCAACTCGATTCATACCTTTTTTATGCTCTATCCGCTCGATGTGGTGTTTTTAGATAAGGACTTTAAAGTGGTGAAAGTCATATATGACCTCGCCCCTTGGAGAATGACGAGTATTTATTTTAAATCGAGAAAGGTGTTGGAGATGAAGGCGGGTACATTAAGAAAGAATCTTAATCCCGGTGATAAATTAGAGGCCGTATGTATAAGTTAGTCGTTGTTGGTGGGAAATTAAGAGGACAGGAGTTCGTTTTAAAGAACGGCGAGAATACTCTCGGCAGAGACCAGTCCTGTGATATTCATTTTCCAGTTGAAGGTGTCTCCAAAAGGCATATGAGCATCACTGTTGCTGATGATGTCGCTTATATTACCGACCTAGGAAGCGCCAACGGAACATTCCTTAACGGAAGAATCATAAAAAAAGCGGCCACTAAAACAGGTGATAAATTAGGTCTTCCGAATTCAGTTCTGCAGGTCGTATACGTGCAGGAAAAAAAGATCGTTATTAAAAAGAAGGTCGCTTCCCAGCGCGAACGTGAAGAGAGTATTGATGAGATTCTGAAAGGGGGAACTCCTCCGGATAACCTGATTGGAAAAATTTTCTGGTTTTTTAAGTACAAATTTATGAACGTGATTCATGGAGTGAATCAAGAGTACGAATGGAGAGTATTACTGGCCATTTTTACAGCGGCCTTTGCACTGATAACAATTACACTGACTATCGGTCCAGTTCTTCAGGATTCAAAAAAAGTTCTGATGAACGAAATCAAAATCCGCGGGACTCACTATGCGGATGAGATCAGTCGAACTAATACTAAGGCGCTTGAGCAAAAAGCGCTCGAACGCGTGGACACATCCTTTCTTGATGGCGCCGGCCAGGATGGGGTTGAGTCTTACGAACTCTTTGATTTGGACGGAAGAGTTTTAAGACCCATCTCTCGCTTAAATGAGTACACAAATGATCCGGTCTCAATTCAGATTAAAGAATGGTTTTCAAATCCAAAATACAGAAATATCAAGGAAGCAAAAATCCTTCCGCTTGAAGACGGAAAAATCGGAATCGGGAAGCAGATCTTTATTTATGACCCGAAAACAGGAACGCAGGAGCCAGTAGGTATTATTGCCATTCGTTTTGCTCCAAATACCCTGACGGCCGAGGCTTCAAAGAGCACGCGTTTATACCTTGAGTCTTTGGTCACTTCACTTTTAGTAGGGATCATCTTTTTTGGGATCATTTATTACCTGACGCTAAGACCGATTGAAGAGTTGCGCCACCAGATTGAAGAGGCCTTAAGAGGAAGAAGAAGAGGTGTCGAGAGTAAGCTTCAGTTTGAAGAAATGAATCCTGTCCGCAATGCGATCAATACAGGACTTCAAAGAATTAGAGAACTTCAAAGAGATGAAAATGACATTGATCCGAATGATATTGAAAGCGATGACAGTTATGTGAATACGCTGCTGGAATTCATGCAAGGAGCTCAAGGCCCGGTTATTGTCCTGAATTCAGAGAAAAACCTGGTGAAGCTTAACACTCCGGCGGAAGATGTCTGTGGTATCAGGCTATCGATGTCTGAAGGGATGAATATCCTGGATATTACAAAAGAAAGAGGATTTGCGGCGACTTTGATTGAGCTTTGTGACGGATCTGCCAACAACAGCGGTACTTCTCAGTCGGGCGGTTATGAGCTTCAAGGAAAGAACTATAATATTTTTGTGAATGCTCTAATTGGAAAGGACGGATTCGCAAAAGGATTTTACATTTCATTTGTGCTGGATAATTAACGGATAATAATGGCAAACGTAAGAATCACAACAGAGCTAAAGAATCCTAACGATGTTGGGACGTATTACCGTTTGCTTTGTATGACCGGCCCCAATAAAGGAAACGTTTATTATCTGACCGGTAAAAGAATCATCATTGGCCGCGGAGACAGTGCAGATATACAAATCGTAGATACAAAAATCTCCAGAGAGCACGGAGAGTTGGCATTCGCAGAGAGCGCTTACACTATTACGGATCTTGGGGCCCAGAATGGAATCATTGTTAATGATAAAAAGATTAAGCAGAAGAAGCTCGTTGATGGAGAAAAAGTTGTAATAGGGCAGACTGTTTTTAAATATAACATCATCACAGTGACCCAATCAGCTGAGATGGTGATTGCGGAAGCCCACCCTGATTCTGCTCTGGCAAAAGAAATTAAAAAAGGCGTGAAGGTAAAAATTCCTCCTAAAAAAACTGCCAAAGAGCTCGAGGAAGAAGTTCAGCTTGAGAAAGTTTCAACTCCTCAAGCGGCCAACAGGTCGAGAGTGATTATTTTTGGAATCATTCTTTTGGCAGTAGTTTTTGTTTTATTTGGTGGAGATGAATCAGAGACCGCTAAAAAGCTTTCCAAAAAAAATAAAAATGCAGACCTGGAAATTTTTAATGAAGCGATGGCACCTAAAGCTAGCAAAGATGATGCTGACACGAAAAAGAAGCTTGAAGCTCTTATCCATAGTGGACGAAGAGAGTTCAGGGAAGGAAATTACTTCAGGGCAATGGAAGAGTTCAGACTGGCCTTACTTTTGAGCCCTAATAATGGTCAAGCAAGTTTTTATCAGTCTAAAGCAAAGCAGCGCTTAGATGAAGAAATCACCAAGAACTTTGACAAGGGAACTCAGGAGCAGGACGCGAAAAAATACCAAGCAGCTATTGTTTCATTTTGTGGAGTTGTGCAATTGATTAAGGATTATCCGGAAGACGTAAGATATAAGAATGCATTGTTAAAACTCAGTGCGATAGAATCCTCATTAGGACTGGAGAAAGGTGAAGTTAAGTGTTTTGAAGAGAAATCAGCCGATTCAAGAAATTGATTTAGGCAAAGACGTTCTCGCACATGATTATTCAGAAACAATCTTTTTGATCGGAAGATCGAAAGATTGCCATGTTGTTCTTGATGATAAAAAGATCTCAAGAGAGCATGCACGCATTATTCACAGGAATGGAAAATGGTTTATCGAGAAAACCAATCCGGATAACGCTTGCATGATCAATGGTGAGACTTTTGAGCGCCATGAACTGGATTCCGGGGATGTGTTTACCGCTGAGAGTTTTTCTGTGACTTTTCAGAATGATTTAAGAGGCAGCACCCAAATGGAGGCTCAACCACAGGTTAAATCAGCAGAGTCCGTTAAGATAGTTGAAGAAGTGACGGCACCAATCATTGTTGAAACTCAAAAAGAAGTGCAAAAATCCAGGTCGAATGCGACAGCAACTGATATTAATATTTCCAATATTAATATGGATGAGAACTCTACTGGCGAGATGAATCTTGAGGATATGGGGCACACTGAAGAAAAATCCGAGGAAGTGGAATTTCAGGATGAACCTGCCGATGACTTAGGTTTTTCATCTGAGGAAAGCAATTCTCAAACCCTGGTTAATCAAGTGACAGATGCAGAGATTGTCATCGCTGAGAATACTCCAGAAGAAGAGATTGATGAGAATATGTCTTATTCTCTGGAAAACATCGACAGCGGTGGAGATGATGAAAGCACAAGAGTTATTCAGTCTTTTGCTTCGATTTATCTCGAGCTTTTTGGGGAGACAGCTCCTTATGACCGCTATATTGTAGAAAAAGAAAAAACTTTTATCGGAAGGGACCCAAATAAATGCCAGATTGTTTTAAACGATTCTGAAGTCTCTACCGTCCATGCAGTTATCACCAAAAATAATATCATGCTAACGCTTGAAGACTTGAACTCTTCAAACGGGACTATTTATAAAGGCGATCGAATCAATAAAGTGACGTTAAGTCACAATGATGAATTTGTTATCGGTGGAGTGACTTTTACCGTTAAGATCCGCTCAGAATTCCTGAAAGATGAGAGTGCGACGCTTATGGCGGTAGATGAAAATCAAACCGTAGAAGTGGAAGAGATTGTTGAAGTTCAGGCCGAAGAGGGCGAACAACTGGATGCCCTGGGAGAAATGGTTACTGAAGCTCCTCAGGAAAAGTCCATCATCAAAAGAATCTGGAAGGATGAAAAGCAAAGAAAGAAACTTTTAATCGGTCTGGTTGTGTTGGTCGGATTGTGGCTTATGCTTGAAGAAGAGCCGGCCCCTCCACCTAAAAAAACTACGCCGAAAGCCAAAATAGAGAAAAAAGATAATAAAAGTCTACTCAATAAAAGTTCTCAGTCAAAGTTGACTGATGAGCAGATGCGCGAATTCTCGGCGATCTATGAAATCGGGAAGGCCCACTTCAATGAAGGCCGCTATAGAGAAGCCTTGAGTGAGTTACAGAAAATAGCGGCCAAAGACCCGAACTTCAATTCCAACCTTCAGTCTATGATCCAGATGTCTAAGGAAGGTCTGGCAAAAATTGAAGAGAAAGAAAAAGAACGAGTGGCAAAAATTCAGGCCGCAGAGAGAAAAGCAAAAGTCACGGCCCTTTTAGAAAAAGCGCGTGAGTATACCAAAGACCGAAGAATTGAGCTGGCCAATACCACGTTTAACGAGATCACGCAGATTGATCCGGAAAACCATGAAGTCTCTAAGATGAAATTTGAACTTGAAGACTGGCAGAAAGAAAAACAAAGAAAAGAGTTAGAAGAAGTTCAGAAGAAAAAAGAGCGCGAGGATAAGGTTGAGAAACTCAAACCAGGAAGGGCGCTTTATTTACAGAAAGAGTGGTTTAAGGCAATTAACAAACTTGAGGAATTTCTGCGCATTAAAGATATGGACGATGATCTTACTACAGAAGCTGCCAATATGCTTAGAGAATCCCGTGACGAGCTAAGTAATGCGGTCTCTCCACTTCTTGGAAAAGCAAAGTCGTTGCTTGAAGGTCAGGACTTAAAAGGAGCTTACGAAGTTTATCAGCAAATTTTAAGAGTAGAGCCATCCAACTCTGAAGCACTCAACCAGATCGGTGATATCCGAGAGCAACTTGCTAACAGAGCAAGAAAAATTTATCGCGAAGCTATTATCGCTGAGTCCTTGAGTTTATTTCCTGATGCCAAGGAGAAATTCCAGGAAGTTCAGCAGATATCACCAGTGGATAGTGATTACTACAAAAAGGCTTCTGAGAAACTTAAAGATTACCTGGAATAGACTATGATTGAATTAAAAAGTTATGGGATGCAATCACATCAAGGGCCGCATTTAAATCTCAATGAAGATTTAGTTGAAGCAGACCTGGTCAATAACTTGTTTCTTATCGTGGATGGTTTTGGTGGATCTAATGTCGGTGACCGCGCAGCGATGATGATCAGGGATAATGTTAAGCGCTCCTACACTAAAATCGCAGTTGATCCTGAAGCGACTCTTCCATTTTTCTATAGCCACAAATATTTGATCGAAGGCAATGCCCTGATCAACGCTTTTCATACTGCTCACCAAAATATGAACCGCGACAACGAACAAAAAAGTATGGATTCGCGAGGTGGTGGATCGGTGATTGCCGCCGCAGTCGCCGAGAATATACTTACTTTAGTCTCAACCGGTAACTGCGTAGCTTATTTGTACCGGAAAGGTCGCCTGACTCTGGAAGTTCTTCCGGATTCTTTGAGCAACTTAAGCCGTGATCCTTTTCAATCCCATCTCCATTCAGTTCCGATGAGTGGGATAGGGCTGTTTGAAGATTTTCATTACAGTGTGAGAGAGCTGAAAATCGCAGAAGGGGACTTGGTTATTATGTTAACCGACGGGGCCTATTCCCGCTTAAGTGTTGATGAGATTAAGTACACTCTTGAAAAAAATCTTGAAAATGAGATGGAAGTGATTAAAGAGCTTTTCAAATTGTCCAATGATCGAGGCAATCTCGACAACCAATCTGCAGTGATTCTACAATTCTAATAAAAGACTGTTTTAGTTGGTTACCAACGCAAAATTAGCATTGATTAAGAAGCTGATTTAGTTGAGAATAGTTTAAAGAGGACAACAATGGCATCAAGAGTATTGGTCGCAGACGACAGTTTAACTATTCAGAAAGTTATCGGTATCACATTAGCTAACAGCGGATATGAGCTGGTTGAATGTGTGAATGAAGAAGAACTGTTTAGAAAAATTCAATCGAACCATTTTGACCTTATTCTTCTTGATTTCAATCTTTCAGATTCAAGATCCGGTTATGAACTCTCAAAACAGATCAACAACGTAATGCCTGGGGCGGCGATTATTGTGATGCTAGGGACGTTTGACTCTATCGATGAAGGACAATTCGTTTCATGTGGGATTTCAGATAAAATAGTGAAGCCATTTGAAAGCAGCAAGTTTATCAAAAAGTGTCGTGACTTGCTTGAAGGGGTAAGACCAGCACCAATATTGAGTGCACCTAAGACAGATGAAGTGGCGCCGATTCAAAGCGATGACCTGGACCTTTGGCAGGTCGATGCTCCGAAAATGGCAGCTAAGGATGAAGATTTTTCTGAGCCAGCATTTAATCTTGATACTAATAAAACCCTTGACCCATTAAGTAGTGAAATTGAAGGGTGGGGATTTACTCCAAACAATTACCTGGAAGAGAAATTTCAGAAAACATTCCCGCCGATGATTGAAGAAGTGGTGGACTCAAATGTTATTGAAAGACTTCAGACCTCGTCTCACTTCATTCAGGAAGATATTCTTTCAAATGATGAAGATGAAACAGATCCTTCGTTTGAAGTTCCCGAGGATCTAAACCGCACGCTGCTTACAGAGATTGATGAGGACATTTCCGCTGAGGCTTTCTGGGCCGTCGATGAAGTCGTTCCGGTTAAGGCCGAGGAATACAACGATATCGTCGAAACGAATCTGGATGAAGTCACTGCTGATTTAACTGAAACAGTTCAAAGTTTCAAAGAGAGCGAGGCGAAAGCCGCATCTCAAGTTGTAAGCCATAACGAAGGTGATACCATTATCCACATGGACCAGGACGAGCTTGTGGAAAAACTCAAAATATCTCTGCGTCCGATGATCGAAGAAATGGTGAGAGAATTCTGCCGTCAAAATGCTGAAAAAGTGGCGTGGGAAGTTATCCCTGACCTGGCAGAAAACTTAATCAGAAAAGAGATTAAAGAGATTTCAGATTCAGTTCAGCACTAATTAAAATTTACCGATGATTTTTAGCGAGCTCGAAAGGAAAGCTTTCGTGACACCTTCTATTTCCACCAGGGCCTCTCCGTTCTGGCCTATACCCATAAATTTTCCTTCATAGTTAAAGCCATCGTCATCAATGTCTACGATGTTTCCTATGTGAAGGCAGGTGGTGTGAAAGCGCGTCTGCATTTCCTGAGCACTGGTGATGCGGTTTTTTAGGATATATTCATAAAGCTTCAACGGGATTGTTTTTTTGTCTTCGAGTGAAAGTTCCAGAGATTTAGCAACATTCCCCAGACCGTGTTTGTAGTGACCTGGAGCTTCTTCAGTAGGAAGAGACCCGAGATTTAATCCCAGACCGGCAATGACTGTTTCATTGTCGATGTACTGAGCAAGAATGCCGCCGCATTTTTTCCCTTCGGAAGTTAGCAGATCATTAGGCCATTTTAAATGAATGGAGACACCGAAATCCTTTTTTAGATACTCACAAGCGAGTATGCCAATCTCAATCGGGGTTAAAGTGGGAACAGGGTTGGGCTTTAGCGTGAAGCTCATGGCGATGCTATTGTCGTATGAATCCCAGTGACTGCCTTTTCTGCCAATTCCGAGCGTTTGTTCACTCGCAGTAATGAGAATATCCTGATGATGTCCCTTGAGCTCAACCAGATTATCCCGAAGATAAATTTGCGTGGAATGAATTGAATTAAAATGCGAATGGTACATTGTAATTTAGTCTTTTTCAGGCTTAAAATGTCTTTAAAATTTTAGTTAACCTAACCTAAAGGAAAAATAATGTCATCTTTTGCGCACCTGATTTCTCGTAGCCAACCTAGAAAGATTCAATACACTGTAAATCCTAACCCTTATGCAAAAGGTTCAGTTATTGTCGAGTGCGGTAACACTAAAGTTTACGTCACTGTGACGGTTGAAGAAGGTGTGCCTCCCTTTTTAAAAGGCAAAGGAGAAGGATGGTTGACCGCAGAATATTCAATGCTTCCTTCAGCGACTCATTCAAGAAACAAGCGCGAGCGAAATGGAGCAAGTGGAAGAACTCAGGAAATTCAAAGACTCATTGGAAGATCCTTAAGATCAGTTGTGGATCTAAAAAAATTAGGTGAACGTACTGTGCAAATTGACTGCGATGTTATTGTTGCTGACGGCGGCACTCGCACTACTTCTATTTCAGGAGCTTATGTAGCGCTGTCTCTTGCTGTTAAAAAGCTAATGAGTGAAGGGCTAATTAAAGAGAGCCCGATCACTGAACAGCTGGCCGCCATTAGTGTTGGGATTAATAAAGATGGAATGGCGATCGCCGATTTGAACTACGATGAAGATTCAAGCTGTGAGACAGATATGAATATTGTCATGACTAGTGCTGGGAAATTCGTAGAAATCCAAGGCACTGCTGAAGGAGAGCCTTTCTCTCATGATCAAATGATGGCGCTTCTTGAGTGCGCTAAAGAATCATTAAAGGTCGTTTTCGCCAAACAAAATGAGATTTTGAAGTAATGGAATTAATACTTGCCTCAAGCAATGCTCACAAGGCCCTGGAGTTCGCGGAGCTCTTTGACCCAAAATTTATTACCGTTAAGGCTGCGCCCGAAAAGATTGATGTCGTTGAGGATGGAGCGACTTATTTCGAGAATGCGCTCCTTAAGGCAAAAGCCTATTATGACAAGTTTAAGATGCCGGTGCTCGCCGATGACTCTGGCCTTAATGTGGCCGCACTTCCAAATGAACTAGGCCTTCACTCTGCCAGATTTGGCGGCGCTGGCCTTTCGGATCGCGACCGGGCAGAGTTGTTGCTTAAAAAAATGGATGGAGTCACTGACCGCCAGGCCTACTTTAGCTGCGTGCTTTGCGTGTACTTCAATGAAAAGGAGATCTTCTATTTTGAGGGCCGTATGAACGGGTCGATTGGTTACAGTTATCGAGGCTCAACAGGTTTTGGTTATGACCCCGTTTTTATCCCGACCGACAAAGCCGAGGAAGGGCTCACAGTCGCGGAACTACATGAATGGAAACAAAAAAACTCCCACCGGGCCGTGGCCGTAGGTTTCGCCCAGAAGTTTTTGGGGTCTAGAAAATAAGGAAATGCGAAAAAATCTTTGCCAATTAGTCTTTCATGCCATATATATGGAGCCTATCTTTTTTGATTTTCTAATCGTCGGAGCGTAGCGCAGTTTGGTAGCGCATCTGCTTTGGGAGCAGAGGGTCGGAGGTTCGAATCCTCTCGCTCCGACCATTTAGAATCACATCTTTTAATCTAAGCAAAATAAGTCGCTAAAAAAATCGGAAATTCGCCAGAGTCTTTTTTTATGATGTTGATGATCTCTCTATTTGTTTTAGAGAACTCTGCAAGCACACCCCATTTATCAGTTTCAGTTTTAGAAAAACCAAAATGATGAACACCCATGTTTTTTGGGTCTGGGTGAAAAGTGCCGGGTTCTTCATCTAGGTCAATAATGGCCAAAACTCCTTTGGGCATGAGGAGTTTTTTTAATTTTATGATCATGCTCTCAGGTGCTTTCAGGTGATGAAAGGCCATTGAAGAAATTATCAGATCAAATTTTTTATTGAGTGGGAATTCGTTTTCCTCAAGGTTTAAGTTCATAGATTGAACATTCTTATTTTTTTGGAATTTTTGATTAAAGACATTGAGCATTCCTGGTGATGTATCCACACCGATCAACTCATTTTCTTCAAGAATAAACTGTGCTCCAAGAATTCCTGTGCCACAACCGACTTCTAGAATGGTTAAAGGAGCTTGCTTATTTAGCTGGACCTTTATTTTTTCGGCGTAGAAATGGCCCTGTTTGATTTTTTCCGGTGTGTCCCACTGGTTAGCTTTTTCATTAAAATGATCCATGCTTTTCCTAAAAATGAAGTTTTCTCATTTGATCAATAAGAATAAAGGTTCCCATAACCAGTACGAAAATTCCAAATCCTTTTTTAAGGTCTTTCTCCGACACCTTATTAGAGAGTGAGACGCCTATAAAGAGCCCAACGATGGCAATGAGTGCAACTTTAACTAGCAATGCCCATTCTATAAAAGGTTGATGTTGAATGTCCCCAATAAAACCTAAAAGTGATTTGGCTGCGATGATAAAAAGAGAAGTTCCAACCGCTCTCTTCATAGGCAATCCAACGAGGATAACTAAGGCCGGAATAATGAGAAATCCACCACCAGCTCCAACAAAGCCAGTGATTGCTCCTACAATTAAACCTTCCAACGCAATAATAGTAAAACGAGCAGCAGGAGAGAGTTCATATTTTTTGGTTTTCTCTTGGTTTTTTGTCCGAATCATTGAGACGGAAGCTAGTACCATTAAGATAGCGAACACCAACATTATGAGCAAGGCCTTAGGAAAAGCGATGGATCCCATCGAAAAAACGGGATCAGGCAGATTAGGGACAACATAGGCGCGAGTAAGATAGACACCGAGAAAGCTTGGGGCCGCAAAGATAAAGCCAGTCTTCAAATCGACTTCACCTTTTTTATAATAATTAAATCCGCCAAAGAGAGCTGTTAGGCCAACAACAAAAAGCGAGTAGGCAGTAGCGAGTATCGGATCAATGCCAAAAAGATAAACTAAAATAGGCACTGTTAAAATGGAGCCACCTCCACCAATCATCCCTAGAGAAAGACCCATAAATATAGAGGCAATGTAACCAAAAATTTCAAGTCCCATAAAAAATCCTTCTATTTTTTAAATTTTATTTTTTTATCAATGGCCTTAAAAATCAACATACCGGCAATCATGCTTATAATAAAAATGGCAGGGCGAACCTGGAAACTTCCCAGGCTAGTCAACGCCGGGCCAGGACAAAAACCTCCTAGTGCCCAGCCAATTCCAAAGAGGAAAGAGCCAAATACCAAGGCAGGTGTAATATCCTTTTTAGTCGGAACAAGCCATTGCGTCTCAAAAAGTGGAGTGCTTCTTTTTCTAATAATCTTGTAAGCGATAAAGTGGATTGCGATGGCACCAACCATAACAAAAATAAGTGATGGATCAAAATTGCCAAATAAATCCAAGAAACCAATAACTTTATTTGGATTAGTCATTCCAGAAAGCCCCAAGCCTAATGCAAAGATAAACCCTACTGTAAAAGCAATAATTGATTTTTTCATGCGATAACTCCTAACTTCCTAAAGATAATAACGGCAATAATCCCTGCGGTGATAAAAGTAATGGTAGCTATAAGAGAGCGAGGAGAGAGGCGACTTATTCCGCAAACCCCATGGCCGCTTGTACAGCCACTTCCAAGAATTGTTCCGAAACCGACTAAGAGACCAGCGATTATAGTGGTCCACATTGATGTTGTTAAAGGTTCACCCCAAACCTGTGGAGAAAGTAACTGTAATAAAATTCCTCCAGTTAAAAGACCTGAGACAAAATAAATTCTCCAGGCCGTATCTCCTTTTTGTGGAGTGAGGATTCCATTAACTATCCCACTAATCCCAGTAACTCTTCCATTAAAGAGCAGCATAATGGAAACAGCGAGACCGATGATCCCTCCGCCAATGAGTGCATAAATCCAATCTGATGGCATAACTTCTCCTAATTTTTTTCTACAGGCAAATGGGATTCATTCCAACCAATCATCCCACCGGCCATATTATATGTTTTTTTAAAGCCTAATTTTTGACTTTCTTCTGTTGCTTTTCCGGAGCGGGCGCCACTGCGGCAAATGAAAATGATGGCCTGATTTTTATCAGCAGTCTCTAGGAAATTTGTGAGATCTTCTCCTAGAGTTATAAGTTCAGCGTTTTTTACATGACCTAATTCACCATCATATTCGTCTGGGCGTCTAACATCAATTAAGCGAGCAGTGTTGCGGTTTTCAAAAGTATTCACGCATGTGACTTCTGGGACATTGTTAACGAAAGTCGGCCTTAAGGTGGATGCGTTCTTAGTTAATTCTGACCAACGACTAAAATCTTTGACGATGACAAAGTTGTTATAGTTCTCAAGAAGCTCCTCAACTGTATTGCGGTTGAATTCTTCTGCAACAATAACTGCAAGCTTATTGCCGATACTTTCAACATAACCGATTAATTCATTTATTTTTAAGGGGATCGCACCTGGAATATGAATGCGTCGATATTCACTAATTTCCCTCGTATCAACGATTGAAATAAGCTCGGGTTCATTTTTCCAAATTTCGTATACCTGCTCACAGCTCAATGTCGTTTTTTTGTTCTTTTTCATGCCTTGATTTTGGCACAAAAAGTAGCGGGCAAGAGATGTGCTGGAACATAATTTCGTGAAAATATTTAATCAGTAGTTAGGATCAGTTAGTTAGATTCAGGAGTTCTTGGCGCTTTAAAATTTCAATATTTCTGCCTTTCTGACTAATGAGTCCCATGTCTTCTAATTCGGCCATGGCCTTGATGATAGTTGAAACAGTGCTAGCACAAAAATTGGCGATTTCTTGCCTAGTCCAACTGTGTTCAGGGTAGAGGTCTTTAAGATAGATAATGGCCTGGGCCGTGCGCGGAAGAATTTGGTTTTCAAGAATCATGACATGTTGATTTTCACAGCGTCTTAATTCTTTGGAGACAACTGAGAGTATTTCTTTATATAGGTAAGGATGATTCTTGAGGGCCTCAAGGACAATTTTTTTAGGAACGAGATGCAATTTACTTGCTTCTAATGCGACTGTATTTCCATGGTAATCTTCTTCAGAAAAGAGAGCTCGATGACCGAAAAATTGGCCTTCTTTAAAAAAGCGTAAAAGATGTTCTTTGCCTGATTCACTCCCTATAATGAGAAGTCCAATCAAACCTTTTTCAATAAAATAAATTCCACGAGGGTGATCACCTGCTTCATATATTTTCTCCCCTCGTTTTAGGTTGAGCGTGAGAGATGATTGGTCAAATTGTGTTTTGACCTCAGGAGGAAGAGAAGACCATAAAGATGAGTAGTTCATTCAATGATCTTAGTCATAAAAGAGTAAGGATTAAAGAAAATTTTATTAAAAATATATGTGCTGGAACATACTTGTCCACGGCCATTTGGGTTTAACCTTAAAGCATGCAGATCGCTTACAAAAAGGATAAAATATGAAGCCAAATGTAAAAGAATTTTTTGATAAAAACACCTGGACTTTAACTTATGTAGTTTATGATGAAAA
The DNA here is from genome assembly GCA_040377165.1 of Bacteriovorax sp. Taxonomy (GTDB): domain Bacteria; phylum Bdellovibrionota; class Bacteriovoracia; order Bacteriovoracales; family Bacteriovoracaceae; genus Bacteriovorax. The sequence goes on from JBEIPI010000047.1 coordinate 17,789, forward strand.
CACCAGAGACGCCATTGTTATTGACCCCGTCTGGGATTATGATCCGGCTGCGTCTAAATTGACGACAGAGTCAGCTGATATCGTATTCGATTTTATTAAAGAAAAAAATTTAAAGGTTCATTATATACTAGAAACTCACGCGCATGCCGATCATGTTTCAGGGGCACAAGTCTTAAAGAAAAAGATTCCTCAAGCTAAGGTAGGAATTGGTGCTAAAATCACTGCAGTTCAAAGCGTCTTTAAAGAAATATTCAATCTAAATCCTAATTTTGCAACTGACGGAAGTCAGTTTGATTTACTTCTCAATGAAGAAACAACCCTTAGTGCTGGGTCGTTACAAATTAAAACGCTCTTTACTCCAGGACACACTCCTGCATGTGGTAGCTATTTAATTGGAGACGCCCTATTTACAGGAGACGCATTATTCATGCCAGACTATGGGACTGGACGATGTGATTTCCCAGCAGGCAGTGCAAATGAGCTTTATACATCAGTACATGAAAAATTGTATAAACTGCCTGATGACACAAGAGTTTTTGTCGGACATGACTATCTACCAAACGGAAGAGGCGTGGCCTTTGAAACGACAATTGGGGAAGAAAAGAAAAGCAATATTCAGTTAAGGGCCGAAACAACTCGTGAGGAATTTGTCAATTTCAGAACAACACGTGATAAAACACTTGCTACTCCGAGATTGTTACTTCCAAGCGTTCAGGTTAATATCGATGCAGGAGCGCTTCCTTCTCCGGAGAATAATGGAACTCGTTATTTAAAAATTCCAGTGAGGTGAAAAATCACATGTCTAATCTAAACTTTACTTTTGCGAACTGCTTACACTGTCATGCCACAAATAAAGTCAGCACTGAAAAAATTGAAAGTGCTGAGGTTGTTTGTGGCAAATGTGGACAAAAAATTCATTTTCATCAAATGGTTTCAGAGACTGATGATCAGGGATTGTGGAAAATTGTGTCTCAATCAAGCTTACCAGTTGTGGCCGATTTCTGGGCTCCTTGGTGTGGTCCATGTAGGTCATTTGCTCCTACTTATGAAAAAGCATCCAGAGAGTTTCAAGGGAAGGTTGTTTTTGTAAAAGTGAATACAGAAAATTTTCCGCAAGTATCAGATAAGTTGCAAATTAGAGGCATTCCAACTTTAATTATTTTCAAGAATGGCAAAGAGACCCAAAGAATTTCAGGAGCACTGCCTCCGGATCAATTCTCCCGCTGGCTCTTATCAGGAATTTAGTATGTCAAAAAAAATCATTCCAGGAACAGACCTCTTTGTGCAAAATATTTTTTGCATCGGACGAAATTATGCAGAACACGCCAAAGAATTAAATAACCCTATTCCTAGTGCTCCGGTTGTTTTTATGAAGCCTACTTCATCACTTTGTTTTGACGGAGAGAATTTAATTTTGCCAAAGATGTCAAATCGAGTTGATCATGAAGTAGAGGTCGTTTTAGTTATCGGAAAAAGCGGAAAAAATATTCCAGTTGATGAAGCCTCTAAGTATATTTCACATCTGGGAATCGGGCTTGATTTCACCGCCAGAGATTTGCAGGATAAAGCAAAAGAAAAGGCATTGCCTTGGGCAGTTGCAAAAGGGTTTGATACATTTGCTGCTGTTGGAAATTTCGTTGCTTTTAATGGCAGCGCTGTCGAGTTGGAAAAACTGCATTTCCAGTTGGAAGTTAACGGAGAACTAAAGCAAAAAGGGCACACAGGCAATATGCTTTTTCCAATAACGACCATTGTTTCCTACCTCTCTAGTATCTTCACACTTTCCGAGGGAGATTTAATTTTTACTGGGACACCTGAGGGTGTTGGAGTGCTTAAGGCCGGGGATAGATTGCTTGCGAGACTAGAAGGTTTTAACACTCTGTCGCTTGGCGTTCGAGCCGAAGAGTAAAAATCATGCTTGCGCATTGCGTTTTCAGGGCTTAAAAATCACGCTTTTCCCTCTCAAAATATGCATCTTACATTGTCTTAATTAACCGTTTTTGTCGTGTACTAAGCGCGCTAATTATGACACATTAATCGCTACACACATAACAACACACAGCAAAGGATTACGCCTGTGAAGTTAAAGAGACTCATTCTCCAAGGTTTTAAATCATTTAAAGACCGTCAGGTCATTCATTTCGACGAAGGAATTACAGGTATCGTTGGTCCCAACGGTTGCGGTAAATCAAACGTCGTTGACGCCCTTTTCTGGGTAATGGGTGAGCAGTCAGCAAAGCACTTACGTGGGTCAACCATGAAAGATGTTATCTTTGCCGGTTCAGCAAAATACACTCCAGCAGCGTGGGCAGAAGTATCTCTCGTATTAGAAAACGATGAAGGTAAGCACATTCACATTGGCCATCAGGTTTCTTCACCGACTGAAATTCAGTTAACAAGAAAGCTTTATAGAAACGGTGAGACTGAATACCGTATCAACGATATTCCATGTCGTCTTCGCGATATCCAGGAAGTTTTCATGGATACAGGAGCGGGGGCAAAGTCATATTCGATTATCGCACAGGGGGAAATCCACCGCCTGGTAAATCAAAAACCTGAAGAACGCCGTGTAATGATCGAAGAAGTAGCAGGGATCACGAAATTCAAAGTGAGAAAAAAAGAATCACTTAAGAAAATCGAAGCGACCGAACAGAACCTTGCACGTTTAAATGACCTTCAACAGGAAATTGAAAAGAACCTTAAGTCACTTGAGAAGCAAGCTGAAAAAGCAGAGCGCGCTCGCGACCTTAAAGAAAAAGTCCAACGTTATGACATGATTGTTCACTCTCACAAAGAGTTCGACCTTCTTAAAAATTACAAAGAAGGAAAAACAATTGTTGATCAGCGCACGGAAGAAATTGAGAATTTATCTGCCAGAAAATCCGTTATTGAAATCGGTCTCGAAGAAGAGCGTTTCAGAAAGGATGAAGAAACAGAAAAAATCGAAGAGCTGCAAAAAGAATACAACGTTATTTCAAAAGAGCTTGCAGCCGCTGAAGAGCGCTTAGTCTATCTATGCAAAACTCAGTCGGAAAAAGAGAAGCTAATTGAAACGCGTGAAAAAGAAATCGAATCAGTTAATCATGAATTAGCTGGACGACTTGAAAAATTAACTCAGCTTCAAACTGAACTGGAAGTCTGGGAGAAAAAGGGCGAAGAGGATAATGATTTCGCTTTATTGGAAGAAAGAGTTGAGCATCTGAAAGAAGAGCTTGAATTCAAAACTCAAAGTTGGAGTGATCTTCGTGATGAAATTGAAGCGGAGAAAGACTCGTTCAATAAAATCGATCAAGAGCTATTTAGAAACACTTCAAGACTTGAAGAGTACTCTAACCAGCTTCAGGATTTAACAAAAGAAATTGAAGCTCTTGAAGCTCAATACTCTGGTGTTAACACTCAAATCGTTGCGGAAAGAGAAGCGGTGGCCGCTGCAGAGAAAAACGCCAACGAGCTTAAAGAAAAAGAAATCGCTCTTCGCGAGACAATCGATGCCAAAAATATCGAAGTAAAAGATCTTGAGCAGTCATTCACTGCTAAATCTAAATCATTAATTCAGTCTGATTCAAAACTTCAGTCGTTGATTGAAATCAACCGTTCACTTGAAGGGAAAAAAGACGGAATTTCTGCTTTTTTAAAAGATCACGCGGAAGGTTTCTCACTTTTAGGAACACTGATTAAGTGTGATGAAAAATACACAAAAGCGGTGCAGACCCTGCTGGCTGAATTCATGGAAACACTTGTGGCAACAGCAGATGCTGACAGCGACCTGTTTACATGGATTGAAGCTAACTCAAAAAATTTAGACTACTTGAAAATGACGAACACAGAAAAGCTTTCAAGCGAAACTGTGGCCCGTTTAAAACTTACTCTTGGTGATGACCTTGTCGCTTTAGCCGACATTCTGGAAATGGATGAAGCGCTTAAAAATAAAATGTCATCATTTCTTGATGGATACTTTATCGCAAGCTCTCTTCCAACAGACGCGATGAACTCACTGTCGGCTGAAATCCGCTTTAAGGCAATTACAGACACCAATGGAGAGAGAAAGCTGGCCAACCTTCAAGGAGCAAAGCTGATTTCAATCCAAACAGGGTCAGATGAAGCACAAGGGTTTGTGGCAAGAAACAATACGATCGCGGAACTAAGAGTTATCGTGACCAATCTTCAGGAAGAAGTGTCTGTTCTGGAACTTAAAGCTTCTGAAGATAGAGCTGCTCTTGAGATCAGAAAATCAGAATTTGACTCTCTTCGTGACCAGGCAGCTGAGGCCCGCGCTCAATTTGCGGCGAAAAAATCAGCGTTGGACGCAAAACTTGCAAGCTTTGAATCAGGATTTACTCGTCTTGAAATTTTAAAGAATAGAAAGAATGAGATTTCAAAATCTCGTCTCGATATGATCGAATCTGAAGAGAAACTTTCACGCAAGAAAGAAGAGTTCCACTCTACATTGGCCGAAAAGAATGCTCGCTTTGAAGAACTTCAGGAAGAAGTAGAAATGCAAAAATCTACTTTCGAAGAAGAGAGATCAGCTCTACTTCAAAAGCAAGTTGAGGCCCGCTCATTTGAGTCGACACTGAAGAGCTTAAACTCTCAGATTGAAGATTTAAACGGCCAGATCGAGCGCTTAAACCAGCGTTTAGAGTCAAACAAGACTTTAGTTGAAACTTACAATACTGAAATTGACCAGATCATCACTGAGCTTGAAAACCTTGAAGCTTCAAACAAAGAGACCTCTACAGTTCTATCTGACAAAGAAGATGTTCTTAACCTGCTTAAGGACAGCCTGGGGCAACTTCTTCTTTCAATGAAAGACAGAGAAGATGAAGTAAAAGAGATCTCGTCTAAAGTGAATAAAAATCAGAGAGAGATCACTGAGTTTGAAGTTAAACTTTCTCAATATATCATTGAAGAAGAGCAAAACGTCAGAAACATCTTTGAGAAATACCAGATCGATCTTCGCGATGTGCTTGGAAAATTCCTTTCATACGAGGAAAGTGATTATACTGATCTTAAAGATGTTAATTCAATGTTCTGGATGGAGACTGAGGAAGGACTTAAAGAAATCGATAAAAAAGAATTCGAATTCGTACGTCGTTATGGTCAGGATCTTAAGGAATGTTCAGACAAACTTAAAAACTACAAACAAGAGTTTGGCCGCTTAGGCGATATCAACTGGCAGGCAATCGAAGATTACGACCGCCAGAAGCTTCGTGCAGACTTCTTAAAAATTCAGGAAACGGAGCTCAAGTCGTCGCTTGAAGACCTGCAAAAAGCCATTGCCCACATTGACGAGAAGTCTAAGGCACGTTTCCAGGCAGCTTATGATGAAGTAAATGTACGCTTCCAGAAAGTATTCCCAATCATCTTTGGTGGTGGGTCTGCAGACCTGAGAATCGTCGGGGATATTAATGATGCCGAGTGCGGTATCGAGATTGTGGCCCAGCCTCCTGGTAAGAAAATGCAGAACATTAACCTTATGTCGGGTGGTGGGAAGGCCATGACGGCAGTAAGCTTAATTTTCTCAATCTTCCTGGTTAAACCATCTCCGTTCTGTCTTCTGGATGAGGTTGATGCTCCTCTTGATGATGCGAACGTTGGACGCTTTAACGAGCTTCTAAGAGAGATGAGTAGCGACTCTCAGTTCATTCTTATTACGCACAATAAGAAGACTATGGAGCTCAACGATACACTGTATGGTGTTACAATGCAGGAACCTGGAGTTTCTAAGGCCGTTTCCGTTCAATTACATTAAAAAAACTTAAAGCTCCCTTCGGGGAGCTTTTTTTTGGATCACGAAGTAGAAAATGTATTATCATGGATTTGATGAATACAAACTCACATGGAAGCGAAGGCGCAAATGAGAAATTCAATTCAGTTACTTGTTCTCTTTTTATTCACCATTTTCTCTTCTGAACTCAAGGCCGGATTCTCCGCCACCCTGATAAAAGATACAAATGTCCTGTCGATTTCAATTGTCGATGAAGGCCTTATCCCTCCATTTGAGGCCGGCGAGTTCTGGAAAATCCTTAAAGGCACTGAGCAGACCAAACTCATAATGGAAGACAATTTTGATCTGGAATGTAGAGGCCATAGAAACTCATGGGGCGATATTGTTGGCGAGTGCCAGCTTTCAATCCCGATGGAGCTTTTTCAAAAAATTGGCGAGACCCAGGTCTTTAAATTGAAAG
>JBEIPI010000122.1:0-8141 GCA_040377165.1 Bacteriovorax sp.
AGTCTTTACTTAAACGAGCTAAAAAAGAATTTTGCCAAGTGGTAAGCCAATACTTGGAGGTTTTATGAAAAAGAAAAAAATTGAATTTATCCCAAGTGCACAAATGGATCAGAATTTCTGGCGGAAATTTGACCAGGAATTTAAAGCTCCTCCCAAAGCTTGGTGGCGGTCATTAAAAGTATGGAGTTTTAGCAGTGTGGCCCTGGTTTTAATCCTTTCCATCATCACGATTCGTCATTTAGAGAAAGAGGAACGCCAAGAAAATGCCCTTTTGACTCAGTATGAAAATGTTTATTGGGAAACGGAAGATTTAATTGATCAAGATCATTACGCCCTTTCAAAGGGGGATCTGGTAGAGGAAAGCGAAACTTCATCTGAAGAAGACTTTCTATTGTAAATATCTTGTCCTATGATTGAAGGTAAATTTCATCAGAGGACGTCATTTGAAAAAGATTCAACTTTTCCTATTTATTTTATTCCTTACAGCTTGCTCTAGTCATGAAGTGAAAATGGGTGGCTCTCAAGCTTACCAAAATGAAGAATTTTCTGACGAATCCAAACTAGAGATGGCCGAAAAAGTGATTAAGACAAGCTACCGCGATTATCCCAAGGATAATTATAAAAAATTATTTATTGCTCCTGAAGGTAGCCTGAAAAAGATTGGCGTTATGTTCTTTGAAACTGTGATTCAAGGAACTCCAGGTGGGCTTTCGACCCAAATGAATTATTATCTCACTGCGAAAGGGAAACAAATCTATACAGAGAAATTATATCAAGAATGGATGACAAAGTTGGCCAGTCTGCGTCCAGAAATTGACTTTGTGGATTTAGAAGCTTTTGCCAATGATAAACAGTTTAAGCCTTACACTAGTGACTTTGTTGATCATATTGCTGTGGCCGGCAAAGGTGAAGAGTTGGGGGTTGATGATGTTCAGTATTTAGTGAAAGGTAAGTCAACCACCATGAGTCGTATGATGATGCCTAGAAAGATGAAAGATATTTCAGTCTTAAGTGCTCCCGCATCCACTTTTTTGGTCGACTCAAAACCAAGCGACTTTCATAAGTATTGGCTGTCAGATGTCGCAGAAAGCTTAGGTTTAGATGCCATCATCGCAGTGTATGTGGAGACAGAATGGAATGTTGAATCATATGATGCGATTGAAAAGAAAACCAAACCTGAAGGGGCCAAGTTAACGCTTCAGTCGGCAGTGCTGGTTCCCTATAAACGTTACAAGGCACTTCGCAAGTTAAATAATTTAAGCGAAGAAATTAACCAATTGACCATTCCTTATCGCGCATATTCAACAGAAACCTTTATCCCTTTAAGGATTACTGGCCCAACGGAAAAACAAGATCCCCGAGAAGCTTTCGTCAATAGTGTTTGGTTTTCTATTTCCAAAACTTATGCAAGCTTAAGTGATTTGATGATTGCTCTGATGAAAAGAGATTTAAAAGAAACACTTTAAGAGTTCACTCATGATGACGAAAGATGATTATTGTTTAAAACTTAGCTCTGCTCCATCTGAAGCCAGAAAGGCTTTGGCTGATTATACCAGAGGCAATATCCCTCATGCCAATATGCTGATTGGTGAATTAGAAGGAGCATTCTTTCAATTCTTGTTAAAAAGTATGAAGGCCACTTCCGTATTAGAAATTGGGACCTACACTGGTTATTCTGCGCTGACCTTTGCTGAGAGTTTACCGGAAAATGGAAAAGTGCTGACCTTGGATATTAATCAGGAAACGACTCAGCTGGCGCAAAGCTTTTGGGATAAAAGTCCTGCGGGAAAAAAGATTGAAGCTTTTGTGGGTGATTCTCATCAGAAACTTAAAACGCTTATTTCTGAAAACAAAAAGTTTGATGTTATTTTTATTGATGCTGATAAAGAAAATTATCCTCTTTACGTTGATTTTGCCAAAAAATTGCTCAGTCCGCATGGAGTGATCATGATTGATAATGTTCTTTGGAGTGGGAAAGTCCTAGAAGCCAAAGGTGACGCTTCTACAGAGGCGATCAAAACAGCTTCAGCTAAAGTGCGTGAAGATCAAGATTTAGAATGTGTGATGTTACCGGTGCGTGATGGGGTTATGCTCGCGCGTTTTAAGCACTAACTATTCTGTGGTAGGTTGATCTTTCATCCATTGATATTCTTCACTGGTTTCGAACTCAGCTTGAATTTCTTGATTCAGTTCTTTTTGGATATTGCCTTCTTCTTTTAGCACACCATCCACTTCTTTTTCATATTCTTCAGTTTCAGCACCATAAGGAAAAAGTAGTGTTTCCAGCTCAAAGTTATTTTGGCGCCAGCGAATATAAATATCGGCAGCCAGATAGTTGGAAACGAAATAAATTCCCACCGTCGATGCTCCTAAGAAAAAATATTTCATGGTATTGAAAAACTCGGCCCGTTCGCCACTGAGCATGCCTGTGCGAGGATCAATCATGTTCTGAGACTTTAGGCCTTCGAAAACATCTTCCACCATACTACGTGTTTTCCCCACCAGTTTATCGGTAAGGATGATGCGAGCGTAAGCGTGCACGGAAAATTCCGCGAAGTAGAAAGCCTCTGAAGCGACACTAAAACCTTCGTATGGCGCATCCAACTGGTAACCAATTTTTCCTAAGACGGTCTGCAGCCCTTTATAGGCCATCCCATTAATCGCTCCTGCCGCTGCAAAATAGTAAGAAAGTTGAAACATACCTTTTAAATGCTTTTTCACATCAGGAATATATTTGGCGGGAATCCTGGATTTTTTAATGACTTCGTCAGCAGATGTTTCTGCTTTGAGCTCAATTTTTTTTCGACGCTTAAGATATTTTTTGAAACTTATGGCCTTCAACTTTTCCATAAGAACATTCATCTTGGCGGTGACTTTTTGAAACTTGGTCGGTTCAAGTAAACCACGTTTGCGTAGTTCCGCCAGATAGCTCGCATTTTTAGCGGCGACAAAAGAAAGTTCTGAATCGGTGATTAAGCCTGCTAGCAAATCAACAGTGAGAAGCGGAGTATCCGCGATGGCGTCGGCTTTAAGGTAAGGCAGATGTCCTACGACAGTAGTCGCTGCCCCTGAAATAACATTCGAAGTATAGTCAGAAACAAATTTGGGATTCTCAATCATCTTACGCCAGATTTTTGATTTTTTAAAAGCTGCGCCTAAAATTTTTCCGCGACCATCCCATTTTTTTTGCAAACCAAGATAAGTTCTTAGTTGAGGTTCTTGGATCAATTTTTCTTGCAGGGCCAGTTCTAGTTCTCGCGGAAGATCACTGAGTTTTTTTTGATATTCTTCTAGCATTACTTCAGACCATTCGCGGTCTAGGATAGGGGAAACATTGTCGTCACAGGGAAGCCCTAATACATTGGTCGGTACTAAGGAAAGCAGGAGAACAAAAAGGAGGAAATGATTAATCAATATTTTCACTGAGTTTTTATCGACTAAATAAGGTCAGATCTGAAGTTTTTTGACCATTTTTGTCTCTAAAAAGAGAATAGCCGAGGGAAAAGCTTGTCTATTCCAATTGAGGGCCATAAACTGCTTCCTTTACCTATCACTTTTTAGAGGATTACCCTATGGCCGGTCAATCGATTACCGATACTAACCAATCCCAAAATTCCAGCTTACTCAGTGCCGCTGTGATTGTGGCAGCTCTAGGCTATTTTGTGGATATTTTCGACCTTCTACTCTTTTCCATTGTGAGAAAAACTTCATTGGCTTCCATTGGTGTGCCTGAGGTGGATCAAGTAACCAAAGGTTTGATGCTGCATAATTTGCAGATGGCCGGAATGCTGGTGGGGGGAGTTTTCTGGGGAGTGCTGGCAGACAAGAAAGGACGTTTGTCCGTTCTTTTCGGTTCTATCTTTCTTTATTCAATTGCCAATATCGCGAACGGTTTTGTTCAAGATGTAACTCAATATGCGATCTGCCGAATTATTTCAGGGATCGGTCTGGCAGGAGAACTAGGAGCAGGGATTACCCTTGTGGCCGAAAGTTTACCTAAAGAAAAACGCGGGTACGGCACCATGATTGTGGCCACCATTGGAGTGAGCGGAGCAGTCGTAGCGGGTTTTGTGGGAGAATTTTTTGATTGGCGCGTAACCTATATGATTGGTGGGGGGCTGGGTTTAGGTCTCCTCATGTTACGTATTAATACTTCTGAATCAGACATCTTTAAACACGCGAAAGAAGATCATGGTCATGCTCGTGGACAGTTCTCTATGATTTTTAAAAAGAAAGAACGATTCCTTCGTTTACTTTATTCTATCTTAATCGCGGTACCTATTTGGTATGTCGTCGGAACTTTAATTCAACTTTCACCTGAGCTTGCCAAAGGCTTAGGAGTGACAGGAGAGGTTTCTGCCGGGCGAGCAGTGATGTTTTGCTATGGTGGTTTAACTATTGGTGATTTGGCCAGCGGTTTAGTTTCTCAACTTCTTAAATCAAGAACGAAAGCAGTTTTAGTTTTCCTTATCGGCTTATGTGTTGCCGTCGCTTCTTATTTCACGATGGGACAAGGAGCTTCCGTTGAGACCTTCTACGGAATCTGTTTGGTTCTAGGATTCTTCTCTGGTTACTGGGCAGTGTTTGTGACCATTGCGGCGGAACAGTTTGGAACAAATCTTCGTGCCACAGTGGCAACATCTGCACCAAATTTTGTACGCTCAAGTGTGATCCCGATGAGTTTGGCGTTTACATTACTGAAAACGCAAATGAGTATTACTCATTCTGCTATCGCAGTCGGTGTTTTCGTTTTAGCTTTATCCATCTTTGCTTGTTTTCAATTAAAAGATACTTTTTTTGCAGATTTAAATTTTTACGAAGAGGCTTAAACGTGAGAGTGGTTGTTACTGGAAGTACGAGTGGCATTGGTTTAGATATTGCGAAAGGTTTTTTGCAAAACGGTCACTCGGTGGTGGTGAATGGTCTGTGTTCAGATCCTAATTCCTTAATCGCTGATCTAAAAAAATCGGGAAGCAACGTTTGGTATTCGCCCGCGAACCTCATGCAAGAATCTGGAGTTAAAGAAATGATCGCCTATGCTCAATCGCACATGGGCGGAGTGGATGTGCTCGTGAACAATGCAGGTAAACAATTTGTTTCTCCCATTGAAGAGTTTCCTACGAGCGAGTGGGAGAGTATTGTGAGTCTGAACCTTTCCGCTGTTTTCTATGCCACGAAAGCAGTTTTCCCCCAAATGAAACAACAAAAATTTGGTCGCATTATCAATATCGCCTCTGTGCATGGCCAAGTGGCTTCCGAATATAAGTCAGCTTACATAGCGGCAAAACACGGAGTGGTGGGATTAACGAAAACCATTGCTCTTGAAGGCGCTAGCTTTGGTATTACCGCCAATACCATTTGTCCTGGTTACGTGAAAACTCCTCTGGTCGAAGGTCAGATTAAAGACCAGGCCAAATCTCACGGCATTAGTGAATCTGAAGTGGTGACAAAAGTTCTTCTGGCGAAACACGCCATCAAAGAATTTGTTCCGATGTCGGCGATCACAGAAATGTGTTTGTTCTTGAGCTCTGAAAAAGCGGCACAGGTGACTGGATCGAACTTCACACTCGATGCAGGTTGGACCGCCCAGTAATTCTCTATATTCCCACTATCAGACTATAAAACTTTCATGGGCCATTGGCCCATACTTCATTTCACAATTTTTCCGCCTAATCCTTGATCGTAGCTAATAGAATAGCAAAGAGTTTCAATCTATAGCCTAAATTTTAGTCATTACTTAATTGAACGAGGAATATATGAAAAAGATTATTCTAGGACTAATTGCTCTTTCTTCTGCTACAGCTTTTGCTCAGGATAATTCATACTTCCCAACATACAAACATCTTAAGAGTCTTTCAGAGATTTCTCTAGAATCTAAGTTCGATCAGTGTGTAGGGCAAGTAAAATTTTCTGATTTAAAATACTCTGGAGAAATTGTTCTTGGGAAGAAGAAAAAGGATAGTCCAAACTTGGATTATGTTATTATTCCTGTCGAAATTAATTCAAGAACAAGCTCAGAGGTTGCTGATACTTTGGATCGATTAGAAGATTATGGCATATGCCCCAAGTAACTCACACTAATTAACCGCGCGACGACTGCGCATAAATACGAAGGATTAAACCCCACGATTAGAATGGTACACATTAAACTAACGTGTGAAGAACGTGAAACATTTTGTTTAAAATAACAAAGAAAAAAAGGAGAAAAAATGAAGAAAATTATTATGGGAATCGTCGCTTTCGCTTCTGTTTCTGTCTTTGCACTAGATGTTCAAAGAGTTGTGACTGTTGAACAAAAACCAGATGACTGGTCACAATTCCGTTCTATCGACGGAGTGTTAAATCAGGCCCACGCGGGTAAGCTTGTTCTTAATGGAAGTTTTATGTCGAGTACTACCAATGCTGAAATAATCGATATCGGAAATGATAATGATGAATACGATTTGCAAAAGGCCCTAAAAAAAGCTTCGAAAACTCATCCTGTAGAAATAGTTATTCAAAATGGGAAAATTAAGGCCCTGAGAATTCACTAGATCGGTGATTTAAAATAACAATTGTATAATAATCTGATTTATGTCCGGCCCGTTTGGGTCGGAATAAGTCATTCCGGACTTCCCGCCACTCCATTGATGTTTTAGTTCATCGATATAAAGTGACTGAATCACATCGTCGAACTTGGTTTCTTTATATGAGTAACGCCCTGGCGTTTGGATTGTTTTGGTTTGAATCAATTTCGGGAAACTCTGATTAATCTCTCCATCATCCAGTAAATCATGAAAGGCCACAAAGTGATCTTGCAGGTGAAAGAAGTTCACTGGCTTCACCCGTGTATCCATTTTTCCATGAATCAGAAGCGTTTTAATCGGCTTACGTAGTATTCCACCACACGCGATCGCTCTTCTCGCTGTTTCAGTAGGAGAGAGTTCTGGCCCATTAAGGAGAACGTCACTGGCAGTTGAGATGTCACTGGACGCTAGATAACTTAAACCCGAATGAAGAACTACACCACCAAACATATCAGGAAAACAACTAATCAAATTGGAAGCTTGGGCAGCACCTGCTGAAAGTCCAATCATAAACGTTTTATCGGCAGCAATGTTAAATTTGGTTTGCAGCTTTTTTACATCACTCATGATGGTGATGTTTTCTAAACTCAAACTTCTGGTTTGATTGATGGGGAAAAACCAATTCCAACAATGGTCGATGTTGGCATAAATACTTTGCGAAGGATAAAAAGCGGCGATGTTTTTTTGTTCTAACAGAGGTTTGATGTTGGTGGTCTCAAAAAAAGTTTTGCCATCCATTTTGCATCCATGAAGGAAGACAAATAGATGCTTGGGTGCCTGCTTCGGAGTGAAGACCTGCGCCTGGACAGACGTGACAAAAATGAGTGATAAAAGTAGGACTAACCTCATAGGGTTAGCCTACCAAAGTCCTTTTGCTTTTAACATTTCTTTCATGACTTCACGGGCGAATCGGCCACCAAACCCTGCATTTTCCACCACCGTTTTATCGGTAAAGGTCGCTACCGCCACATATTCTTGGTTTTTATTTCCTATATGGGCCACAAACCAGCCAAGACGGCGATCAAAATTGGGACCAACAAAGCCGGATCCTGTTTTCCCATGAAGAGCAAAACCTTTAGGCGAAGTTTCTATATACATAATTTTTTTCGTGAGTTCCGTCGCTCTTGGATTTAAACGGTAACCATCACTCCAGAAATGAATCAAAAATTCAATCTGTTCACGCGCCGAAATTTTTAAGGAGTCTTCGCCATCAATACTAGTTTTATTTTTTGGCAGCCAAGCATTGATGAGTCCGCCCGAAAAATCTCTGTTTCCATAATTTAACTGGTTAATATATTTCTGCATTTTTTTTCGACCAATTTTTTTGGTTAAACGTTGTGAATACCACACCACTGATTCTTTCATCCAAGACGCTGCGGTTTGATCCGATTCCCAAGCTTTCAGCATTTGTTTGCTTTTATCCCACGTAAACATAGTATTTTCGTCTTTCAAAACCTGAGCATCAAAGGCAATGAGTGCGAGAGGAACCTTAAAGGTAGAGGCGGGGGAGGTCTGCTCTTTGCATCGTTCTTTTCCCTCTTCCACTTCAAAGCTATTGGTTTTTAAATTATAAAG
>JBEIPI010000025.1:0-30974 GCA_040377165.1 Bacteriovorax sp.
AAAGCCTCCTTTACGGGAGGCTTTTTTTTGCCTATTTTTTCCATATGAAACTTAATTTTTTTCACAAAGTTCTCTTGATTGCAGCCCTTCTTGGTTTAACTTTTATCTATGCTCAGTATGAAAGGAAGCAGTTTTACGGTAAGAGTGACGGTGCTATCGATGCTCCGGTTTTAAAAGAGCTTCCGAGCTTTCAGGTTACGGATATTGCCTCGAATGCGATTATTAATTCTAATGAGTTTACAGCGGCTTCTAAAGGGACATTTGTTCATATTTGGGGAACGTGGTGTGCTCCTTGTGAAAAAGAGATGCCGGAATTTTTATCTTACGCTGCTAAGGTCGAGTCTGCAGGAGTGAAGTTTCTTCTAGTGGCCGTCAACGATGAAGAGATGAAGATTAAGAAGTTCCTAACTCGTTTTCCTAATATTCCAAAGAATGTGACTTTTGCGATTGATAAAGAGAATAAGGTAATGGACCAATTAGGTACACTAAAGGTGCCAGAAACTTTTCTTTTTGCGAGCAATGGAAAGCACATCAATAAGTTCATTGGGCCCCAGGATTGGATGGCCGAGTCCTATGTGACCCGTCTAAATTTTTGGCTAAATGGCGAAAATCTTGACCAAAAAGCGGTCGAAACCCACTAGTTTACATAAAAAATTCCAGGGCATTTTTATAATTATAAGACACTTAAGATCCTGAAGTGTCGGCTTTTTAAGAGGTCGGCAAATCCGGTCCTGTTAAAAGTTTTATCAATTCCTTCAAGATTTTCTAGAAACTGCCGAAAAGTTAAACAACTTTGATGCCTTTATTATTTTGGGCACACACTCAAGCAGGAGAGTTGTATGATTAATTGGCAAGACATGGGGAAACTTCACGTTATCTCTAAACTAGAAGGGATTCTAGGTAAATGGTTTGATGTTGAGATGTTCTATACAGATGCTCATGGAAAACTTTGGTCGGACCATACAAATAAATCATATGCATTTAAATCGCACTTTATGAAAGTGCAGATGCAATCAGCTTACGGTCATGACTTCTTAGCGGAAGACATTGAGAAGATGGTTGAAAAAATGGCGGCAACTAATGAAGTGGTTGTTTATGAGTCATTCTTTAAACACGTTAAAGGTGTAGCGTTCCCGGTTAAAGTTGACGGGGAATTCGCTGGAGCAGTTTTCGTTTATCCATTCGTACTTGATACTGCAACAAGTGCTGATGTTGAAATGTTAAAGGCCCAAATGATTGAATGTGGAACTACTCCTAGTGACGCTGCGGTTGCTTGTGAGAAAATAAAAAAAATGTGGCCACGCGAACTTGAATACGTAAAAGAGCTTACATCACTAGTAGCGGAAGAAATGGTTTCTTTCCACGATGAGATCACTAAGCGCGAAGACCAAATTCATGCTCTATCATCAGAGGTGGGTGAAAAATACAGATACCACGCAATGATTGGTAAATCGAAAAAGATGCAGGCGATTTATTCTCTTCTTGAGAAGATCTCTAACTCAGAGTCTTCGGTTCTTATCAATGGTGAGAACGGAACAGGTAAAGAACTTGTAGCGAAAGCAATTCACTTCTACTCGCCAAGAAAAGATAAGATGTTCTTGGCAGTTAACTGCTCAGCGTTTAACGACAACCTTCTTGATTCGGAATTATTCGGTCACGTGAAAGGATCATTTACTGGAGCGGTTAAAGATAAAAAAGGTCTATTTGAAACGGCCAACGGCGGTACGTTGTTCCTGGATGAAATCGGGGATACAACTCTGTCTATGCAGGTAAAATTGCTTCGCGTGCTTCAAGAAGGGACTTATCTTCCAGTGGGAGCGACAGCGCCTAAGAAAGTTGACGTGAGAATTGTGGCAGCAACGAATAAGAATTTAAAAGAAATGATGGCAAAAGGTGAGTTCAGAGAAGA
Organism: Bacteriovorax sp.; assembly: GCA_040377165.1. GTDB lineage: Bacteria > Bdellovibrionota > Bacteriovoracia > Bacteriovoracales > Bacteriovoracaceae > Bacteriovorax. The sequence continues at coordinate 1,910 of JBEIPI010000025.1, forward strand.
CTTATATTACAGAATAAACGTTATCAACGTTGCTCTACCACCACTTCGTGAGCGCCATGATGACATCCCTGTCTTGATGGATTATTTCCTGAAGAAGAGATGTGATGAGTCTGGAAAAGCACTGAAGACTTTTGCTAAAAAATGCATGGAAAAAATGCTGGATTATCCATGGCCAGGTAACGTTCGTGAACTTGAGAACGAAGTTGAAAGACTAGTTGTTCTAGCAGGTGATGAAAAGATGATCGATGCATCAAATCTTTCACCAAGAATCAGCGAATGGGGAGCTTCGGCAGAGCCAGCGTTTAAAGGTGTTAATACTGAAGGAACTCTAAGAGACGCCCTTGAGCAATTAGAGATCATGATGATTAGAGAGGGATTGAAGCGCTGCAATTTCAACAAATCTAAATTAGCTAAAGAGCTTGATATCTCGAGAGCCAGCTTAATTATGAAAGTTGATAAATATGGACTTGATAAACGAGTTAAGGCCGCTTAAAAATAAACCTTTATACTCGTCTATGAATCAAATTATGTAATTTGAGCTTAGGCGAGTATAATGTTCTCATGATTAAATCTACATTTATTGTTCTCATTACAATATTACTGTCTTTTTCAATGCGGGCCTTTGCGCTTGATGAAGATACCGCCAAACTCTTTTTTAATGTGAATGATTTTGCATTAATGGATCAAACCGGAAAACTCCATCAGCTAACCAGAAAAATAAATTCCCGCTTTGTTGTACTTTACTCTTATTGCATTGGTTGCCCCATTGCTCGAAAAAATATACCAGCATTAAATGAGCTCAAAAAACGTTATAAAAAAACGGATGTGGATTTTTATTACCTTGATCCAGCTCTTCAAGACACCAGAGAGATGATAAATGAAGAGATAAAAAAATACTCCTTACCATTCCCAGTGCTTTTAGATGAAACCCAAGAGATCACTAAACATTTAAAAGTGAACCGTACTGGAGAAGCCATTGTTCTTGATACAAAGAGAAATTTTAAAATTATTTATCGTGGACCAGTTGATGATAAGCAGTCTTATGGAACCGAAAAAACGAAAGCCTCAAAAGAGCATCTTAAAAATGCGTTGAATGCGGCCATGAGTAATAAAAAGATTAAGAATCCGTACGTCCGATCTTTGGGATGTGCTTTGGTACTGAGACCCAGGCTAGAAGTGACTTATCATAAAAACATAAGGCCACTGTTGGAACAAAAGTGCGCTAGTTGTCACCAGGTGATGCAGACGCCTCCAACAAATTTCTTCACATACTCTGATGCAAAAAATTGGTCTGCAATGATAAAGGAAGTTATTCAGACGGAATTAATGCCACCTTGGGAGGTGGATCCTGCTATTCATGTGAAAAATCAGAGTTTTCTGACGAGAGAAGATAAAGAGGAAGTGTATTCATGGATAGAGTCAGGAATGAAGGAAGGAGACCCGAAAGATTACGTAAAGAGAGACCAAGGGAATTTCGGAATAAGTCTCTTAGATAAAGATAGGATTGGAGATTTTAACTATTCACTAGAAATCAAAAAACCTGTGAAGTTAAAAGCAGATGGCCTGGTGAACTGGCATTATGAATTAGTTGATGTAAACGATGGAGATGATTTTTGGGTTAACCAAATTACGATGCAGTCAAAACTGTCTGGTGAAAATATTGTTCAGCATATTCAACTCATCATCGCCAAAGAAGATATTCCAGAGCTGGATGTCGTAAGAAGCGAGTTCTTGCCTTACTCTGTACTAAAAAAAGTTCACGGGATTATTAATTTATCAAATCAGAATGGAGTTATCGCCAGCAATTATGAAGATAAGGCCTATCGTATTCCTAAAGGAGCAAGGATTTATCTTGAGACTCACTTTGCAAAAACGGGCAAAGATGAAGAGGCCTTAATGAAAGTAGTGATGAAAAAATACTCAAAACAAGAAAAGATGAAAGAGATTTTTTACACATCGCGAGCATCAGACCAAGATTTAAGAATACCGCCAAATGAAGACGCATATAAATCTATAAAGAGAATCCGATTTGATAGAAATGTTACTCTCTTCAGGATGGCAGCGCATATGCATTTGCGAGGAAGCCATGCGAGAGTTTATTTAGAAGAGTCCCCAGGGGTTGAGCCAAAATTAATATTTAACTCGCGCTACCTTTTTAAAAATCGCAGAACCTACGATTTAGTTGAACCGATCAAAATCAAGAAAGATTCTTATGTGATAACTGAATTAGAGTACGACAACTCTAAGGGGAACCCGGCCCAGATTGATCATGACGCAACGGTGAAGTGGGGAGAGGATGCTGCTACAGGAGAAATGATGCTGATGCATTTGTATTATTATCAAGGGAATGACTAAATAAAATAAGAACTTCTCTTTTGTGCTGCTTTGCTATTAAGAGGCTGCAAAAAAAGAATTGGATTGACGCACTATAAGTAGCCTCCTAAAGAATCAAGGTATAAAATGCCTCCTTCTTTAGGAGGTTTTTTTATGTCTCAAACCCAGACCCTGGAAGGGAAGCGTGAGCTATTGTTGAAACTCAGACAAGAGTCTGAAGTGGGCGGTGGTGAAGCTCGTATCAAAAAACAACATGAACAAGGAAAGTTTACAGCTAGAGAGCGTATTGAGCGTCTAGTTGATCCAAATTCATTTTTAGAATTCGATCGTTTTGTTATCAGTAAACAAGCGGCAATGGGAAAAGGAGAGTCTTTTCTTGGTGATGGTGTTGTAACTGGTGTAGCGACAATCAACGGTCAGAAGGTTGCATTATATTCTCAGGACTTTACTTGTTTTGGTGGTTCTCTTGGGGCCGCTCATGCAAAGAAAATCTGCAAGATTATGGATTTCGCTCTTGAAAACAGAATTCCAATTATTGGGATGAATGATTCAGGTGGAGCTCGTATTCAAGAAGGTGTTGAAGGACTGGCGGGATATGGAGAGATTTTCTACAGAAACGTAAAGTGTTCTGGAGTCATTCCTCAAATTTCATTGATTCTTGGACCATGTGCTGGTGGAGCGGTTTATTCTCCTGCTCTAACAGATTTCATTTTCATGGTTGATAAGACATCTTATATGTTCGTTACAGGTCCGGATGTTATCAAGACTGTAACTCACGAAGAAGTGACAAAAGACCAGCTTGGTGGAGCGGGAACGCACGCTGAGAAGTCTGGTGTGGCTCAGTTTAAGGTTGCTTCTGAAGACGAGTGTTTTGAAAGAGTTCGCGAACTTCTTTCATATATTCCTCACGCAAACTTTACGAAGCCAACTCCTAAATACACGTCGGATACAATCTATCGCGACAACGTAAAAATCAAAGAAACAGTTCCAGCTAACCCGAAAAAACCATACGACATGAAAGAGATTATCTTTGATGTTGTTGATGATGCTCAGTTCTTAGAAGTTCATAAAGACTACGCTAAAAACATCATTGTTGGGTTTGCTTCAGTTGGTGGAATTAAAATCGGAATCGTTGCTAACCAGCCAGCTGTTTTAGCAGGGGTTTTAGATATCGCTTCTTCTGAAAAAGCTGCGAGATTCGTAAGATTCTGTGACGCTTTTGATATTCCAATCCTTACCCTTGTAGACGTACCGGGATTCCTTCCTGGGACAAACCAAGAGTACGGTGGGATTATTAAACACGGATCAAAACTTCTTTACGCTTACTCGGAAGCAACTGTTCCTCTCATCTCTATCATCACTCGTAAATCTTACGGTGGTGCATACCTGGTTATGGCGTCAAAGCACATTAAGACTGACGTCAACCTTGCTTACCCAACTGCAGAAATCGCGGTTATGGGAGCTGAAGGTGCGGTTAACATTATTAACCGTGCAGATATGGAAGGATTAACAGGAAAAGCGTTCGACGATAAAAAAGCACAATTGATCGCTGACTACGAAGAGAAATTCGCAAATCCATATAGAGCTGCGGAGCTTGGATTTATGGATGCGATTATTCTTCCGGAAGAGACTCGTAAGAGAGTTTATGAATATCTTGTTGCTCTTAAAAATAAGAAACAGGAAAAACCTAGACGTAAACACGGGAACATCCAACTATGAGCCAAAGTACAACAAAGACGACTTCATCACAAAAAAGAATTCTTATCATTAACCGTGGAGAGATCGCCTCTCGTATCGCGAAAGCGTGTCGTGAGCTAGGTCATACTGCTGTTGGTGTCTGGACTGATAATGAAGTCCAGGCAAAACACCTTGAAATGTGTGATGAGTGGGTAAGACTTCCAGGTTCGACGAACGCGGAAACATACCTTAACATTCCAAACATTCTTGATGTTTGTAAAAAGTATAAAATCGATGGTGTCCACCCAGGATACGGATTCCTTTCAGAGAACACTGAGTTTTCTCAGGCGCTAGTTGATAACGGAATCGTATGGATTGGACCGCACCCTGAAGCTGTAAGAGTTATGGGTGATAAAGCTGTTTCAAAAGAATTTGCCCAGAAAGTTGGTATGCCGGTCGTTCCGGGATCAACTGGCCCGGTAAAATCGATTGAAGAAGCGATTAAAATCGGAAACCAGATTAAGTATCCTATCCTGCTTAAAGCAGTAGCTGGTGGTGGTGGACGCGGTATGCGTGTTTGTCACAACGAAGCTGATGTTCGTGCAAACTTCGAAGCGGTAGGAAGAGAAGCTGCAGCTGCTTTCAAGAATGGTGATTTACTTGTTGAAAAATACATCGTGAACCCTCACCACATTGAAGTTCAGATTTTAGCTGATAGAAAAGGAAACGTTTTCCACTTCTTCGAAAGAGAGTGCTCGATTCAACGTCGTCATCAGAAAATCGTAGAAGAGGCCCCTTCTCCATTCATCGGTGATGATGAAGAACTTCGTCAGAGAGTTTGTAACTCTGCTGTTAACCTTGCTAAGGCCATCAAGTATGACTCGGCAGGAACAGTAGAATTAATCATGGGAGAAGACAGAGAGTTTTACTTCCTTGAAATGAACACTCGTATTCAGGTAGAGCACCCGATCACAGAGGAAATCACAGGAATCGATTTGATCGTTTGTATGATCCAATCTGCTTTCGGTGAAGATCTTGGAATTCCTTCTCAGGAATGGATCAAGAGAACAGGTCACGCGATTGAATGCCGTATCTGTGCTGAAGACCCGATCACAATGCTTCCAGCTCCAGGAACTGTAACTGGGTGTGAGACGAATTTCCCGCAAGGAACTCGTTTCGATAACTGCCTTTATAAAGGATTACAAGTAACTCCGGATTTCGACCCAATGGTAGGAAAGCTGGTTGTTAAAGGAATTCTAAGAGAAGTGGCTATCAGAAAAATGAAAGCGGCCCTTGATGGTCTTTTAATCGAAGGATTAAAAACCAACATTCCTCTTCATAAAGTCATCATGAGAAACGAAGTTTTCATTAAAGGTAAGTATTCAACCAACTTCATCAGTACTGAAAAACCTCAGGACCTGGTTAAAACTGACATGAACTTCACGCACATCTATAAGCAGATTGCGGGAATTGAAGCAAGAAGAATGGGGTTATAATGAGAACGTATTTAATTGATAACGATAAAAACGAATACATCATCGATCTGACGAAAACTATCGCTCACTCAGCTGAGATGGTGGAGTTTGAATTCAGAACAATCAAGGATCAGAAAGAAGTAAACAAAGAGAGAGTCTTTGTGAGAAAGCTTGCTGACCAGTACTTTGCTTCAACTGATGGGATTAAGTGGAATAAGCTTGCTCGTCAGGACTCACCGGGGATCATGTTAAACGTAGATAGAGTGTTTAAACTTTACCGCGGTTATAAGCCATCTTCTTTAGGTGGTGGAGATGAAGGTGGACTCTTTACTCAAATGCCAGGAAAGGTTGTTAAGATCAACTGTAAAGTTGGTGACAAGGTTTCTAAAGGTCAGACACTTTTAATTCTTGAGGCCATGAAGATGGAGAACGAGATTAAGTGTGGAACTGATGGAGTGGTTAAAGCGATCCATGTTAAAGCAGGCGATGCGCTTGACAACGGTGTTTTAATGATTGAAGTGGATGCTCAGTAATTTTTTAGAAAATTTCCTCAATAAAAAGGCCTCTTTTAGAGGCCTTTTTTTATTTCATTTTTACAGAATTGGATCTTTTCGTTGGCGTAGTCTTTAGAGTTCTCGCCAGCATATCTAATGGCCAGAGTGAAGTAATCGATGGCCTTCTGATGCTCATTTTTGTTCATGTAATGATTTCCGAGCTCGGTTAGGTTATGGAAGTGTTTAGGATCAATCATCTCAATATCTTTGCAGAGGGCGAGCGCCTTGTCTGATTCATTGACTTGATTTAAGGCCATGCTCATAGAAAATAACAAATCTACATCTTTTGTGTACATATCGTAGGCCCTTTGGAACATTTCAAGTGCTGCCTGGGCCTTGCCTTCGCCTAGAAGACGAAATCCGGTGTCTCTGTATCTGTAATAAGTGTAATTTTGCGGGTTATTGTTAGGGTAGCGAGGGGTAATGTTTTCTTGCTTTAGCATCTCGTATAACTCTGGAAGATAGTCCTGAAAGCGCTGGCCGCGCTGTTCATCCAAATCCAAAGTGTATTGCATGAAATACGCTAAATAATCCTTAGATGAGGGGCCGTTATCTGAGACAAAATCATCCTGCTTTAGAGTTTCAATCAAAAGATCAAATTGATCCTGATAGTTTTGACTTGTTTTGAGAAGCTTTGAGCGCTGTTTAAATTCCAGCAATTTTGCCAAAGCGGCTTCCTTAATATTTTTCGGCAGATGGCGGATGCTTAAATGTTGTGGATCAAATAAAACAGTGAGATGTGCCGGAGGGTTGTGACCAATTGCCCACTTCGGGCAATTTAATTCTTCAATCAAATCGAGGACAGGAACAATATTGAGTATGTTATAGATCTGAATTGTAGGCGCGATGACAGGGATAACGTTCTCAGGTGCGCCGATCAGTTTAACCAGGTTTTTTTTAATGATGTTCCATTTTGAAGGGTAGCGGATATATTCAGCAGCATTTTCAACGCCATCAATACTCGCGACGACTCTGAAACATTTAAAACGAGACATAAGTTCAATGAGAGCATCGTCCATTCTGGTTAGGTTGCTCGACATAGCGACTTCAATATTTTTTGCCAGGTCTTTATCGACACAGAATTTAAGGACGTCGATAGCTTCCTGGGTGAAGGCGATCTCTCCTCCCGCTAGGGAAAGATGTACAGTGTTTGCCAGAAGCTTCAGCATATTCTCCTGAGCGATCGGCTCGTTAATCCAGTTACCCGCGATTTCTATAGGAAGATCCTCATAGTTATAATCAAAAGCATTGGCGTTATCGAAACTTCTAAAGTTTGGTTTGGTCTGTGAGATCTGTGAGAAATCAGTGTCTACCATGGCGCTATCAAGTGGCTGACACATCCTGCACTTGAGGTTGCATTTGTTTCCGATTTTAAGATTTAAAACATGAGGCAGAAGCGGCACATACCCTTCAGTAAGCGAATGGGTGATAGTGTCCATCATACGATCGTCAATCTTTAGCGACCTGATGCGATCAGAGCTATTAGAGACCTTTTCTTCCTCGTAGCATTTTTTGCATTCTGGAACCTGAACACCACTGAGCATTTTTAAGCGAAGCTCTCTAAAGGCAGAGCTATTCCAGATGTTCTCCACTCTGTCGTCATTGATACGAATGACTTTTTTGTTTTCGTCTTTTAATCCACCATCAAAAATACAGCAAGGTTTTACTACCCCGATTGGAGTCACATGGATTTGATTCCATGGAGAGAGACAAAAAGTTTTCTCAGAGACTGCCGGAAGTGCTTTGTTTGTCATTTTTTTTCCATCTCAATTCTCATGCGCTCGGCTATTTGGAAGGCCTTTTCTGCTTCTTCTGGTTTGCCTTGGGCCTTGAGAATTTCCCACAGTTTATAATAGGCGTACTCTCTGGGGTTCAAGGCGATAGAATCGTTTACATATTCCAGAGCAGTCTCTAGTTGGTTTAGTTTTAAAAACTCATCGGCGCGGAGGTAACATACGAAGGCCTTTTGATTATCAACATCTTTGGAAATTTTTGAATCAAATCCTGGAAGGTCGATATAGGTGTAGAGCACAGGCTCGTCTTTATATTTACTTAAGAGTTCGATGAAATCTCGGTATTCAGGGTGTGAAGTGAGATGAATGGCCTGTTCTTCGTAATTTTTATAACCTTGCCCTTCACCTTTTAGATAAGGCTGAATGAGGACTCTGTCGACGTTACATTTATTGGCCAGTTCAATCATTTGAGGGATGTCGCGGTAGTTATCTTTTGTGATGATAATGTGAAAAGAATAATAATCGAGTTGTCCTTCTTTTCTTAATTCACCTAACCAGTGAACATTTTCCACGACCTGCTCCCAGTAGGGTCCGCGAACTTTTTCGTAAACTTCTTTAGTTCCGGCATCAAGGGAGATGTTCACGTCCTTGATGTAATGAGTTCCAGGGGCCAGGTCTTTGAAGGCCTTTTTATTAAAGAGAGTTCCGTTTGAAACGATGTGAACTCTTCTTAGTTTTGGAAAGTCTGTGCTGTTAAAACTCTTTAGTAGTTTTCTCTGGAGAGTACTGTAAAACACCTCGCCACCGTTAGCCATCTTAATGACTTCCAGTGATTCTTTCGCGCGGTGAACGTAATCATATTCTTCCAGTGCCGATGGTGTCGGGGTAGAGTTGGGAATGACTTCCGAGCGGCATATAGGGCATTTTAAATTGCAGGCAAAATCCGAAGTGAGATAAAGTGAACTTGGGCCGCTTGGCATAATTGGGTTTTTATTTTTGATCGCTTCGATGTTTTCTTCTGGAACCGGAGTTTCCGCAAAAACGATTCTTCTGTCGGCCAACTCCTCAATTGTGTAGAGAGGGATCTGACAGGCCGACCTGTCACAGAAAGAGAAGTCACCTTCATACATTCTCTTGCGAAGTTCTTGCGCCTGTTTTCCATTCCAGATATCGTCCAGGTTCTCTTCAGACTCGATATCAAAATATTCCTTCTTGAACCACGATGGGACACAGGGAAGGAAAGTCCCTCTGAGTTTATCAAATCGATCTGCATAATTACTGGTTTGAAGTCTGCTGAATGGATATGGGCAAAGTTTCATTCATTCTCCATGGCCAAAAATTGAACTTGAGACCATCAAGCTGGCCTAAGGGATTTTTTCATTTCAAGTAAATACGTTATCACGAAAGTTTTATAAATGTAGAGTAACTTTTTCGTATCTCTTGGCCGATTAATTCAGTAGATCTCTAGGTGGTCAACCCAAGCTTTCTCTCAAGGAATTTGATCCAAACCAGAACAGGGGCCGGGTCATGCCCTATTGCGATTTTAAGACGTACGGAGCTTTTACTCAAGTAGAGTTCATGGAATTCCAAAGAAGCCTTAGTTTGTAAGTAGGCTTTAGAGACGCTGGCTGCGATGTCTTCGGAAATGATCTCTCCGGGCATAAGTGAATTAAAGAAAGGGAACTGCTTAGCGGAAACCAGGATTTTTATGCTCTCTGACTTGGTAGTTTCTAAAAACCAGGAGTAATGGCAAATGCTTTTTTCCGAAGAGTCTGATGGAATGAATTCGTTGATGTATTTAATTTCTTCGATATTAAAAATGTTACTGTGATTGAAACCAGGTGACTGAAGAATCTTCTTAAAACTAATGGAAATGCTTCTTTTCTTCTTGATGATATTAAACTCATCGACTTCAGCCTTTAAGGCGCTCAAATTCCAATTGATTTTCCTTATATTCCAACAGAGCTCAACCAGTCTAAGGCTTCCATCCAGCTTGAATGAATCAAGTATAAGACGCTCTTTTTGGTAATATATTTCAGGGTAATCCAGCATAATAAAGTACTTCTTTAGGGCCAGGTAGGTCTTGAGGATGGGCTGAGGGTCGGTGTCGTCCTTAATGATTAAGGTGATATCGAGGTCTGACATAAAAGCGTTGAAGTTCTGAAATGAATTTACAGAATGGCGGTATTCAACTTTTAAAAGTTCAGTGTGAGACAGGTGAAGATAGGCCTTAACTAAAGGAAAGAGTACGTAGCGGTAAATGAATATAACCAAAACATCAATGACACGTACTTTACCAAGAATTTTGAAAAGAATGAATAAAACCCTATTGCGAAAAATCATGCTTACTCGACGAGTTCACGCAGTTCTGGAAATGTGGCGGCAAAATTCTCATTTCTTAATTTATCAAGTTTAAGCGTATGGTCTTTAAATACTGGAAGCAAGTGTGACTGGTCCTGTTCATCCAAAAAAGACAGAATGTTGGTAAAGTCGTTTGCCGCTTTTTGCAGACGATCTCCCTGAGCTGCAAGGTCATCTCTAAAAGCTGCAAGCTTGTCTCGTACAAGCTTTTTAAGATGCGCAGGCAGAACCTGAATTGAATACTCTTCAGGATCAAGCAGGAGATTGATATTGAAATTTGAAACGTCGATTACTTTGGTTGTTACCAGTCGGGTGAAGAGTTCCGGCAGGTAGAGCACATTCATTATGTTAACAGTGCAGTTCACATATCTTTGGACTGTCGGGTGATGAGTGATGAGTTTCTGTAGGTTCTCTTCAATCACTTTCCACTTTGTCCCATGTCTGAAATACTCGGCCCTGTTTCCCTGATCATCGATACTGATGCCTACTTTCACAAAAGAAAATTTAGACCAAATTTCTGCCAGGTTTTGTTGAGCATAATTAAGTTGGGCAAGGTTGGTATTGTAAGAGAGCCTGATGTCGAATTTCTCCAACTGCTCAAGCAATTTCAACACCTCAAAATGTTCTTTGGTGATCAGAGGCTCGCCACCACCGAAATAAATTTCCTGGGCCTTTGGAATTGAAGCCTTCAACTCTTCCCAGAATTGGGGGGATTGAACGGAAACACTTTTGACTTTCGGTTCTTTCGATTTGTAATTAAAGAGCTGTTGATGATCGTCGTACCAGGAGCTACTTAAAACCGGGCTGCAGCCGCGGCATTTAAAATTGCAAAGGTTACTAAAGCGTATGTCGATATACTCAAGCTCTGGGCCATTGGGTTGAAATGTACCATCTTTCTCGGTTTCTTTAACTTTTGACATACATGGAAGAAAGCGTTCGTTGATGGAAGTCCTCATGCTTTCAAAGCCAGAGCTCTCAACAATGTAGCATCTTTGACAGCCCGGAGATGGAGTGTCCGAGAGCATATTTTTGCGGAGTTGCTTATATTTTTCGGAGTTCCAAATCTCTTTTAGACTTTGAGTGGTGCCTTCTCCGTAAAGATCATCATAGGGAGAAACACAGCAGGGAATAACCGAGCTATCTGGCATAACATGAAGATGCACCCATGGAACCAGACAAAAAGTCTTTGACTCTAAAAGTTTTTTCTCATCTATTTCCAATTTTTCTCCTACCTATATCTAAAAGACTAGCCTAAATGCGCCTGATAGTTAATCATTAAAATATAAGAATTTTTAAGGTGCTCATGTCATGACAGACAAACCAAAAGATAGAGATTCATTTTGTATCCTTCCCTGGATTCATAGCTTTGTGAACAGCAACGGTAATTATCAAGTATGCTGCACCAGTGAAGAGCATCATCTTGCGATTACTGACGATGAAGGCAAGGCGTTTAATATTAAAAACAGGCCATCGCAGGAAGAGATCATGAATTCTAAATTCATGAAAGATCTTCGCAAAGACATGATGGAAAATAGATGGAATAAGGTTTGCACCCGCTGTCTTGTCAGTGAGTTGTCAGACGGAGTCAGCCGCAGAGAGATTGAAAATAAGAACTACCAGGAAGTTGTTGCAGAGGCGAAGGCCAGCACTGGCCCTGATGGAAGCATTCCTCAAGTTAAATACAGATCTATTGATTACAGGCTTGGAAATTTATGCAATTTGCAATGCCGTATGTGCGGACCGCACTCTTCTTCGGCATGGTTGAAGGACTGGAATGCGGTGAAGCCAGATGACGAGAAAATGGACGAGAGACGCAGGGTAGAACTTGAGAATTATAATTGGATTGAGAAAGATTATCTTTTTGAAGAGTTTCAGGAAAAACTAAAAGACTGTCAGCACTTGCATTTTGCGGGAGGGGAACCACTAATCACTCCACAAATGAGCAGGATGCTTAAATACTGCATTGATAAAAACTATGCTCAGAATATCGACCTGACATACAATACTAATTTAACCAAACTACCGGAAAATGTTCTGGAGCTTTGGAAGTATTTTAAGGGTGTAAAACTTCTTTGTAGTGTCGACGGATTCGGAAAGGTTAACGAGTATGTCAGACACCCTACCAAGTGGGATGTGATTGATCGCAATCTAACTTACCTTGATCAAAACGCAGAAAAGTACCGTATTAAAGAAATCCTTCTTTCATCGACAGTCCAAATATATAACGTTCTGGATTTGCCGAATCTGTATGAATATTTAAAGAAATTTAAAGTCGTGGTTCCTGGTTTAAACTTGGTAAACCTACACATTCCAAACTATCTGCAGACCAGCACATTGCCTGATGAGGCGAAGCTTGTGGCCACTAAACGCCTGGAAGAGTACTACCACGTGCTTAAAAATGACCTGCCTGAGCACTACAAGTACCTGGCGGAAAACATCCATCACGTCATTAATTTTATGAACCAGAAGCCGACGGCACATCAGCTCTCAACGTTTATGAGAATCAACGGAAATATGGATGCAATCAAGGGTGTCACTCTAGAAGAGCAGATTCCGGAATTGTACGAACTAATCACCAAAGCAAATTAATGGCCCGAGAGAGTTTTTGCGATCTCGTGAGCGGCTTCAATTGAAGTCGTCTTTTTGTTTTTAATTTGCTCAGTTAAATCGGCATAGCGCTTATTGGTTTTTTGGTCAGCGTGAATTTTGGCCAGAATAAGCTCTTTGATCAGATTATCAAACCAATCAAGGTTCTGCTTTTGTCTCTTCGTTTCCCACTGCAGGTTTTGCTCAGAGAGCTTTTTAAAGTTCCCCAGCATATCGTAGAGGCCTTCCCAGCTGTCGCTTTTTAAAGACGAGTTGGTGAGAACTTCGGTTTTCCAAAAGGATGAATTCGCCGTGATTTGCAGCGCCGATTTGTATTGGGCCTGAGTTTGAGTGGCCAATCTTGCATTATCACCATCGGCCTTGTTGATGATGATGGAGTCGGCGAGTTCAAGAATGCCTTTTTTAATTCCTTGAAGTTCATCCCCCCGCTTGGGAGTATCATCAACAGGAAAAAATCCACCATATTGGCCACTTCGTATTCAGACTGGCCGACACCGACTGTTTCAATAACAATGAAATCAAAACCAGCAGCTTCACACAAAAGAATCGTCTCACGTGTTTTCTGAGCGACACCACCAAGTGTTCCGCTGGTTGGTGTGGGTCTGATGAAGGCATTTTTTTCAGTCGCGAGTTTCTCCATTCTGGTTTTATCACCGAGAATACTCCCTCCTGATGTCGGGGAACTTGGATCAATGGCCAAAACAGCGATCTTGTGGCCTTTAGCGATTAAGTGTTGCCCGAAATTTTCGATGAAAGTGGATTTACCAACTCCTGGGGAACCGGTGATTCCCAGGCGAAAGCTTTTGCCGGTGTAAGGCAGAATGTTCTTTAAAAGCTCCTGCGCTTTCACCTGATCTTCGTTTTTAGAAGACTCGATGAGAGTGATTGCTTTTGAAAGAGTTCTGAGATCGCCTGCTCTAAGCTTTTCTAAATCAATCATTTCAGATTTTCCTCAACAGCTTTTAAAACTTCAAGTGCGGAAGTTGAAATCGGAGTTCCGGGTCCGAAGACTCCTTTGACTCCGGCCTTGAATAAGAAATCATAATCCTGCTTAGGAATAACTCCACCACAGACAACGATGATGTCGCTGGCGTCTAATAAAGCGAGCTCGCTGATAAGTTCAGGGATAAGTGTTTTATGCCCGGCCGCTTGAGAGGAAACCCCCACTACATGAACATCATTTTCCACCGCCTGTTTGGCGATCTCTTTTGGAGTTGAAAATAACGGAGCGAGGTCGATATCAAATCCTAAGTCGGCAAACGATGTAGCGATGACTTTGGCGCCGCGGTCGTGACCGTCCTGGCCCATCTTTGCCACTAACATTCTAGGTCTTCTGCCGTGCTTGCTAATAAAAGATTTAATTTGATCCTGAATCATTTTCCATCCCTCGTCGTGTTCAAAAGACTGGCCGTAAACTCCGGAGACAGTTTGGTTATTGGCATTGTATCTGCCCCATACTTTTTCCAGAGCGTAAGTGATTTCTCCGACACTTGCTCTCACTCGGGCCGCTTTAACCGCAAGTTCAAGTGCATTTCCTTTTCCGGTGCGGGCGTATTCTGTCAACGCTTCAAGCGCATCCATAACCGCATGGTCGTCGCGGTTTGAGCGCAGGTGATCGAGTTTTTTTAACTGCGAGCTGCGCACTTTTTCGTTATCGATTTCCAGGATATCAACCTGGTCCTCATGTTTTAATTTATATTTGTTCACACCGACGATAACATCTAATCCTTTATCGATGCGCGCCTGCTTAATCGCCGCGGCCTTTTCGATGTTGAGTTTTGGAAGTCCTGTCTCAATCGCCTTGGCCATCCCGCCTTGTTTCTCAACATCCTGGATAATCTCCCAGGCCTTATCGGCGATTTCCTGAGTGAGGGATTCCATCATGTATGACCCACCCCAAGGATCAACGACCTTGGTGATCTGTGTTTCTTCCTGAAGAACGATCTGAGTATTGCGGGCAATTCTCGCAGAAAACTCTGTGGGAAGTGCAATCGCCTCATCAAAAGCGTTGGTGTGAAGAGACTGAGTCCCGCCGAAGATTGCGGCCATCGCTTCAATGGTTGTTCTCATAACGTTGTTGTACGGGTCTTGTTCGGTCAATGACCAGCCTGAAGTCTGACAATGAGTGCGGAGGATTTTTGAGTTAACATCCTTTGGGTTGTAGCTTGAAACAATTCTGTCCCACAATAATCTTGCGGCCCTTAATTTGGCGATCTCCATATAGAAGTTCATGCCAATTCCAAAGAAGAATGAAAGGCGTGGAGCAAAGGAGTCGATGTCCATTCCTGATTTAATCGCAGTATCGATATACTCTTTTCCATCGGCTAGCGTGTAGGCCAGCTCCAGTACGGCATCAGCACCAGCTTCCTGCATATGGTATCCGGAAATACTGATGGAGTTGAATTTAGGCATATTCTTCGCTGTATAGGCGAAAATATCCGCGATCACTTTCATGGAAGGTGACGGTGGGAAGATGTAGGTGTTTCTCACCATAAATTCTTTCAAAATGTCGTTTTGGATTGTTCCTGAAAGCAGCTCAGGTGCAACACCTTGTTCTTCAGCTGCGACGATATAATTGGCGAGAACCGGAAGAACAGCCCCGTTCATAGTCATCGAAACTGAAACTTTATCCAGGGGAATTTCATTGAAGAGGATTTTCATATCTTCAACACTGTCGACAGCAACTCCGGCCTTGCCGACATCACCACTTACTCTCGGGTGATCAGAGTCGTATCCGCGGTGTGTGGCCAGGTCGAAAGCAACAGAGACACCTTGTCCGCCGGCGGCCAGGGCCTTTCTGTAGAAAGCGTTTGATTCTTCGGCCGTAGAGAAACCGGCGTACTGTCTGATCGTCCAGGGTCTTCCAACATACATTGTAGCTTTCGGCCCGCGCACAAAAGGCTCAAGGCCTGGCATAGTGTTGGCGTATTTTAATTTTTCTGTATCCGCTTTTGTGTAGAGTGGTTTAACTGTTATGCCTTCGGCGCTTTTCCACGACATATCATCAATGGATTTTCCTTTTGATTCTTTCGCCGCAAGTTTGCTCCAGTCTTCTAGAGTGGATGTCTTAGGTTCATAGTTCTGACTCATGGCTCTTTACGTCCTTAAAAATAGGGAATTTATTACCTGATTTTAGAAGTAAATGAGAATGAAGTAAAATCTAATATGATCTGGTTTTCTACCAGCATCAAAGAGGAGGAAGCCGGGTATGACTCAGGAATCAAAAATTCTCTTAGGCACAAGCCTGCAGGGGTTTTTCTATAATCATCTCCAGGAATTCAATAACAAGTCTTTAAACCCTCTTAGTCAGCAGACAATATTTTACTCAAGCATGGTCATGGATAATTACGGGGAGTCGACTAAATTTTTCGAGCAAGTCGACAACCGCGCCAGAGAAAAAATCCTGGGAATTAAACTGATGGAGTCCTCGCAGTTTCCCAGAGAAAAACAGAAGCAAGTGCTTAAAGACATCGCTGAGACATCATTGCTTATCTGCGGGTATTTTCAGGACTCTCTTAATAAGAAATTAGTCGATGCCCGTTATTATGAAGACATTGGAAAAATCGCTTATACGAGACTTAACTCATTTGCCCCCGAAGCTTATGATGTCCCTTCGTTTTTTAAAATGATGGCCGGGCACTTTTCAGAAGTGACCTTGCTCATGGGCCTGGTCTCTAAAAAGTATTCATCAGAAAGTGATCCGGCCATGCCTTGGTTGATTTTAAAAGACCGCAGGATCTCCTGAGATTTAGAGTGACGCAAACTATATAGGGCATGGTTTGGGTACCCCTTGCCTAGGCTTATGAGTCAAGATCCCAGAATCACATGCTTAGCCCTGCCTTCATTGACTCCCCCCCATTTAGTGTTAGAATAAACCTAGATATATTAAGGTGTTAGCGAAGGGGGATATAATGAAATTAATTTTAATGGCCGCACTGATGATCTGTTCGAGCATGGTGTTTGCGACTGAGAAGGTAAAGCCTATCAAGATTAAATGGGTACTTGCTCACGAACCAATCGATCTCTTTAAGGTCGCAGCCGACTCTTTTACAAAAGAAGTCACCGCAAAAACAAACGGTGGAGTGGTTTTTGAAGTTATGACACTTCCGGAGTATGAAGCAAAATATAACGGGAACAAAAAAATCCCACATTCGAAATTCGTTTCTAAAATTCAAAACAACAGTATTGAAATGAGTCAGACTTATACAACGGACCTTGGTCGTTTAAGCCAGCCGATGTACGCTCTTGATCTTCCATTCCTCTTTAGAGATCACGACCACGCTCAAAAAGTCCTTGAGGGAAAAGTGGGAGAAGAACTTTTAGCAGGTCTGTCGGCAAACAACATTAGAGGACTTGCCTTCACTTATAGTGGTGGATACAGAATCCTACCTGGCGTTAAGAAAATCACTACAGTTGAAGATTTTAAAGGTCTGAAAATCAGAACTTCATTAAGCCCGGTAGCAAGAGACACGTTCGAGCTTCTTGGTGCTTCTGCAATTCCAATGAAATTGGATGAAATCGATAATGGTATCGTGACAGGGAAAATCAACGAGGCGGAATCTACCTACGCCAGATACTTTCCAATGGGGCAGCATAAAGTTGCAAAAATCGTTAACGAAACTAATCACAGCCTTTTTCTTACTTCGATCATCATGAACGAAACTTTTTGGAAATCGCTTCCGGAGAATTACAGAACGATCATGAAGGAAGCAGCAGTAACTGCAGCGAGACTTGAAAGAGATCACTCTGTAAAAGTTGGCGCCGAAACTAAAGAGAAATGCTTAAAAGAAGGGGTTCAGATCGTAACTCTAAGTAAAGCAGAGGAGGACAAAATGAAACTTGCTCTTGCTCCAATTTACAAGAAGTACGAACCGATTCTTGGAAAAGAACTTATCACTTCAATTGTTACTCAATAAGACATAAAAAAGCCTCCTTACGGAGGCTTTTTTTTTAAGCTTTTTCTTCTCTTCCCACAATAATCGTATTCCATTTCTGCGAGAGGATCTTTTTGATGTTCTTCTGGAAATCCTCGTACTTCAGTTCTTCGATTTCCTTGTTGTTTTTGTAGTAATAATCCAGCCCCTGGGCCTGTAGAACCGGCACAGAATAAATGCTGGCGAAATCCTCATTAGTTTGAACGTTAATCAGGTTCTGGCCCTTAATCATCGTTTTAATGCGGTTAAAATCCTCTTCAGGCAGGCCTTGGTCTCTGATTCTTCCAATCAGGTCTTTTATAGCGGCGATTGCGGGTTTTACCTTGTCAAAACCTGAGGCCATATAGATTCCGAAGTAGCCGCCTTCGATGGCCGCGAAATGAACCGGCTGGGCAGAGTAACAGAGCCCCTGGCGGTCGCGGACTTCAACGAAGAGCTCAGATGACTGGCCGGAGAGGTGAGAGCTTAGCATTTTTAAATATAGATTTTCTGGAGAGCCTGTTTTTCCACAAGGGATACCGTAGAAAATCTGGGTTTGTTCGCGGTTAAAAGGAATGAACTTTTCAACACCCACAACCGGTTTGTATTTTTTGTATTTCACCGCCTGAGATTTTCTCTTCGCCAATTTGTCAAAAAGAGGCTGAAGTGTAGTCAGGACTTCTTGTAATTCAGCGTCCCCACAGTAAGTCACCAGTACTTCCTGATTCTTCAAATTCTTTTTATGAATATCTAGCAGATTTTTTTGAGTGATCGCCTTCAACGACTTTACTGTTCCGATTGGGTTCAGGGCGTATGGGTGTTTATCAAAAAATAATTGCTGTGCGAGCTTGAAGCATTGTTTAACCGGGTCTTCTTTTTGGTTAAGCAGTGCTCTCGAAGAAAGCTGCTTTTCGTGGTTTAAATATTTCTGAGGCATGTCCGGAGAAACAAGGGCCCCGGAGAAGTAAGGGAAGAGCTCCTGTAGATTATCGCTCAGGCCGTGCATCAGCAGACCGTAAGCATTTTTTCCGGAGAAACCGGAAATGCTCGATGATTTTTCTTCCAGTGCTTTTTTAATTTTATCGTAGCTAATTTTATTATGCCCTTTAGTCAGCATGGCGCTTAACAAGTGGTAGGCACCGCTGGTTTTTTCGGTCTCTTCTGTTAATCCACCTCTTAAGTAGGCCTGCAGAACGAAAGTTGGAGTCATGAGGTTTTGTCTGTAGATTAACGAGACGCCCGGCTTGACTCTGATTAACTGCACCTGTTGGTCATATTTTGATTGTTCAATTTTAAGTTTGGCCTTAGGTCCTGTTTTAAGCGTCTTTTTCAAATCCTGCAGTTTTGTCTGAAATTGAGTGATGCTCTTTTTGCTTTTTGCCATGTCCGCTTCTTTCGGAAGCTGCACACTGATGTGGATATCTCTGGAAAATATCTGGCGTAAAGATTGATTTACACTTCTTGGGTGTGTGGTCTTAATTCTTTCGATGAATTCCTCCTCGCATTTCACGTCGCCGCTTTGAGCGTAACTGTGACCTAGTGAAAAAGCGAAAGATTCGATCGATTCCATTTCATAGATTTTTGAAGACAGGTACTGATTTTTAATTTTTTGAATTTCATCTACGGCCAGACCTTTATCCAGTGCAATCTGAATGGTCGCAAGAAACTTCTTTAGCAATTCATCCATATTTTTGTGTGGGAAGACGAGTCTGATAAAGTGAGCGCCACCTTTGGCCATGAACATAGTTGATGCCGAAGCGACATTGGCCAGGGTTTTATCCAGTACCAAGGAGTCGTATAGGCGGGAAGTTTCCCCGAAGCCAAGACAGTTGATTGCCAGGTCTTCACTTGAGGCTTCTTTTTCCAGGTATTGGGGCGCCTTGATCACCATGGTGATTGTGGCCATACCGACTTCTTTTTGGTGAAGATCCACTGTTGGACGGTTTTTCAATTCAAAAAGTGGAAAAGAGCTCTCTGGCCCTTTTGGCAGGTTGTATTTTTCAATTTCCTTGATGATCTGCTCTTTTTCGGAGACGTCACCGGCCACGATTAAAAGTGCGTTTGAGAGATTGTAATAATTATTCCTGAAAGAGTGCAGCTGTGCCTGAGAAAAATTCTTTATAGTGTCTTCGCGCCCGAGAATCTGGTGAGCGTAGCTGCCTTCGAAGGCCGAATTTTGCAGTTTCGCAAAAGCGAACTGGCTTGGGCTATCTATTGATCTTCTGAACTCTTCAAAAACTACTCCGCGCTCTGGAATCAGGTCTTCTTCTTTAAAAAGGGGATTAGAGACCATGTCCATCAGGATATTGATGGTGTCGGGAAGTTTTGTGTTGGGAGTGTTGATGTAATAACAAGTGTAATCAAATGATGTGAATGCGTTGATCTCACCGCCGAACGTCTCCACTTCGTGGGCGATTTTTGCTCCAGGGCGCGTCTGTGTCCCTTTGAAGAACATATGCTCAAGAAAGTGAGCGATCCCTTCATGGTCCTCTTTTTCCAGAGCGCTTCCCGCCCTAAACCAGATTTGTACTGTGGCAGCAGTGGAGCCTGGAGAGTTGACGAAAAGGGTTTTAAGATTGTTTTTCAGGGTCGTTAGTTCGTATTGCATTGATAAATTCCTTTAATCTTTCATTGTGAACGGAAACATCTTATTATAACCAAGATTAGAGGGCATTACCTAATAGAATTTCTCTATATACCGAAGTATGTTGGGCCATGAATAAAATTGAATCACTGTATCTACATTTTCCGTTCTGCACACATTTGTGCAATTATTGTGATTTTTATAAGAAAGTCTCCCAAAACAGATCTCAGGACTTCGAGAATTTTCATACCTATCTGCAAAATTCCTTTAATGAACATGAAAAGCTGATGAAAGAAAACGGTTATTCATGGGCGCCTTTGAAAACGCTGTACATTGGTGGAGGAACACCTTCGCTTTGGGGCATGGAAGGGGTACATTTTTTGCGAAAGTTCCTTTCAGATAACTCACTCCTGTTAGCTCCCGATTGTGAATTCACCCTGGAGGTCAATCCAGGTGCCTGGGAAGAAAGTATTTTAAGCGAGTGGCAAAAGTTGGGTGTGAACCGCTACTCACTGGGAATTCAGTCTCTGGATGGGACACTGAGCAAGTATCTGGATCGGGTTCATAGCATTGATGATGTTTATGAAACATTAAAATTTTTCAGCGAAAAAAAATACAATTTCTCCGTGGACTTTATGCTAGGCCTGCCTTTTTCCGAACCGCTAAAGCGCGATGTGGTTGAAGAATTGAGCCGCGCGCTTCAATATGGCCCTTCTCATTTCAGTGTCTATATCCTGACAGTGAAAGACAATTACACTCATTTTGCCGAGCTTCCTTCTGAGGAATGGATCGAAAAAGAATACCTGGATGTGGCCCGTTTTCTTAAGACTCATGGATACTTTCATTATGAGGTCTCCAACTTCTCGCTGAAGAATAAAGAATCAAAGCACAATCTGAGTTATTGGAAGTCAGGAACTGTTGCGGCCCTGGGTCCTTCGGCCACCGGATTTTTTTCTGAGAAAAAAATCCGTTATAAATGGAAACCAAATGCGCCGGTAGCAGAAATAGAGAATCTGACGGAATCGGAATTTTTGTTGGAAAAAATTTACATGAATTTGAGATCGTCCAATGGGTTAGATCTAAACGCGTTCAGCAAGTCAGATGATGTCGATAACAAATTTGTCAATAAGTGGATCAATGAAGGCAAGGCAGTGGTTGATGAGAATAGACATCTCACTTTAACCAGTGAAGGCTATCTGCTTTTGGATTCTCTTATGAATGAATTATTCTCTTTGAAGATCATACGCTAAGACTCGCATCGGCGATCAGATGGTAGCGGTTTTCATTGGATAAATTAAGCGCGCGGTGAATGCGGCTGATTTCTACCAGGTACATTGATCCATCGGCCTTTAAATGATGTCTTTCCTCTGGGTATTCAAAAAAACATTTATCATTAGTGAGAATCGGGATGTGGAACCTGAAAAGTTTCTGGCCTTCCTCAAACTCACCATCCTGGTGCCAGTAAGCGGCTTCTTCTGGATGCGGTTTTAACACAGCGATTCTCAGTCTGGTTAGCTGGAGATTAGGAAGATCCCTTTTTAAGTCGCTGAGAAGTTTTTCGATGAATGTATTGTAGATAGCAGTTGGTTTGTTGAATTCGTTTTTTGCAAAAAAATCTTTCAGGCTATTTTTTTCTTCGATAGAGATGGAAGAGCTATTGATTTTTTCTCCTGTTTGCCATCCATCATGAACGTCACCTGTTGAAGAGGTGATCGACCATCCGCCCCAGGGGCCGTCTTTTTTCATGAATGGGGGGCATGTTTTTTTTACGAACTCCAGGTAAGTAAGTATGGCCTTTATATCAATCTGGGTGTCGAGTTTGATGATCATTTCAATTTCCCAAAAGCGCTACTGATGTGCCCTTGTAAAAACATATCAAACGGGTGCATTTCCCCGTAGAACTCATTTGAGACCCATTGATTGGTTTCCTGGTTATAATCAAACCAAGGCGAGACACCGCAGATGATGTTGATGCGGTCGGTGTCGTTGAGGTTCTTGCAATATGGGCGGTGAAACTTTTGGGTATTGTAAACATACGCTTTACCAGGTTCCAGAGTGAACTCAGAAATCTGTGCCTCAGCTCCTGGATTCTCTTCGAGAAATTGGATGACGTAGTTGTCGTTACTTTGGGTTGGCACATTTACTCTTAGATTGATGAAAACTGATTCGTCCTGGTGCCAAAGGTACTTTAGTTCAAGGCTTTCCGGGCTTTGCGCTTTGATGATAGAGATCCTCGACCTGATTAGTGATCGTTTAAAGGTATCAAGGAATGTTTTAAGCCTGCCTGTTTCACTAATGGGAGTTCTTTTGTTGAAGGAATAAGTGTCCCCGTAAGTGTTTTTATCGGCGCCGTAATTTTCATAAAACTGGGAGTTGCCGTTATTGTATTTAGTGGAACCGAGTGCTGACTGATGGGGATTATCGGATAAGCGGTCAATCGCCTCCGGATTCCAGGTCAGTGCAGTCGATTGGTAGCTCTCAAAATCGGTCGTGCGGCCGCTGTATTTAAAAGAGAAAGTCCCTACTTGATGTTTCGCTTCGATGAGTTCACGGTTGAGTTTTTCCAAATCGAATTCAAGCGGGAGTGAGAGGTAGTTGGGATCGTGTCTTTTAGAGAAAAGCTCAATTTGTTTTTTTATATCAGTATTTAAGAGAATGAATCTCTCTATCGTCGAATTGGCCGGAACATCGTTGAGGTTAATAACCCATTTCTTTTTCATAAAACCTATGAAAAAAGTTAACTGTCTTTTGCCGGGGGCTGAGCTTCGTTAAAAAAAGTTAAAAGGCGGTTTTTTTCAAGGTCAGCAAGAAGCTCGCTGATTTCAGATTCAAATTCACCTTTTGAAAGTTTATGTTCTGTTTCAAAGGCAGCAACAATTTCCGAGAGCTTGTTTTCACCAGTGAACTTTTTGCATAAAATAGCAGCGAAACCGTCAACGGCGAAACCCTTGTTGGTTGCAGTATTAAAAAGGAAAAATTCTTCAGTACTATTTGGGCTTTTGTAAATTTGGGCAGATATTTTTGGGAAAAGGTCGGCTTGCTTCATATAGTTATCTCTGTGTTAATAACACGCACCTGCACCAACAGGAGAAGAGGGAACAATTAAGCTGATGATTTGAACGGCAGTAAGCGGCTTTAATGATCCAAAAGCTTTCTTTTTATCCGTTGGCTTAGAATTATCTCCGCCATTATTGTCTGACGGCTTGCCGTTATTTTCGCTCATGTTTAAAAACCTCTATCATTTCAATATAATGCATCTTTGCTCAAAAGACCAACATAAATTAAAAAGGCATGAATTATCAATAGGGTATGAGTAAGGTCAATTAACTCAATTTCCCTATTTCCCCCAAATTTGTGGCATGCAGCCCTTCAAATCATGTGAATTACAGGCGTTACATTATGTGAAAAAGGTCACATACTATTAGTTCAATATTATTGAGGTTTGAATGAAACTCCTGGTAATTAGAAGTGCTGCCGAATCAAAGTGGGGAAGCTGCAAGGTTATCTCGCCCAATTTGCACGAGCTCTATAGAGGGCTGAGTGCTTCTTACCAGATTGAATGGGTAGATTTGCCTGAAGACTTGATGAAGCACGAGCTGGGATCCCAGCAGTCATGTGTGAGTGCGTTGGTAAAAAAGATTGCGGAGTCTAGGCCTGATAGGCTGGTTTTTGTAGATCATCTTCCGCCTCCCCCGACAGTCCTTGCCTATCTTTCACTGCAAATGAATTTAAAAAAATTGCCACCACTAGTGTTTCACATTTACGGTGACTTTACTTATTTCTCCCGCGAATGGATTTACCTGAATGATGTCTTGAGCGGGCACCCGATGACTTTCATTGCAGCCTCATTGTCACAACAAAAGATGGTGAGCGGATTTTTGAATCAACCTCTGGGGATTTCGAAATTGTGTTTTCCGGTCAACTCGTCAGAGTATTTTTTTAACAAAGAAGAAAGAAAAAAATACAGGAATGAAAATGCCATCGGAGAAAACGATGTTGTAGTTCTTTATTCTGGAAGGATCAGTCTGCAAAAGAATGTCGATGTATTAATCAGGGAATTCCTGAAATTCAAGCATCCCGTGAAGAAGACTCACTTGTGGATTGTTGGAGCATTTGATGATATCGGCGCTGATTTTTTAGGATGTGAATCTTATCCCGGATATATGTTTTCTAAAATCCAGATGCAACTTGAAGATTTAACCGAAGAAGAGCGCCAACGAATCAAGTTTTTTGGAATTAAGAAAAAAGAAGAGTTGAGAAAAATAAAAGCAGCTTCTGATTTATTCGCGAGCTTCAGTCTTTATCACGACGAGGATTATGGAATGTCTCCGGCCGAAGCCCTTTCGACGGGACTTAAGAGTCTTCTTACAGACTGGGGGGGATACTCGTCGTTTGCCAATATGCAATCCTGGCAGTGCGACCTAGTTGAAGTCAACATTGATGAGTATGGTTTTGCCCTATCAATGAATAAGTTTCAGGAGATGCTTCTGTCTATTTGCCAGACTCCTGACCCTGATGAGATACGAGGCGAGAGGGCAAAAGCATTCTTGAGAGAGTTTTCAATCGAAGGAAATATTAAAAATTTACAAGATATATTGGATAAAAAGCCAGAGGCCTTCTCTGGCTTTAATTGGCTTCTAGAGCAATACGGAAATTCCCTCAGTCAGAATTGGTCGCGCTCTAAACTTAATAAGTTTCTGTCCCCGAAAAGCAAAAGCTTTTATTTTGATGTTTATAAAAATTATATTTCAAAGTTAAGCCAGGATAAAAATAATGAATAAGAATAAAGAAAGCAGCGAAATTGTGCAGTGGAGTTACGACTTTATCCAGAGTTTTTATCTGAACAATAATGAATCCCGCACAGAGAGGGAGATGCAGTATACGCATTATATTTCTCC
The DNA here is from genome assembly GCA_040377165.1 of Bacteriovorax sp. Taxonomy (GTDB): domain Bacteria; phylum Bdellovibrionota; class Bacteriovoracia; order Bacteriovoracales; family Bacteriovoracaceae; genus Bacteriovorax. The sequence goes on from JBEIPI010000025.1 coordinate 27,046, forward strand.
ATTTAGTGATAAGTATTATTCGCCGCTGAATCCATTTTTGATTTTTGGCGGAGCGGACCCTGAACAGCTCTTAAAGAAGGACACATGGCTCTTGCGTGATGGACTGATCCCACTGAGTTTCTTTTTTAAGGAGGCGTCTCTGGATCTGCTGGCAGGTTCAAGAAAATTTCTTGTTCATAAAGACTTTTGGTTTCTTGTTCCACCGACTTGGCAAAAGAACGTGCTCTTTTACGATGTATCAGCGAAAAAAAACTACGGCAAAGGCTCTGTTCCGGAGAAGATGGTTCTGATGGGGATCGCCAACGACACAATGGCCGATCCAGAGGAGTTTGTTACTTCAATAAAAGATCTCGCTTCGAACTTCACAGCAAAAGAGATCGAAAAAATCCAGATCATGGCCTATTTCCCGAATAAAAGATCAGATCTTTGGGGGAAGTGGCAGGATGAGAATATTTTTAAATATGCTAAATCTATCTTTGAGAATCTGAAAATGGATATCCATTTTCCGGAATGGGATGTGCTTAAATCGACAATGGATTATCAAAACACTCTTTATTACGAAGTCAACAGCGGCGTGATTGTTAAAGACACGGCAACTCAGCATATGTTTTTATCAAGAGGTGCGGGGCTTTTGAAGTGTTCAGATGCTAATGAGAAGGGATTTAAATTAATTAAAACTCTCTCACTTAGTCTGTACCACGATGTAAATATTTTTGAGTTTGATTTTCAGAAATTAAAGGCAGTATCAAATCCACTAGAGAGTGATCTTTTACCATATTATAAAAAGATTATCGAGAAGGGCACCAGCCCTAGGTTGATCAGTGAAGGATGGGAAAAGTGGTACGGCTCTTACGTAAAAAAGTACTATAAAAATCAAGGATTGATTTAATAATGAAAAAATTCTTAATCATTCGCTCAAATCAAGAGTCATCATGGGGAAGCTGCAAAGTCATTTCTCCTAATCTGCAGGAATGTTATAATCTTCTTAAGGGGACGGGGTTTGAGGTTGAATACTTTGACATCGAGGAAAAATTTCTAAAAAGCGATGCGCTGGAGGATGGGACTACGATTATCAGGTTGGCCGAAAAAATAGAGAATTACAAACCGACTGAAATCGTTTTTTCTGATCACTTGCCTCATGCTGACGATGTTTTGAAATTTCTGTCGTTTTATATACCGCTTGCAAAATTGCCTCCGCTGGTTTTCCATGTCTATGGGGACTTCACTTATCATTCCCACTCATGGTGGAAGCTTGGGGAGAAGTTAAAAGATCATCCAGTGAAATTTATTGTAGCTTCTGAATCACAGGAAAGACTGTTCAGGAGTTTTTGCTATGATGATTCAACTCTTGAGACGTTCATGTTTCCTGTTAACGGCAAAGATTATCATTTTAATGAGCAAGAGAGGATTCAAATCCGTGCAGAAAACAAAATCATCGATGATGAACTTGTTATTATGTATGCGGGAAGAATCAGTCTGCAGAAAAATCTTGAGACGCTGATTATGGAATACGCTGAGCTGGTCAGAACCTCAGACCGCCCGACCAGGCTTTGGCTTGTCGGTGGCTTCGATGATATGGGGGCTCCTTTTCAGGGTGTTATCGGTCACGATGGAATGATGTTCGACAAAATAAACAGAATGATTGAATCTCTCCCGCAAAAAGTGAGAGCAACAATCACGCTTTGGGGCAACCAGCCAAAGACGACGTTGCGAAAATTAAAAAATGCAGCGGATATGTTTATGAGTTTTAGCCTTTACCATGATGAAGATTATGGTATGTCTCCGGCCGAAGCTCTGGCCTGCGGCCTTCCGGCGCTTCTTACGGATTGGGGCGGTTACTCGTCTTTTGTCTCAGCATCGGGAAAGTGGACCTGCAGGTTGATGCCGGTGAAGTTGACCAAGTATGGTCATGAACTTACTGTCTCCCGCATTCGGGAGTTTTTTGACCAGCAAAAGGCAGTAAAGAGCGAGGCCAGCACGCGCAGAAAAAATGCGGAAGAGTTTATGAAAGAATTCTCGATTGTGAACGGAGCGGGAAAACTAAAAAAAATATTGAACAAAGAGTTCAAGGCATTCAGTGGTTTTACCATCAACCTTGAGTATTACTCAAAGGTATACTGGTCAGTTCGCCACGGCTACGAGTTGAACATTCAGCTGACACCGAGTGACGATAATTTTTATTATCAAGTTTATAAGCACTACATTTCAGGAAAGGAAACTTAGGTTATGGAAAAAAAGGAAAAATTAGAGTACGTGCAGTGGAGTTATGAATTTATCAAGGGTGCTTACCTTAATAAATCAGAAGATGTCACATGGATGGATAAGCTTTATACGGATTACCTACAGCCTTTTTCTCTAGAGTTTTTCGGGCCTAAGAATATGATGCTCCTTTTTGGCGGCCATGAGTTTTGCAACCTGACTGACAGGACTCAGCTAGTCGCGCGCGATGGAGTAATCCCGCTGTTAAAATTTTTTCAGGAACTGAATCCAAAAGATTTGGATTTAACTTTATATATTCCAAAAGATTTTTGCTTTCTAGTGCCGAATGAATGGCGCTCTAAAGTAAAGTTTTATAGCGTAAAATCAAACATTCAGTACAGTTCAAGTAATCTTCCGAAGAAGCTTTTTATATCGGGCATTTTGAATTCTACTTTGGCCGATCCGGACGAGCTGGAAGAGAGCTTAAAGCATCTCGTGTCTGTGTTGGGAGAGAAGAACATTGCGAACATGGATATCATGGCCTACTTCCCGAATAAGCGCAGCGACTTATGGGGATCGTGGGACGATGAGAATGTGTTGAAATTCTCTGCGCTCATTTTTAAATACCTCAAATTGGATATTAAGACACCACTATGGCCAAAATTGCATAACGAGTCCGATTTTAAGGATTGTCTTTATTATGAAATCAACTCAGGGCTTTTCATTAAACACAGTTACCTGACAAATTTTACTCTTTCCAGAGGTGCGGGGTTACTTGAAGACAGGCCGCTTGAGCAGGGTTTTACATTAACGTCAGAGATGAAAGCTTCACTTTATCATAGCTACTGCTTTTATGATTTTGACTACGCCACCGCGGAAGCCTTTGAAGACCCTATGAAGTTCGCCCACTTCCCATATTTCAAACGTGCGATCGATTTCCAGAAAAAAGGCGTAAAGGTGAATTTTCAATGGGAAAAATGGTACGCAAGCTACATCAAGAAATTCTACAAAATAAAGGCGAAACAAGGGGCAGATCAGTTCTTGATTAAAAGTATAGCTGCCTTGAGCGGTCAATCAGATAATTGAAAGAGTAGTAAAAAATAAAACCTATAACCGAGAGGCAGAGCACTCCCGAATAGACGTTTATGATTTTAAACTGATCCCATGAACGCCAGATAAAATAACCGATTCCATTATTGCTGATTGAGACTTCGCTGACTACCACCAAGGTTAGTCCGTAATTTAATGCCAGCTTCAGGCCGGTATAAATTTCCTGTTGTCCCCCTTTAATCAGAAAATTCCAGAAGTAGTTATATCCTTTGAATTCATAGATCCGCACGATCTCATGAAACTGTGATGAGAGCAGTCTTAGGAATCCAATGCGAAAATTAATGTACATCAAGTAGAAAACACCGACTGAAATCAGTGCGATTTTTGAAGAGTCAGCAATGCCAAAAATGAGCAGGAGAAGCGGGAAAATGGCCACTTTTGGTAAAGGGAAGGAAAAAGCGACTATTGGATTGATAAGGTCATCCAAAAGCTTCCAGCGGGAAGTGCAGAGGGCGAGAATCAATGCAAGGGGAAAAGTGATCAGAAACGAGAGGCCAAGCCTAGAGAGACTATGGAGTATTTCGGAGGCTAAATTCTCTTCTTTAAGCAGTAAAAAGGTGTTTTTAAAAATACCCAGAGGTGCTGGGAAAAAAGCTCTGTCGACAACGGCCAGATAGACC
>JBEIPI010000113.1:0-8950 GCA_040377165.1 Bacteriovorax sp.
GTTAACCATTTTTCCACCAAGCTTTGTGAATTCATCACTGAAAGCTTTTGCTAATCCTTTAGAGTAGTCCGAAGTGTTTTCAATAAGAATTAATCCTTTGGTTTTTTTCAAAGTTTGAACAGCGAATTTCGCCATAACAACACCTTGGAAATCATCAGTGAAACAAGCGCGAGTGATATAATCACCAACTTGAGTTACTTTTGCGTTTGTTGCAGTTGGAGTGATGAAAGGAATTTTTGCTTCTTGAACGATTGGAGCAGATGCTAGAGCAAGTGATGAAGTCGGAGCACCGATCATTACTGATACTTTATCAACTGATAAAAGTTTTCTTGTAGCGTTTGTCGATTCAATCGCTTCAGACTTGTCGTCTTCAATGATCAGGTCGAATTTTTTCCCGCCTGCCATCTTTTTCATTTTTTCGTACGCTAGTTTAATACCGTTAGCGTTTTCTTGTCCGAAAGTCGCTGTCGCCCCTGTCATAGGTGAGACAACTCCGATTTTTAGGTCAGCTGCCATTGCATTTCCGGCAACCAATAGGAACATTGCTGTTGCCAACAATCTGTGTGGCATAGATCTCATTTTCATTACGCACTCCTTTGTAAAATGAAGTAGATGGAATCTGTCAGTTAAACATTTAACAATAAATACAGTAACATGGGAGATCATGTTGTAAAGTAATTTACACTTAATTAATTTAGAATGCCTAACTCATTAAAAAAGCTCGGGTTTTAAATTTTAATAGTCCACTTGGCATGTGGATTTATACTCATCCTATGTCTTTAATCGAGGATGGTAAGAATGAATAAGGATGACTTTAAACAGACTTTAATCAGGCAGTACTCCGAAGTAATTGAGGAGATCATTGTCGAGAGTGAAACAGTTTATCGAACACATCTGGACTTTGATGAATTGGATTACAGAGTGCGCAGCTTAATTCAGGCAGCACGCGTTGATGGTCTGGAGGAGTCAGTCATTTGGGATATTCTGGCAAAAAGAGTCCCGGATTATTACGATTACGCAATGAGCGCTTACGGTTCCGGCAAAATCGCAGCATAATTATCTAAGCACCACGACATTTCACAATTTCTTTTTTATAGTGCCTCCATAAATCTAATGGAGGCACTTTTTTATGAAATTCCTGGTTTTATCCCTTCTTGCACTTTCTTTTAATTCATTCGCAGGCACTTCTATCGAAAGAACATTTGATGGAAAAAATGCTGTTTGTGAAATCAAAGGTGATGTAGGTAAACGCGCTTATAAAGTCGAGTTAGTGTCTGAGGTGCTGGTTGAAGAGCGCCGTGAGATTACGCTGGCGGTGAAGTTCTTTAAATGTGCTGAAGTGGATGGAAAGCTTCAATTAGTTGAATCTAAGGCCACGGAAGTGACTCGCAGTTATGTTCTTTTAGGCAATGGTGAATTAGGGCAGACAAAAAACACACTTTTAGCGGCCAATTTCGCTCTTACAGACAAATTCGAAAGGTTCTTAGGTAAGACAGCGCTTAACTTAAACGCCGCAGACAGCACATTGAGCTTTTCGCTTGATAAAAATGTGGACCGTGCGTTTTTAACGGCCGCTTTTAAAAGCAGCGTAGAGTTTCCGACTGGCGAAGTGATCGGTGATGTTTTTGAATACTTCGGCGGATTTGTCCTGAAGTTCTAGTAAAGCAGAATCTCTTCTCTCTGATTTAAAAATTTATCATGACCTTGGGTTTCTAATTTCTGAAGCTCAGAACAAGACCCAAGGTTATTCACCCAGTGTCTCACTGTATCCGTCCCATTGATAAGATCAATTGCCAGTTTATGGAATTCATATTCGTAAGGCTTATTGTGGAATTCAAACTTATCTCCAAGCTCGCGCTTGAACTCACGACAGAGCATTTGTGAGACGGCCCACGATTTGAATTTCGAATTAATTGTCGGGTGAATGTGCACTCCACCGCAGTTTTGTCCCTGGTGCTTTTGGAAAGTCGGCAGGAAGATGATCGGGCGAAGGTTAAAGCCTTCAGATAATCCTTCTTCGTGAAAGCGCTTCATCACGCGTTCACAGAAAGAAAATGATTCGATTCCCGGGTATCCGGCGATCTCTAGGGCGCGAGTTGTCCCGCGTCCTTCAGAGACATTGGTCCCTTCAAATAAAACTGTTCCAGCGAAAGTGATAGCGCCTTCCATGGTCGGAAGGTTAGGGCTTGGCAGCACCCATGGAAGTCCGGTGTCGGTCCAGTACATTGAACGCTTCCAGTTCTTCATGGTGATGACATCAATGTCACAATCTGTTTTTAAAACCTTCTGCCCGAATTTTCCAACTTCACCCATGGTAAGTGAGTGGCGTTGAGGAATCGGGTAGCGGCCGACGAATGATTCGTACCCTGGTTGCAGGACAGTTCCCTCAATCATATCTCCGCCAACCGGGTTCGGGCGGTCAAGCACAAGCAGCTTAATGTTTCTGCCCGCGCATTTTTCCATGATCAGTGAGAGGGTTGAGATGTAAGTGTAGACACGCGTGCCTACATCCTGCAGATCGATGATAAGTGTATCGAGGTCTTTTAACATCTCGTCAGTGGGAGTTCTTGTCTCCGAATAAAGAGAGTAAACCGGAATTTTAAAATAAGGGTGAACATAATGGGATGTCTCCATCATGTTGTCTTGAACATCTGTCACGAATCCGTGTTGAGGGCCAAAGAGTTTTGTCAGGCGTTTACCGAAAAGTTTCTGTAGAAGCACGACACCAGTGTTGAATTGTGAGTCGATCGAGGCGCTATGACAAAGGTATCCGATATTTCCTTTGATTGAATCCTGGAGAGTTTTTTCAGTTATTAGGCGTTCTAATCCGGTAATTACCTTTGTCATGATTTTTCCTCAAAATGTTTCCTTTCATTTTGGGTGTGGCCCGGATTTTTGTAAAGAAAAACTTAAAACAGAGTGGAGCGCTCGGTTTTATTCGGGCACTCCACAAATTTAGATTATAGCTCTGAACATTTTGGGAATCTGACGCTGTCGAAGTCGATGTTTAAACCTGGTTTAACCGGTGTTGGGCCATCAGTGTAAGCGATTTTTTCTTCTTCATAGTCGTAGATTTCAATTGAAGTTTTGCAGGCATCCTGAACACCGAAGAATGTCCAAACCTGGCTGCAGCGAACTTCAGTATAAAGCGTGTATTTAGCGCTTACTTTATTTTTTGTGATTTTGAATCCATTGTTCATCAGGATCTTGATAACGCCGGTATTTACCGTATTGTCGTTTGTATTGCGGCCATACAGATCGTGCGTGATTTTTGGTTCTTCTACAAATAGAGAGCACTTGTCTTTTGGTTTTGCGAAAGCAGAACTCATCGTTAAAGCGATAGTCATAAGCATAATTGTAACTTTCATTAAATTTCCCCTTGAATTGAATTTTGACCTAAGTACCATGGCCGGGATAGAGAGAGGCCTTGCTTGTAATATATTCATGCCGGCTAAACGCTCGAAAATCCGATTTTTACAACAACAACACTCGGGTAATGCCCTCTTTATTATTTCCCGCTATATCCGATAAAGAAGGGTGTAACCCTTGGATGGATTAAATGCTATGAAATCAATAATTCTTTTTTCAATCCTTTTTTTGAACAACTCATACGCTGATTGCGAGGGAGTCTGTAATAATAAAAGAAGCCCGGCCCTTGAAGGCGGCAATAAAGCTTCAATTGATTCCATTCTTTCTGACTCCAACGAGGCCATGTTTAACTCACTTCCGGACAAAAGCCTGGTGACAAAAAAAAGTGCTTCCAAATCGACAGATGAAATCGTGACAGTTTATGAAAAAAGCGACTCCACGATGAAGTGCACCAAAACAAAAACAGAAGTTGCTAAAAAGACTCCAACTTACAGTTATTCTTGTGAAGAGAAAAAGTAAGCATTTTTCATTCTCAGATTCCTGACATTTCCTTGCCCTGGACACCTGAATCGTTGTCAAATCTATAGCGGGGAAGCTACAATTTAGTAGAGAGCACACACCTCACACACAAGGACATTTTTATGAAGCAATACCATGATCTTATGGAGCACGTTCTGAAAAACGGGCACAAGAAAGAAGACCGCACTGGAACTGGGACTCTTTCTGTTTTTGGTTATCAATGCAGATACAACCTGGCCGAGGGATTTCCTTTAGTCACGACTAAAAAACTTCACTTAAAATCCATCATCCATGAACTACTTTGGTTTCTTCAGGGTGAGACCAATATTAAATATCTTAAAGACAACGGTGTTTCGATCTGGGATGAATGGGCAGATGAAGACGGCAACCTGGGGCCGGTGTACGGCTCACAGTGGAGATCTTGGAAAGGCGCCAATGGCGAAACCGTCGATCAGATCACATCAGTAATTAACCAGATCAAAAAGAACCCGGACTCAAGACGTTTAATCGTCTCTGCATGGAACGTGGCCGAGATTGAAAAGATGGCCCTGCCTCCATGTCATGCCTTCTTCCAGTTTTACGTGGCAGACGGACGCCTGTCTTGCCAGCTTTACCAAAGATCAGCGGATATCTTTTTAGGTGTGCCATTTAATATCGCTTCATACGCTCTTTTAACAATGATGATCGCACAGGTGACAGGTCTGCAATTAGGGGACTTCGTTCACACGATGGGGGACGCTCACTTGTATTCAAACCACATTGAGCAGGCAAAACTTCAGTTGACCCGCGATTTCAGGATGCTTCCACAGATGAAGATCAATCCTGATGTTAAGAATATTTTTGATTTCAAGTTTGAGGATTTTAAGCTTGAAGGTTATGACCCGCACCCAACGATTAAAGCGCCGATCGCGGTTTAAGGAAAAAAGATATGCATGTTTCTATGGTAGTGGCCCACGGGCCAAAAGGTGAGATCGGACTCGGCAATAAACTGCTCTGGCATATCCCCGAGGACCTGAAGAATTTCAAAAAAATCACGACCGGTAAAATGATTGTAATGGGACGAAAGACCTTTGAGTCTATCGGGCGCCCTCTCCCGGATAGAGCGAATGTGGTTATCACCCGTGACCTGAATTTCAAGCCTCCTGGAGTGATTGTTATCAATGACCCCATGATGGCCTTTGACCTTGCCCTCGAGGCCGAAGAGGATTTAGGGGAAGAGGATTTTGAGATGATGGTGATTGGCGGAGGAGAGATTTTTAACTTCTTCATGCCGTATGTGCATAAAATCTACCTCTCTGAAGTGAACTACGAGGGCCCTGCCGACGCTTTTTTCCCTCCGGTGGACTATAAAGACTGGGAAGTGGAAAAACGCGAGGAATTCAAAGACTTTACTTTCAAGATTTTAACCAGAATTTAATTCAAAGAGGCCGTCTAGTCTTTAGACGGCCACCTATAAAGAATACAACTTAGCTCCAAAATTTTCTTAAAAGACTACAATTTGATCACACAACAAATTGGAGATTTTTTATGAAAAAATTGGTTTTGCTATTGTCTTGCGTTTTCTCGATGAGCTCATACGCAGAGATTAAATTAAACGCTTTTCAAGTGACTTCATTGCTTCCGATTGCCACATCGGCCGGAACAACTGCGGCCACACAAAACCAGAGAATGGAGCAGGCAAAGGAAATTCTTAACGATGCCAATGAGTACCGTTTGGGAGAAGGGCTTTCAGTAAAGCTGGCCGAGCATGTAAAAAACATCAAGGCCCAGGAGTCGATGTCAACAGCTGAAGCTATTGATGTGTTGATTGAAATCGCAAATCAGGTATTAGCAGAATCATTGAACTAATTATTAAATTATACGGAGTCCTTATGAAAACAGCACTAATTGCACTACTGTTGACAGTCTCTTTTTCTTCTCACGCTCACTTTTATCTTAGTCCATCACAAATTTCGTCACTGGCGCCAACGCTTTCAAGTGCCGGGTTGTCTGATTCTTCACGATCTTCTTCAAAACAGAAGGCCCTGGCAGAAACTTTGATTAAAGAAACTAATGACTATTATCAGACAGGAACTATTTCTCCAAAATTGGCAGAACTTATCGCTCTTATTCAAGAACAGGTTACGCGTTCAGATGATTCAAAACTCTCTGAAGCAGAAGCGGTGGATGTCCTGGCCGAGTATGCGAACACACTTTTGTTGGCCGAAGGACAATAAGTTTTTTAAAGAGGTGCTCGCTTGGCCTCAGCTAAATCTAATTGGTAATCTCTCGCCCAGTTTTCTGGGCGAGAGTCATTTCTCGAACTGATCCCACAGAATTTTTTCGCAATTGAGCTTAAGCGCTCTTCCTCTCTTTTGAATTCCAGGTAAGGCACGAAGTTGCCGTATGATTTTTCATAGAAACTTTCGTCACCATTTTTATAAGAGTAGTTCTCGCACATTCTCGGGTTGTTGCTGTCGATAAGACCCACTTCATAACCGGTTTCGGCCTTTTTTAGGCCCACGACCAGCCAGGCGTGGGAGGTGATGCCTTTGATCTGCAGTTTCTGGTAAGCGATTTTTTTATCGATTTCCACGTATTGGTAGACTTCATCCATCATTTTTTTCAGCACATCAGGTTTTACTTTAGTGTCGCCTTTTAGTCCGTCAATCCATGAACCAAGAACCACGCCGTCATAAAGCTGCCAGTCTTCTAATTCGGCCAGGATTTCTTTTTTATACGTTTCGCTGAATTCAGCAAAACTAGAAAAACCTGGGATGGTGATGATTTTCTCACCTGCGCGGATTTCTTTTATCAGCGCCTTCACCTCACGGGCAGATGGTCGGTTTAACTCTGGACGAAAAATTGAAAGATAAAAAATATTGCGCTGAAAGCGCGAATGCCACCAACAGACGCCGCCGTTAAAGAGCCCGCCCTGGTTTTTAAAGCTCATCAGATTGCTCGCTTCAGTGCTGAGCTCACCCAGGATGGAAGTGTCCTGATAGCGCCCGCAGAACTCCGCCTGATTGGTCGGAAGTGAGCCGGCAAAGACCGATGACGATAAGGTGAGAACTGCAAAAATTAGTTTTTTCATTCTTTAAGAATGAAGAGGTGAGTGGAGAGTGACTACTCAAAAAAACTATCAGGACTAATCGAGTCGGTTATTTACTCAATGATGATGTCGTTTTTAAGCTCGTTCTTTTTCACCTTTCCTGATGATGGAAAATAATTTTCCAGGATGTCAGAAGCAGCTTCAATTGTTTTTTTAAGCGCTTCAACGAATTGCCCCTGGCCTACTTTCTCGGTGAAATCGAAAATGATCTCATCCCAGATTTTCTGGTCGACTTTTTGTTTGACGCCGACATCTGTGATGATTTTGATTTTTCTCTCAAGCAACGAAATGAAAATCAAAACGCCGTTATGTTTTTCTGTAACATGCAGGTTGTGTTCATAAAAGGCTTCAATCGCTCTTTGAGTGACTTCAAATTCAATTTCATCCTTGGTGATCAGAAGGCGGGTGAGCGCCGGGATATTGCCCATCCAGTAGCCGATAAAGAGCCCTGGAATCTGGATCCATAAAAAATAAATCGGATTAATGATGGCAAGCGGGGAGAAATAAAGCCCCAGTGAAAAAAGAAAAGAGACGATGATCGCTGCTCGCCAATGGGCCGCAGGATAATTATCTGAGACGTTAACAATCATTGGTACTAATTCGCTGTTGGACTTAGCCTCCGCTTCAGCGATTAATCTTTTAATTTCTTCTCTATCGTGTTTTGCAATCATAATGTTTTCCTAAAAAGTAAAACTACCAACTTCCACTCGAACCACCGCCGGAAAATCCGCCGCCGCCGCCGGACCATGAGCTTCCGCCCCCTCCGCCGCCAAGGCCACCTCCCCAATATCCGCCGCCGCGTCCAGCTCTGCCTCCGCGCATAGATTGCGGGAAGAAGAATTGTAAAAAGGCGATGAGACCGAAAATCGCAAAAAGCACCAAGGGGGCGCTGCCTTTTCTTTGGTGGCGGGGTTTAACTCTGCCATCAAAGTTAAGTTTTTTTCCGTCGGCCTGGGCCATGAGTGCAAGCCCTAAGGCCACACCATTATCGAAATCATTTTTTCTGAAAAAAGGCTTCACTTCATCGAGGATGCGGTTAGTGGTGAGATCGGTCAGTGTTCCTTCCAATCCTCGTCCCACTTCTATTCTCATTTTGCGGTCATCGAGAGCGATCAGAAAAAGTGCGGCGCGGTCGTCGCCTTTTTTTCCGAGTTTCCATTCATCAACGACTTTAATTGAATAACCTTCGATGGTTTCATCAACCAGCTTGTCGATGATCAAAACCTGGAATTGGATGCCTTCGGTTTGGTTGAGATTTAAAAGCGCGTTTTCGATGGCCGCATGGGCATCACGGCTTAAAAACTGGGCCTCATCAACAACCGGACCAGTAAGCGCCGGCACTTCGAGCGCAAGCGCTACAGGTGCCAGCAACATGAATAGAAAAATTGAAAGTGTTTTAAACATTAAAATTTAACCGCCGGAGCTTTTTGTGCTTCTTCGATATTCTCCACAGCAAACTGAGGCTTCTTCGGGTGGTGAAGGAAAAGTGAGTTTGTCCATGAAGTCGGAGGAACAGTCACCAGGTTGTTGTAGTTTTTAATAGCATCGATGTACCTGTTTCTCGCTACCGTGATTCTATTTTCTGTCCCTTCAAGTTGTGCCTGAAGATCGCGGAAATTCTGGTTAGCTTTCAGGTCAGGGTATTTCTCAACAGTCACCATCAGGCGCGATAGAGCTGAAGAAAGCCCGCCTTGTGCCTGTTGGAATTTTTTCATATTTTCTTCAGTTAACTGGTCTGCTGTAAAGTTAACTTGTGTAGCTTTCGCACGGGCCTCAACCACTCCGGTCAGGGTTTCTTTTTCATGGGAAGCGTAGCCTTTGACCACCTCAACCAGGTTGGGGATCAGGTCTGAGCGTCTCTTGTATTGGTTTTGAACTTCCGCCCAGTCCGCATCTACTTGATTTAGCGCAGTTGGAATGCTCTGGATCCCGCAAGAAACTGAGAGCATCATGACGATTAAAAGTGATAAA
>JBEIPI010000119.1:0-8317 GCA_040377165.1 Bacteriovorax sp.
CTCACATAAAGAGCTTTACCTGATTCTGCAGAAAGTGAGTCTGTTCTCCCGCGCCTGCAATTACCTGATGGAAGCTTATTACGTTTGCGGTCTTACCCTGACAGCGCTTTCAAAAGAGTATAAAGAAGGCTTCAAAATGGAGACTTTCTTAAAACGTTATAAAGAAGTTTTTGAAAATGAGAGAAAACTCAAGCGCATTATCAAGTACGCTGAAAGTTACTCGGTCCCACTTTCAAAATCGTCTCTACAGTACTTCATCCACTCAGGAATTGTGGCGAGCAACAGCGGTTATTACGCCGTCAACGACGCCCAGAAACTGGCGGATGGACTGGCCAAGCTTGAGTCTGACCTGAGCGCCCAGCTCTCGATCAATCTCTTGAATTAATATGGCCGCAATTAAACTTAAAAAAATTTCATGGCAAAGAAGGCGCTTTATCGCAGGTAAGGCGCTCTCTGACATCCACAATTGGATGGATGAAAAAGAGAATTTAAAAGAGGGCATCCTGACCAATTCCACCTTCCAGGTCATCGGCCAGAAATCCCTGATAGAGGTCGATTCGGCGGCCCTGACTACACGGGTTTTAGTGGAAGTGGTGGGAATTCCTCAAGCAGGACTTTCAAGTTTTGACCTTGAGGCCTGTGATGTGCTGGTTTTTGCCCCAGATGAATCAGGGCTTGAGATGGATTTTGAGTCTCTAAACGCCAGGGCCCGCGACATCATCCATGGTATTGCGCATCCTCTCTCAAAGACGTACCATATTGTTGTTGAGGGAGCTAAATTAGAGCTTCATTTTTTTATGCAAAAAGATTATATTCAATCAACGCACTAGTTAATAAAAGATCTTTTAACTAACTAAAAGATTTAGACCAGAGGTAAATTATTAAAGACAACCAGACTCCAGGATCATTTCAAAGGCCTTCTTACGACCGCGACCGCCAGTCAAACAAAAACCAGGGACCAAGAGTAAACGAGCAAATCAGAATTCCTGAATGCCGCTTATTGGGGGACGATGGACATCAGTACGGTGTTGTTTCTATGGCAGAGGCGAGAAGAATTTCCGATGAAGCAGGATTAGATCTAGTTGAAGTGAGCCCGACAGCTCAACCTCCAGTCGTAAAACTAATCGACTTCGGAAAATACAAGTATGAGCTTCAGAAAAAAGCTCAGGAAGCTAAGAAAAAGCAAATCGTTATTCAGTTAAAAGAAGTTCAACTTCGTCCAAATATCGAACAAGGTGACTTAGATACAAAGCTAAATCACTGCCGTAAATTCTTAGACCAAGGTGATAAAATCAAAATTTCTATGCAGTTCCGCGGTCGCGAGATGTCATATCGCGATGCAGGAATGGAGAAATTTAAGACCATCATCGCTCAAATCCTTGAGATGGGAGCTATTATCGAGTCAGACCCTAAGATGATGGGGAACCGTATTATCGCCATTTTAGCTTCAACCAAGAAGCCGCCTGTGAAGAAGTCTGAAAAAGACGAGGCACCGGCAGAAAAAGCTAAAAAGGACTAAGAAAGTCTTTTACAGGGTATGAAATTCTTGATATTTATACCTGCTTTAAAAAGCATTTAATGCAAATATTTATAAACGATCGTTTTATATAGCGAATTTTGGGAGTATTCCATGCCAAAAATGAAGACAAGAAAATCAGCTGCGAAGAGATACAGCGTAACTGGTACAGGCAAAGTTAAAAGAAGCAGATGTGGTCTTAGACACAAGCTTGAAGTTAAGAGCCAAAAAAGAAAGAACAGAGCAGGTGGACCAGCTCTAGTTCACCAATCAGAGCACGAAAAAGTTAGAAGAATGCTTCCATACGCATTCTAATTAAAAGTTAAAAATATAATCGACAGAGGTTTGGGCCGAAGAGAAATTATTAAGAGGCATTTTAAAGAATTTCCCCCAAGCATCGTTACAGGAGTAGGAAAATGGCACGCGTACGTAGAGGATTTAAAGCTAGAAGAAGAAGAAACAAAGTTTTGAAACTTGCAAAAGGTTTCCACTTTGACCGTAGAACAAAATATAAGCACACAGCTGAAACTGTTAAGCGTGCTCTTCACTACGCATACGTAGGAAGAAGACTACTTAAGAGAGATATGAGAAAGCTATGGGTTGTCAGAATTGCAGCAGCAGCTCGCACACTTGATACTTCATACTCAAAGTTCATCGGATCTCTAAAAGCAAACTCTGTTACTCTTAACAGAAAAATGCTTGCTGAAATTGCAGCGACAGACTTCGCTGGATTCACAGCAATTAAAAATGCACTAAAGAAGTAGTTTTTAATCGAAAGATTTTCAAATAAAAAGGCCCTCTTTTGAGGGCCTTTTTATTTTATTTTGTTTTGTGTCTGAAGGTTTCTTTGCCGTTTATTTTATGAATGCATTCCCCGTCAGCGTGAAGCTCGATGATCCCCTTCACTTCCGTCCCTACAGGGCTCTCAAGGGCGTTGGTGTTCTTGTTTTTCACTGAGTATCCTGTAATCGCTCCATCAACATAAATGTCCTTGATAATGTCTTTATCGAAGTCCTGCAGCGATCTTTGGGCCGTCAGGTAATAAGGTGCCATGATTGAGGTTTTACTGTTTTCGTGACAAAGGCCCAGAAGGTGCCCCATCTCGTGAAGAATAACTGTCGGCAAATCAAACTCAATAGTAGGGTTGGACCCCATCGTAAAACGCGAGCCGTAGTCGCGGTAATTGACGATGATATCGGCGTGAGTGAGTTCGATATACTGGCCTAGGCCTGGGCTCGAGGTGACGACGCCGTAAAACTGCGTGATCGCCAGCGCACTTGAAGAAACGTTAGTAAACCAGCTGTGTGATTTATAAATCCCAATCTCGCTGTCTCTGTAGCTTGTCGTGGCCGGGTAGCCAGTGATGGAAGAGACTGGAAAGGGGGTTGTGATCAAAGTTTTTGAAGAAGCGACTGGGTCGTTCCACTGCTTCGCCATTTGCTCCAACGGGTTGAGGCCTGCCACCATCATCGAGCCGTTGATGTCGCCGCTGAAGTCAGGTGACATTTTCACCGCAAGAGGAAGTGCCGTCTGGTTCCATTTCCCGATCAAACACGCCGAGGTCGCAGTCCCTAGGGCCGATTGTGTGACCGTCGTCTGCTTTTTACAAGCAGTAAACAGTAGAGTGAAAATGAAGATTAAGAGCAGGTTCCTCATTCCTTTATTATCGGGCATTGAGGGACGAAACTTAGGGGAAAAACCTTAATTTTTCCCCTACGTTGGAATTACTTAGTGTTGGCCTTTTTATGGTCTGCGAGGAAGGCCTCTAAGCCATTGGCAGTCAGTGGGTGCTTATAGAGCGATTTGATAACAGAAAGAGGCATAGTGCCTACATCTGCCCCAATTAAGGCGACTTCTCTGACGTGAGAGGCATGGCGGATGGAAGCCGCAAGTATTTTTGTTTTGAAGCCATAGTTATCATACATTTGGCGGATTTCAGCGATTAAATCATTTCCATTGTGTCCGATATCGTCCAGACGGCCGATGAATGGAGAGATGTAAGTCGCCCCAGCTTTGGCCGCTAAAAGGGCCTGGTTCATAGAGAAACATAGAGTGACGTTGGTCTTGATGCCTTTTTTAGTGAAGTGAGCACAGGCCGCGATTCCCGCCTCAGTAAGGGGAAGCTTGATGACCACATTTTTGTGAATCTTAGAAAGCTCTTCACCTTCCTTAATCATACCATCAAGGTCAAGTGCTATAACTTCGGCCGAGATCGGCCCGTCTACGATTTCTGAAATTTCGCGAATGACGTCTTCTTGCTTGCGTCCGGTTTTAGCAATAAGAGAAGGGTTAGTTGTCACCCCGTCAATAATACCCAACGAAACTGCTTCTTTGATTTCAGCGATGATTCCGGTATCCAGAAAAAATTCCATATTTCCTCCACGAATAAAAAATGTTCCACAAAAGAGTACGCCTCTTGGGGTGCTTTCGGAAAGCTTTTTTCCCACTGTGAGAGAGAAAAAAGTCGGTTTATACTGTTATGTATGAAGTCAATTTTACTTGCTCTTATATTCCTAGCGACGGACGCTGCTTTGGCCCTGGAATCAAAGGCGCTCAATGGCGTGACCATTCGCTCTGACATGAAAAAGAACAATCTTAAACAAGAAACACTGGTGATCGACGCCGACAGTTTTTATGATCCGAAATTCGATTACACCAAATTCTCCGGCAGAGTCACTGACCGCGACGCTACAGCTTCCATTGTTAAAATCTCCAGCGAGAATAAAAACACGCGTTTTTTCCGCGCAGGTGACTTGATTGAATTCAAAATCCAGAACAACAAAGAAGGCGAGTACTGCCAGGGGTTTGTCAGAAGTATTGAGCCTGACTACTTTGTCATGTACGCCAAGGATCTTTTCCCGTGTTTTCCTAAAGAGGAGTACTTCCGCCGCGGGACTGCTTTGGTTATGCGCTCTGAAAAATTAGCGCAGAGAGTGCGTGAGGCTTCGGTCTATCGCGCCAGCTTGCTTAACAAGAAAAAAGATTTCATGGGGCAGCTTAACGGCATTAACAATGGCATCTGGAACTTCGAGGAAAGAAAAGTTCAAGTGGCCGCTGACTACGACCGTAGGATCAATGAACTGGAAAAAGAAAAAATAAAAGCACTTGATGATCTGCTTTCAAGAAAAAATGATGAAGTCAAACTTCAGCGCGAACTGGCCTACCGCCTGGATAACATCGATAAAGAGCTCGATTTCTACCGCCTTGAAAAACACGAACCATTATTTGATCGCTGGCACATGGATCAGGATTTAGGTTATCCGGTTTATGACAAACCAGAAGAGATCAGGCCGAGACGGGCCAGTGGTGAAGCAGTATTACCAGATTAAAAAAGGCCCTCGTTGAGGGCCTTTTTTATTTGATTAGTGTTTTCTATAATTCGTGTAAATGTCTTCCAGGATATCTTCGTTATAAAGGAAGTTTGGAGCGTGCTCCAGGTAAAGCTTAAGGTCATAAGAAGGAGCAAGTCCTAGCCATTCCTTAATGAGCGTTACGCTCTTTTCCTGCTGAATCCACTTAAAGATACACGCCTGGCGAAGTGACTTCGGAGTCAGGGTGATCATCAGCTTATTTCTGTAGTCTTCGAAAATGATCTCGATCCCTCTTGGCGATAACCCGCCAGAGATGATTCTGTATGGGTTAGCGTAGAATAGAAGATTGTCGAAAGTGATTTGTGATTTACCCTTCATCTCTTCAAGAATCAGGATGTAGTCAGCAAAAACCTTTTCGAAAATCTTTGGAAGGATAACTGTGTATGCGTCTCTTTTTGGGTGGCGGATAAGAACACGCGCTTCCCCGTTAGAGATAGTGATGTCGCTCATTTTTAGTTCTGAAAGATCAGAAACTTTTAAACCTGCTCCAAAGATCAGAAGGAAAAGGATCTGGTTTCTCTTAGAAAGAAGCTCTTGGATCTTGTCTTGAGAGTGAGATTCCTCAACCAGGTAAGTCCAAAGGGTTTTTACGTCGATGAATGGAGTCGGTCTTGGGATATCTAAAAACTTCGGTGAAGTTGGAAGTTTTCTTACTGGGTTTGAAGACACCAGTGATTTGTTTAAAAG
The DNA here is from genome assembly GCA_040377165.1 of Bacteriovorax sp. Lineage (GTDB taxonomy): Bacteria > Bdellovibrionota > Bacteriovoracia > Bacteriovoracales > Bacteriovoracaceae > Bacteriovorax. Next base: position 5,575 of record JBEIPI010000119.1, read on the forward strand.
GAAATCAAAGAAGATTCTTAAAGCTTGAACTCTTCTTCTTCTTGAGTTGTCAGAAGAGTACTTGTTTTCAAGGTACTTTCCGTAGTTAGTCACTAGGGACTGATCGAAGTTTTTTACCTCAACAGAAGCGTATTCTGTGTTTAGGTAGAAGTTAAAGCAGTCTAGGTCCGTTTTGTAGTTTTTTAGGGTGTTTTGGCTTTTTCCCTGAGTTCTAAGGTTGCGGTAAAACTCTTGTTGTAACTCGAATAATTCAGGGGACGGGGTGCTGGTAATGACCGGATTCGGGGAAATCGTTTCTATTGTGTTTGTACTCATAATGATGTCGTCTCTCTCGAAAAGTGTGTGTGTGAAGACTAATTTCAAAGTGTTAGGCGGGCATAGTATCAAAGCTTATAAATATTAACAACCAAAAAAGACAGCCTTGATAACGCACACTAGAAGTGATAAAAAACGCACCGAAGTAAAACATTCGAATAAATAGTGAGCATAGCAGTGCAAGAGACGACCTTTAATGAAGAAACTCAGACAGATGGGAGCGCCATCTTTTCTGATGTACATTCATGGCTGAATGCATTTTATGCTGAAGCGTCACTAAAAAAATTCGATCAAACGAATCTGTATCATATTATTTCTCACGAAATTTCTTTCAAAAAATTAGAACAAAAAATTAATTATAAGTTTCAAGATAAAAAAAATTTGATCCTCGCACTCACTCAATCCACATTTTGTTATGAAATGAAGGATAGTCAGCTTTCATCAAATGAGCGTTTGGAATTTTTAGGCGACTCGTTAATTAATTTTCTTGTTGGAAAAAATCTTTATGACCGCTATAAAGACAACAACGAAGGTGATTTGTCTAAATTGCGCGGGGCCTTGGTTAATGAAGAAAAATTAGCAGAGCTTGCGCGCTTAATTTCTCTAGGTGATTTTTTATTCCTGGGGAAAGGTGAAATGAAGTCAAAAGGCGCAGATAAAGATTCGATTCTTGCTGACGCTTTTGAAGCACTTTTTGGAGCGATTTATTTCGATTCAAAAAACGATATGAAAATCCTGGAAGACACTTTTAACGGTGTCACAAATCAGAAAAATAATTTTTACTCCTTTGAGCAGATTAATGTTTTTGATACTAAGTCAAAACTGCAGGAGACCACCATGGCCATTCATGGAGTGTTTCCAATCTATAAAGGAAGTGAGCTTCCAGATCACACTGGTTTTAATGTCGAAGTGTGGCTGGGAGAGAGAAAGCTTGCAGAAATGAGCGGGCCTTCAAAAAAGAGAGTTGAAAAGTTACTGGCCAAAAAAATATTAGACGAGAAGCTCTATTTATAGAGCGTAAATTCAGAAAGGAGACGAGAATGTTAATTGAAGATCAGCACCCCCACAACAAATCCATCATGGTTGCGGTATTAGGGGCGCCAAACGTAGGTAAGAGTTCACTGATTAACTGTTTGATCGGAACAGACCTGTCAGTTGTAACCAGCAAGCCTCAAACAACAAGAAACAAATTTCACTGCGTATTCACAGTTGACCGCACAGAAGTAGTCATGGTCGATACTCCGGGTCTGCACAAGTCAAACCAGGAATTCAACAAGCGCTTAAATGAGCAGGCCCGTGAAGGGACGGAAGGAGCGGATTTAAACCTGCTTTTAATTGATATCTCGCGCGACATCCTGGATCAGTTCACGGATTTCAAAGACAACTTTCAGCAAGAATTAGGCCCGACATGGGTACTGTTTACTAAAGCGGATAAAGTTGAAAATTCAGAAAAGCTTCCATTAAAAGAAGTCTTTGAAAAAGCGAAAGAAATTCTTCCAAGCTTAGAGAAGTTCTTTTTGATCTCTTCAAAAGAGGCGATCAATATTCACGTTTTAACCGGTGCTCTTTGTGATGCCGCTGCTCCTGGACCACACTTGTATCCAAATGGAGATGTTTCAAACAAGAACCAAAGATTCTTTGTTACAGAATATATCCGCGAGCAAGCGTTTGAACTACTAAAGGATGAAGTTCCTTATGAAGTAGCGGTTGTGATCGATGAATATAAAGAAACAAAAACAAAAACAGACCCGAATGTTTATGAGTCACATATTTCAGCTTCGATTCTGGTAAACCGCCCTTCACAAAGAGCGATCGTTATCGGGTCATCTGGATCGATGATTAAAGAAATCGGGATTAGATCGAGAAAGAAAATTGAAGTTATGACTGGTGGACCGGTTCACTTGAACTTGCACGTAAAAGTGTCTCCAAAGTGGTTCTCAAATAACTTCGTTCTTGAAGAAATTGGTCTACCTCGCGCGAAGGATTCTAACCGCGTTTGGAGAAAGAAATAATGGAAACAAGTCAATATCACCGCTCAATGGTGATCTCCCTGATCGGGAGACCCAATGTCGGAAAAAGTTCACTATTTAATAGATTGATGAGAAAGGCGCACAAAGCGATTACTCACGATAAACCGGGTGTTACCCGCGACCGTCACTATGGTATCGCGACATTCGAAGAATTAGCTCATACCAAATCAGTAGAGGCCATTTTAGTTGATACCGGCGGATTCTATCCGACGAAAATCGAAGAAAATGTTCCAAAGCAAAAAGACCAGATCATGAATAAGTTTTTTAACATCATGACTGACCAGGCGAAGACAGCGATCCGCGAATCGGACCTGATTCTTTTTGTGGTTGATTCAAGAGAAGGTGTTCTTCCTTTTGATCAGACGATCGCTGATTATATCCGCACACAGAAGAAAGAC
>JBEIPI010000143.1:0-6496 GCA_040377165.1 Bacteriovorax sp.
AATCCCCCGATTAAAGACCTCGCATTTGAAAGGTCTTTTTGTTAACAATCAATCTCCTCTTGCAACTTCCACAATTGTTGACACTAATTTATCACCTGGCAGGTAAACACTGTACAGGACAGCAGTTTCACCCATCGGTGAGAAAGTTAGCCAAAGCGTGCAGTCTGCGATTCTTGAATTTAGAATAATGCATTCATTTTGAACTTTTGCCCCATTTGATACCGCTCCCTTATAGATCGACTCTAATGTTTCATGAGCATGAACATCACCGCTCACTTGTACACCTGGTGTGCTCAACAGGGCCTCTAAGGCGTTTTGGTTTAGGTCTTTGGCCTGTGCTGACAAAGTTAAGGCAAAAGTCATTGTAAGAGCTAAAAAAGCTTTCATTTCGCGTTCTCCAAAAGTTGTGAGGCATTACTAGCATAGTTACTGACTTGATAGTGACCCTTTGTAAACTTTACTTAAGAAAGTTACTTTACAGAGGAACTCTCCCCTCATAATCTAGTAAAACTATGAAATATGTTATTGAAACTCAAGACCTGATGAGGGTCTATAAAACGTACCAGAAGCCCGAAGGTCTTAAGAATTCCATCAAAGGAATTTGGGAGAGAAAGTACGACTCTAAGATCGCTCTCAATAAAACATCTATCCAGATTGAATCGGGAAAAATCATCGGACTAGTTGGCGCCAATGGAGCGGGTAAAACCACCCTCCTGAAAATCCTCTCGGGTCTGGTGACCCCAAGTTCAGGAGAAGCCCGTGTTTTAGGCTTCAGACCTTGGGAGCGCAAGAATGAATTTTTAAGCCAGATGAGCATCCTTCTGGGACAAAAAAACCAGCTGTGGTGGGATATTTCCCCGGTTGATTCCTATGCCCTTCTCGCCCGCATCTATGACCTGGACGTAGCTAAAACCAGAAAGCGCGTAGATGAACTGGCGACCATGCTCGACTGCAAGCACGTGTTAAACACACAATTAAGACGTCTCTCTTTGGGCGAGCGTATGAAAATGGAAATCATCGGAGCTCTACTGCACGAGCCGAAGATTCTTTTTTTAGATGAGCCAACAATTGGTCTGGATATCGTCGCTCAGGAAAACATCAGAAACTTTTTAAGCAATTATGTAAAAGAGAAAGGTCCGACAGTGATTTTAACCAGCCACTATATGGACGATATTGCTACGCTGGCAGACAGCCTGCTTTTAATTTCCAAAGGCAACATTGTCTATCAGGGAACAGTGGAAGAATTTACTAACAACACTAACAGTGAACTCGCTCACGACGAGAAGGTCGATTTTGAAGAAGTCATTCGCCGTTTTCTTGAAACGGAATCTCGCATTCGCTAACCTCGCCGTCGTCACGAATTTAGAATACCGTCTAAATTATTTTGTCGATGCGATTGTTCAGCCCATCCTCACCACCGGGATTGAGATCCTGTTATGGGTTGCTGTCTTCAAAGGAGCACAAACTGAAACGATTGCCGGCTTTTCCCGCGAGAGCTATTTAAGTTATGCCCTGTGGTCGGCGTTTTTCGCCCGTATTGCCACCAGTTGGATGTATGAATTCAGGATGATTGAGGAAGTCAGTTCGGGCACTATCAATAGTTTGATTGTAAGGCCCATGAGTTTTTATGAGTACTACCTCTCTCAACTTATGGGATATAAAATTGTCACAACGATGATTTCTTTGATTGTTCCGGTTGCAGCTTCTTATCTATTTGATCTGCCGGCCATGTTCACGCGCCTGCCTCTTGCTACGCTATTGTGCTTCTACTATCTGATACTAGTTCATACGATCAGCTTTATTATTTCAAGCGCAGCCTTTCATTTTACAAAAATCTCTTCAATCACTGTCGCAAAAAACCTTTTCTTCTGGATTCTTATGGGAGAGCTCTTCCCTCTCGATTTATTGCCAGAGCCTTATAAGACGACCATCATCAGTCTGCCTTTTGCCAGCGGGGTTTTTATCCCGGTCGGTTACATCACCGGACGAATTGGCGTGGAGACTGTCTACACTGGATTCATTTCAGTCACTATCGGTTTGATTGTTCTCAATATTCTTGGGGCCTATTTATGGAAACGCGGACTTGATAGTTATGCGGGCACAGGGGCCTAAACGATGTTACACACTTTAAAAAAATACCTCTCTCTATATGTGGCCATGTTTAAAGCAAGTTTTATTGCTGATCTTGAATACCGTGCTAATTTCTTTTCCCGCATTCTTACAGATATCTTCTGGTACATCGCCCAGATCCTGACTTTTGAAGTGCTCTACCAGCACACTGATAAAATCGGAGACTGGGACGTGCATCAAATGCGCGTGTTTTTAGGATTGCTTTTTGTTATCGATGCTTTTTACATGATCATCATTCACGAGAACCTGGAGAATATTTCAGAGAAAGTGAGAAAGGGCGACCTGGACCTGCTACTGGCAAAACCAGTGAATTCGCAATTCATGCTCACACTTCAAAAGGCCAACACTGCTATCTTCGGCAATCTTTTGATTGGAAGCGCCTGGCTTTTCTATGCTCTTTCAGGCCTTCCAAACTTTAACTACCTCAAACTTTTATGGCTTGTGATCCTTATTCCATGTAGTCTTGTCGTTGTTTATTCGATGAGATTTCTTTTTTCTGCAACGGCAGTTATCTTTACCCGCTCTGAGAATCTGCAGTTTTTATGGTGGCAGGTTTACCGTCTGGGAATGAGACCGGACTCAATGTACAACCCGTATATCAAATACGTTCTTTTAACAGTGCTTCCTGTGGGAGTTATTATCAGTATCCCGGCAAGGGCCTTATTGAATCCACCCGAGCTGAATTATCTCCTGTGGCCTTTGGTTTTAGTTCCCATCTTGATTTACGGGACTCACCGCTTTTGGAATTTCGCGCTCAAGTTTTATTCGAGTGCGAGCTCATAGAATTTAGGAGAGCTAAATGATCATAGCAAAATCCCTTAAAAAATCTTTCGGCGACTTCACCGCTGTCAAAGGCATCGACCTTCATGTGCAAAAAGGCGAATGTTTCGGCCTCTTAGGCCCTAATGGCGCCGGCAAATCAACTTTCATAGGAATGACATACGGAACTGTTAAAAGATCCGATGGCCATCTTTCGGTTTTTGGTTTTGACCCAGACACTCATTCGCGTGAAATTAAATCAAGACTTGGTGTCGTCACTCAGGACAACGCCCTTGATGAGAGCCTAACAGTGTTTGAGAACATGTTGATCTATTGCGCTTTCATAGGAGTTCCTTCAAACGAAAGAAAAAAACGCATTGATGATCTTCTTGAGTACATGAACCTTTCACACAAAAGAGATGCGCTTATCCAAACGCTTTCTGGCGGGATGAAGAGGCGTCTGGTTTTTGTCCGCGCCCTACTGGGAAAACCTGAGCTATTAATTCTCGACGAGCCAACCACAGGCCTAGACCCGGCCGTGCGCCACTTGTTATGGGGAAAAGTCAGAGAATTGCACCAGGGTGGAACGACGATAGTCCTCACCACTCACTATATGCATGAAGCGGAAGTATTATGTGACCGCCTGGTGATCATGAATCAGGGGAATGTGGCAGCTGAAGGCTCTCCGCAAAACATGATTCATAAACACGCTCCCGGGTATGTGGGGATTTTTAATATTGAAGACAAAAATAAACTGGAGTCCATCGTCGCTGGCAACAGTGGACTAGATTACCACGCGGACACATCAGGGCTCTACTTGCGCACTAATTCACTTGCAGCACTCACGGCCTTCCATTCTGATCATGGACTGCAGCCGCTGCAAATCAGACCCTCCAACCTTGAAGATGTTTTCTTAAAGCTTACCGGTCAGGAGTTATCATCAGATGCTTAATACACTTAAACTTTGTTTTCATATCACCAGAAGAAACTGGATCGTTTACAAAAAAGACCTGATCGCCAATATTTCACCAACAGTGGCCGACCCCGCATTGGTTTTAGTTTCACTCGGTCTAGGACTTGGGTCTTTTATCACCAATGTTGAAGGAATGAGTTACATGCAATTTCTCGCCCCAGGGCTTACGGTTGCAACTGCACTCTTTACTTCATTCTTTGAAAGCAGTTACGGTTTTTATGTGCGCATGACTTACGAAAACGTTTACAAAGCTATGCTGACGACTCCAATTGGAGTCAAAGAAGTCGTAATCGGTGAAATGATCTGGGTCGGACTAAAAGGCGCTGTCATGGCCGTTGGTGTGGCGATTGTGTTGGCCCTCTTTGGATTGATGAGTAATCCATGGCTAATTCCCGCACTTGCTTCAGTTGGCTTTTTGGTGGCACTCCCTTGTGGGGCAATGGGACTTCTGTCTTCTGCTCTGGTTAATAACATCAACCAATTTCAGACAGTGTATTCTTTTTTAATCGCTCCCTTGTACTTTCTTTCCGGTATCTTTTTTCCAATTCCCCAAATGCATCTTGCCGTCAGGATTGTCGCTGAGTTTTTCCCATTGATTCACGGAGTGAGACTTGCTCAGTCCCTTTTCTGGGAGAGAGGAATTGCAGAGGCCTTTATGTACAGTGGATCTATTCTGGTAGTTCAAAGCGCGATTCTTTGCATCCTTGCATACACCCAGATAAAAAAGAAGCTAATTGCCTAAAGCTGACGCCTTCTTATGAATTAAACTCTGTAAATCCCAGTAACGGGCCGCAGGTGTACTCAGCGTGTCGTTGTCTGCTCTTTTGAGATCTGCTGGTGATTCAATCTTTGCCAGTTTTCTGCTGGCCGTTTTTCTCTCACCTTTAAAGTCGCGGGCCTTTCCTTTTAGAACGATTTTATAAACCGGGGCGCCTTCACTATTAAGAACGATTTTTCCATCGACTAGCGCTGGGATAATCTCTTTAACCATTCCGTCTTCCTCAATAAAGAAGCGCTTACCAGATTCTGCATAAATCAATTCATGAAGTTTATCTGAAGTGGCGCTGCCCTCTACTTTTAGAACAATCGTATCGCTTGAGCGCTCCGGCGACGTTGAAGATATATCATCTCCAGAAGATGGGCCGCTGCTACCTTCCTGACTCTGGCCGCTTGATGAAACCTGTCTTTCTGATGAAGCTCCACCACTTGATGAAGCTGGGGCCGTCGAAGTTGAGGCAACACTTCGTGCTGAAGTAGTAGACCTCGCGCCTCCACTCGATCCAGACGAAGATTCATCAGTGTCTTCATCATCATTTTCTTCATCGCTGTCCTCCTCTTCAATCGAAGCCGGATTCCTGACAGCTGTCCCTTCTTCCACCACGGCCACTCGCGATGATTTCACTCTATTCATTTCTGCCAATTCATTCTTTGCCGCTTTTAATTCTTTTATCAGCGAACTCTCATCCTCGGCTCCGGCACTTGCACCAGGGGCCTTCGGAAGCTCGGAGGATACACTTCCACTTCTTCTTGCCAGGCGCTGCTCCAGTTCGGAGACTTTCCCTAAAAGCTGTTGGTAATCGCTAACACTGCGATCTGCAGGTTTTATCATGCTCCCTTCCACTCTGTTTTCAATAGGGAGCGAGGATTCAAACGAGCCTGCATTCGGCATAATTGCCTTTGGGCCAGGAACTACCGTTCGCGGAGCTAAGGAAAAATTGTCCGCTAGCTGAGAAGAAGTTTCAACTGTCTCACGAATAGGAATAACCTTATCCGGGACTTCTTTTTTAACGATGCCGGCCCCAAAAGAGCTTTTGGCCCCGTCAGTATCCTTGTTATAGACTTCAGGCAATTTATCATTCTTGGCAAAATTTCTTACTAAAACCAAGTCATTGGATTTTTCTTTTGAAGGGACCTCTTTTTTGAATTGCTCATGAAAGAAAGTCAGCCCTTGATTGGTTCTCTTAACTCCATCAACACCAATAACAATCTTCGATTGTCCATTTGCCGCACTTTCAAAAGTAGTCTCTTTTTTCAGTCTTGCTTCTCCAGGCGTAAAAAGATCATACCCACCAGAAAGCCTTTGTTCTGCAAACGTGTAAGAGCTTTTAACCGAAGTTAAAACGAAAGTGTTACAACGGGCCACATTTTTAGCAATTTCTTCCTTCGATATAGTGCTTGAGAAAGCGCCTTCCTGTCTGCTGACAACTTTGTCAAAGTCTGATTTATCAACAAAAACTTCAATTCCAGCAATCACATCATGAGCAACATTGCACAGGTCATCCATTTTAGTGATTTGACCGCACTGGTCTTCCAGCATTTTTTTTGCCTCACTTTTTCGCAAGTTTTCGAGGTCGACAATTATGCCTGTTGAGGATTTTTTATTGCCACGAACATAACTTAGTAGACTCTCCCTGATGACGTCCTTTTTCCCGGTGCTCTTGTCTTTGAATGAGCGATTGTAATAATCCTTAAAGACCGGATCCAGGTCCTGATAATTATTCCCTAAGAAGTCAAAAACTTCCTCCACGCGGGCCTCAGGTTTTTTTGAATCATCGGCCAGGATGTAAGCGATTTTTTGCAAAATGCCTGTGTCTTTTTTAGCTACATCACTGATCGTTTTCTCTGTTTTTTCAG
>JBEIPI010000036.1:0-26217 GCA_040377165.1 Bacteriovorax sp.
CCAGCTGAAGAGAAGTGCTCTTTTAGCGATTCTTCTTTTGCTGAGTAAGGAAGGTTTCCAACATACAATTTAGTAGCCATACAAAAAACTCCAAAAAAATGGTCAAAGTCAGGTTAGAACGATGGACCAAGTAACTATTAGACTAGAGATATAACACGATTCATATTCTGGGCAAACATAAAATTAAAGAAATTTGCTTCACAGCACTTTGCGCAAATACACTTTGTCCATTAGACTCTTATGGAACACTTTTTTGTGAGGATTTTATGGATAAAATTTGGCTCAAGAGCTACCAATCTGGGATACCGGCAACCATTGAAGATCAGATGGCGAAGTACCCTTCGCTAGCAGACCTCCTAGAGGAGAGTTTCACTCAGTACTCGCAGACACAAGCTTTCAATTGCATGGGAAAAGGCCTTACTTATCAAGAGGTTGATGAGCTCTCTCGCCAGTTTGCAAGTTACCTGCAGAACGATTTAAAGCTTCAAAAAGGAGACCGCGTCGCCTTGATGATGCCAAATATTTTGCAATACCCAGTGGCCTTATTTGGGGTCCTAAGGGGTGGATTCGTCGCAGTAAACGTCAATCCGTTATATACAGCTCGTGAGCTGCAGCATCAATTAAAAGATTCGGGTGCCAAAGCTATCGTTATCTTTGAAAACGCCTGTCATACCCTTCAGGGAGTCCTGGATAAAACGGATGTTAAGCACGTCTTAACCACCAACATCGGGGACATGCTCGGGTTTCCAAAATCAATGATCGTGAATTTTGTTATCAAAAAAATTAAGAAGATGGTTCCTGACTGGAGTATCCCTTCGTCGAAGAGTTTCGTCACAGAACTTCGCGGGGCCAACGGAAAAAATTACAAGAAACCTGACATAAAGCCTGCAGACATTGCATTTCTCCAATACACCGGAGGAACAACTGGTGTGGCAAAAGGCGCGATTCTTACTCATAGAAACATGGTAGCGAATATGTGTCAGGCGCGCGCGTGGCTTTCACCTTCAATCAGCGTTGGAAGTGAGATTCTTATTTCTCCACTGCCGCTTTATCACATCTTCTCTCTGACTGTATCGCTGGTTTTTGTTTCGATCGGAGCGACCAACGTATTAATCACTAACCCGCGTGACATTCCTGGATTCATTAAAGAACTTAAGAAGTGGAAGTTCTCGGTTCTTCCGGGAGTAAACACTCTTTTCAACGGATTATTAAACAACCCGGAATTCAAGACAATCGACTTCAGCACAATGAGAATCTCACTGGGCGGTGGTATGGCCGTGCAGAAAGCCGTTGCTGATAAATGGAAAAGTGTCACTGGAAAAGTATTATTGGAAGCCTACGGTCTGACAGAGACCGCTCCAGCAGCTTGTATCAATCCTCTCAATCTGAAAGAGTACAATGGATTTATCGGGCTTCCTATTTCTTCAACTGACGTTGTGATCAAAGATGACAACGATAAAACTCTTGCGATCGATGAGATTGGTGAGATCTGTGTTAAAGGACCTCAGGTTATGGCGGGTTACTGGCACCGTGATGACGAGACAGCTAAGGTAATGACTGCTGACGGATACTTCAAAACAGGTGACGTTGGTTTCATGAACAGCGATGGTTATGTGAAAATCGTCGACCGTAAAAAAGACATGATCCTGGTTTCAGGTTTCAACGTTTATCCGAATGAGATTGAAGACGTTGTAGCAACTCACCCGAAAGTTTTCGAAGTGGCCGCGATCGGTGTGCCGGATGAGAAGACAACGGAAGCGGTTAAACTTTTTATCGTGAAAAAAGACGAGAGTTTGACTCCTGAAGAAATCATTGCTTTCTGCCGTAAGGAATTGACGAATTATAAAGTTCCTAAACAGGTTGAGTTCAGGAAAGAACTTCCGAAGACGAATGTTGGGAAAATTTTAAGAAAAGATCTAAGAAACTAATCAACAAAAACACTGGATGGGCTTATGGGTGCATAAGCTCATCTACGTGGATCTCAATGACCTGTGAATGTCCTGCCGATTCCTCGGCGTGAACTTCTTCACTTCTTCTGACTTGTTCTTCATGCGCGCGGTTTATCTCTTCTAGCTGAGCAGGGTCGCTGATTTCTTCAACCGTTTGGTTGGGCTGCTCTTCCACAGTGCCTTTACCAACCCAGAAATATCTTTGATACCCAAGTCCTGCGACTGCGGCCACTCCAGCACCGGTAGCTGCCTGTTTGGGAGTGATGTTTGTGATCTTTGTATAAATCTTTTTAAAGATTCCGATTTTCTCAGGTTCATTAGGATTCACTTCGCCTTTAGGCGGACGGTTGCGAATGAAAGCATCAACGACTTCCTTGAATTTTAACACAGGAGTCTCGACGAATTTTTTATACGCCACATCCATTTTTGAAAGAGCGATCAGCTCTCTGATAAACACTTTATTTGTCACACGGTAAACGCCGTAAGTGGTCGGTTTGAAATCAGAGTTTTTAAGCAGTAAGTTGATTTTATCCAGCTCCTTAACCAGCTCTTCATTCGGAGCAGGGGAGTTCTTCAGAGCGTACTCAAACTCTCTTTGTAATATAGTCAGAATATCATTGAGCATTGCCTGTCTGATAACCCTTTCTTTGATCTTCCCGTTCTTTAGAAGCGTGCCATCCATTTCCTTGATTTCAGCTTTGAATCTTTTGATTTGGTAATCGAGATCTTTATCACTCTTTCTGACAGTGATAATTTCCTCAACAAAATGACCGTTCTTTTTTATGGTGATTTTTATGTCGCGGACTTCGTCTTTTTTTAGTTTTAATTTTTTTAACAGTGAAAGATTGTACTGAAGAGAGATTCTCTCTTCTAAAAGTTGGTCGATATCTTTTTGGTAGCTCTCAAAAGACTTCATCCATCCCGACACCATTTCCAGGTTGGCAGTGGCGTCTTTGGCCACAGCTGTCTCAGGAGTTACCATGCTGTCGATTGTTTTATAATAATTTTTGGCATGAGTGATGATGTCTTCATCATCGAAGATATAAAAAGCAGGATATTTATTGTTGTTCCAATTTTTAATCGATTGATTCAGGGAAGCTCGCGCGCGGTTGATCCAGTTAAGGCGAGGGTGCTCAATTGTTACAAACTTATTAGTGAAAGTGATGAGCTTTTTTTCAACCAGGGCCTTCTCTAGATCGGACTGATAGTTCTCTTTAAGAAAAAAACTCTTGGTCATGTCGATGCAATTGTCTTCGGCCGCAGGAGTTCTCTCATAAATATACTCAACCGGCTTCATTGTTGAGCAGGACGCGATTGTGAGGGCCATAAAGAGAATGGTTGAAGCCTTATAATTCATACAAAACTTGTCGGTCTTTCGAATAAAATAGTTTAGCACTATTTCACCCTTTAACTCTTTGTTTTCATAGTCTTTAAAGAAATGTCTGAGTATTCCGATACAGTATTGATTTATTGTCTTCTGGAGAATGCATATGTGGTTTAAATCCAGCGCTCTGACCGTTATTTGTTGCTTGCTCCTGCAGTCTTGCTCTGTGGGGATTGAGGGAATGAGATGGGGAAGGGCACCAGCATCGAGTGCTAATTTCGATGAGCTTATATTGAAGATGAAAGGCTTTAAGGCCCGGGTTGTTGGATCCGAAGAAGACGCCAAATGTTCTAAGGAGCAAATGGATGAAGATTTCAAAAAACTTATGGCTTCGGTTAAGCGCGACTCTTGCTCGGTTGATAATTACAGTTTAAGCAGAGAGGAGTTTGATCAAAAGGCCTGTCCAAAAGTAAAGACAGAAGGATATTTTGATAAAGTGGTGAAGGCCACAATTAAAGAGGAGAAGGCCAAGAAAAAGCTTTCTTATTTTCAGGATAAGGTGGATCCGGAGTTCGTTGGTTATACCAAAGAAGCGGGTGCTTTTTTGAAGACAGTGAGCTCTCATGTCAGCAATGAAGGGATCGATTCTGCAGACCGAGCGGCGCTTTTGGCAGAATATGTGGAAAATGTTGTCCTCCCGATTCGTGATGTTGTTATTATCAAGCGTTCTTATTTGCCAAAAGAAGATGATGGAAGAATTTTCTATGAGTCTCTGCAGCCTGCTTTAACTCCAAATTTTGTTAAAGGTCTCGAGCAGAATGAATTAGGGCTGATCACTCAGGGGCCAAATCCTGGGTCTAGTCCGTTTTATATGGAAATCCGCCCAACAGACAGAGGGCTTTATCAGTTGAGTTTCTCTGAAACAGATATCATCAGGCGAGATGTTATCACTCTCTTAAAGGCGCCGACAGCAAAGAACTATGTCACAGCTTTGAAGTGGATGACGTTGCACATGATGCTCTCGCAGGTTTATTTGTATGACACTCTTCTTGGAAACCGTGCAGATCTTGCGATACCGAATGCCTGTCAAACTCACTTTAACGGGAATTTACCGGCGAAATTCAAATTCACTTATGAAGAAGGAGTCGGAGAGAATTTTCTGGAGAACATTCTCGCGAGCCATGGTCTGACTTACAAAGATGATGATATGTCATACCTGGAGTATTATCTTGAAAACGTCAGTAAAGATCCAACACAGGAAGGGTATAGTGGATTGGTGCCTTTTGAAAATTACAAGAATGCATTAAGAAGTGCTGAGCCTTCAGCGGGAGCGGCACTTGAACCGCACTTTGATGATATTGCTCACTACAAAACGATCATGTCATTTAAAATTGGAGAAGCTCAAAGCGTTTTTAGAGGAAAAGTGAAAGGCCAGAATGTAACTTATGCAGGCTTTGATATTTTTCAAAAAATGCTGGGTGAGTATCCGGCCGATGAAGTCGCAGAGATCCCTCAGAAGGAGGGAGAGCCCAAACAAATTTATCCTGGAAAGCAGAATTTATCGCCTTACCTTTTAGAAGTTATGCAGGCAAATGGAATCATTGATTCAGCTGAATTAATTACCGAGAGAATGAAGAAAAAGTTTGTCGGAAAAACAGTGAATATTGATTTCCCTTCAATGTATTCATCTCCGGTCTGGAGAGACTGGAGTTTGAGAATGTTGGCCGATAAGATTCATGAAAATGAATCAGCACCGGTCAATTCAGCACTCTATAAAGTAGTTCAAAATGCCTGTGCAATGACCACCAGAAGAACAGCGGAGTTCTCTAAAATCTGCTTTCAGGGAAATGTGCTGGAGAATTTGTCCGGCTTTATGTCGGAATTCCGCTCTGGCGATAAGTATGTCCCAACCAGAAGACTGGAAGAAGGAAAATTCAAGGAAATGTATCCTTTCTTTGGTTATATCTGGACCAGTATGCGCGACACTTTAAAAATTCTTCCGGAAGCAAAACCGTTTGAGTTGAACTTTTTAACCGATCAGCTTTCGGCCGGAAATCCATGGGCGAGACTAAAATTCAGTTACATGGTAGCACTTGATCAAATCGAGCATCAGGAAGAGGGAACTCTTCCTCAGTACGATACAAAAAATTATTTCTCGAAGGTTAACGACCAGGTGATGTGTAAGATGAACAATTTTTCAGTTCAATATAACACGCTGGTGCGGGCGGGAAAAATCCTGGGACTGGATAAACCTCTTTCGTATAACCATGCCGGAAGACTGCTCTCGAGCAAAGAGAAGACCCAGGTCTGGAGAAATATTGTCGATGATATTCAACAGAAGAATGCTCAGCTCTTCAGTGTGAAGAGCAAGGGCCAGACTTACTATCAAACTGCCGAAAACATTTCATACAAAACTATTTTGACTGAACAAGCGGCCTTAAGTACCGGTACAACTTTAAGTCAGAAAGCTATTTCAGATGTTAAGAGCGTCTCCAAAACAACAGAGGCACAGCTTGGTAGTTTCTTTCTAAAGCTCTATAACCTGAAAGACCCAATCAAGCAGCAAGCACTTTTTGAGGAATTCTCCAAAGTCAACGGGATTGATAGCGCTTATAGTTTGAAAATGAATTTTCTGGCACTTGATGATGCTTATAAAAAACCGATTTACAAAGATCTTTTAAAACAAGCGGCGCAAACCAGAAAATTGCAGATTCTCTCAGAGCTCGATCGCTTTTGTAAGATGGATATCAATGACGAAAAAGAATTTAAGAATATTTTTTATTCTACGACCAAAGCACAGAATGATCTAAACCAGATGGCAGGACTTCCGGGTGTTCCCCAGGATGTTATGAGCAAGATTAGCGAAATGACAGCTAGTGAGTGGCGTGACATGTGGTGGGGGATTGGTTCTGGAGTGGCCGGAATGGCAGCACTTGTTGTTGGGGGTGCCTGTACAACGTTGACGGGAGGAATTTGTGCCCCTCTTGGAGGAGCGATGGCCGTGGCCGGTTTAGCTTCGCTTGGAATTCAGGTTAAACTCACATCCAACGAGTTGGGGCGAAAGGCGGAAGCGGATATTTCAGAGAAACAAGTGAAAGTGATGGAGGACTTAGGTTTTGCCAATACTGGAAGCTCTGATGAAGTTCATCGCTCCTATGCATGGGCCGCCTTTGAAGCTATCAGTATTTTTCCGCTTATTGGAATTGCCACCCGCTCACTTTCATTGGGGCCGAAACTGGTTTACGCTTCTACTTCATCAATGATGAGAAAAACCGGGAAGGTTTCATTTAAGGCGGCCGCGAAATCAGTGGCGCAGGAAGAAGAGGTGCGAACGGCCCATTATCTTTTAGGTTTTTCTAATGTGAAAAAAAATGCAGGACTGGATGCTAAAACTCTAGAAGCGGCATCGACCAAAATTTCTAAAATCAGAAAGCTCTATACTAGTGGTGAAATAAGCATGGAGACCATGATGTCGAGGATCGGTGCAGTGCTTGCTCCGATAAAACGTGCGAAACTCGCTGCCGCTAAAACTATCAAAGCGGAAGTCGGAAGAGTAACAGTAAAAGAGAGCAAGGAGCAGATTGACCGTCAGGCGGCGATAATGATGGCCAATTATTTCGGTGATAATCCGAGAGAGATGTTAAGACTTATTCAGGGGTATTCTGGTGAGAAATTGAATAAAGCTCTGAAGGTTATGTCCGAGGTACAGGCCGTCGACAGAGTTGGAAACAGGATTCCGGTGTTTGGTGGAATTAAAGACTGGTACCTTCGAATGAGAAATGAGAGTCTGGCCAGAAATTCAGCGAAAATTTTAAGAATTGAGAAAGAACTAGCGGCGATGGGCTCAAGACCTGGCGAGTTGCAGGCCTATATCAATAAGAACATTGAAGATGTCACTGATATTTTCATTGATATTCCATTGAAGAAAAGAGAGATCCCGTATTTTGTTTTTGTTCAGGGGATGCCAGAGTTCAATTTTTATAAAGGGAGAAAAGTTCCTCTTTTAAGCATGATGTCTGAAGGACAAACTCTAAAACGAATTGTGACGGCCAGAGCGAGACTGGTGCATGAGTCTTATAAGGCCCAGGCAAGGAGTGCGTTTAAATTAAAACGTTATGTGAAGTCTGAAACTACTTTTGATGCCTTCAAGGCCTTCCAGATGTCTGTGGCCGAAATGGCCAATAGAAAGGTCGGGAAAGAGTCTGCTAGGGTCATGAGCGAGTACAGGGCCCTGGAAGATCAATTGATGAAGAAGCTCTACGGTAAGTTCACTGCTGGTGGGCAGAAGATGGAATACAAAAAATTTAAAGAGCTGGTGATGAACCCGACCAGTATAAAAGATAAAGCAACTTCGGAGGCCATCTGGGAATCAGTTCCGGCCGATGAGTTATTAGGGATGAAGGAAGTGGGAGAGTTCGCCCATAAAGCGGTTCAGGAGCTCTCAAAGTACTCTGACATCGATTCTTTCGAGCGCTATTTAAGTGCGCTTAAAGTACTAACCATCAATCGCAATACAGCGGTTCTGGAAATCATGTAATTTATTTTTTTAAGTGATTTCTTAAATTCAGGGCGACATTTTCAAGATGCTTGAAGTTGTCGCCCTCTCTGAGTTTTAATTCCCTGTCTTCACCGTTCAGTAAATCCTCTACATATTTCTCAAAAGCGTAGAGTGGCCCCGCCGTTCTTTGTGAGAGCACTAGCCCTGAAATAAAAGAGACAACAGCAAACAGGATCATGATGGCGAAATAGCTGATGGCAAAGCCAATTGCGGTTGACTTGCTGGGGATGTTTATTGATTGCAGAGTCAGCGTTAAATAGGATAGAGAGAAGAGTCCCAGCACCAGGCAGGTGCAGATTGAAATGGCCGAGAATTTAAGTGCGAACTTAAATTGCTCCTTTGAATTCACCAGAGAGAAGCTTCGCTGGTTTTCCGGGTACCAGATGATCTTGTCCTTGGTGATTAATTTTATGACGATGATCGCGGCCCCGATCCACTGAAAAACATCGGCCGGATTGAAAACGATTGGTGGCAAATAAGGGAGGTGCATAGGGATGAAGTCAAGAGTCCCGCCGTGAATGGCGCGGTCGATGACATTTCCCAAGATTCCGCCGGCCAGAAGTCCCAGGCCAGCTTTTAAATAAAAGAGTTCAGATGATAAAAGAATAATTAAAAGCAGGTAGATAAAGACCAGCAACCCGCCTAAAGAGCAGAGAGTGACTAAGGTTAAACTCGCAGGCAGATCCTGGAGGGTTCCGAAAATAAAGCCCCGGTTAAGGTGGGCCATTTCCCCGGTCATCATTTTGGATTTCCATACAAAATCAACAACCAGGGCGATGAAAAATAATATAAGTGAAAATGCGATACCTTTTTTTAACATTATTGTCCTGAGAGATTCTTCCAGATTGTGATTTGCCCCTCAACTTCGGCCGCATTCGAGTTACAATCACTCCAGCAGTTATGCCTGTTGGTTTTTAGTTTTGTTGATATTTTCGAAGCAGGGATGTTCGCGAAATTAATCAACGCGCTCTCCACTACGTTGGTGTGGGCAGTTGTGACATTGGCATGGGCATGAAGAGGAGGCTGACTGTCTCCATGACATCCGATACATCTCGCTCTTAAAACAGGCCATAGGGTCTGTTGGAACGCGGCCACTGATGAGATCTTTGTCACCGGAGTGGTTGGTGTTGTCGGAGTCGTTGGCGAGGTGGTAACAGGTGCCGGAGATGTACCCACGTGTTCAAAGCTGAATGAAAGGCGGTCGATGTCTGCGCCTTTATCTTTGAGCAGAATCATAGAGTAGGTTGAAAGAGCTCCATCTGCAGCCGAGACTCTTTTGTTGACGATGTTATAAGTCGCGTGTTGCGGGTTATAACTTCCGTTGATCAGCACCTTCACCGATTTCACATAAAGGTCCTGAGTTGTCCTGATTCTCGGGTTAGTCAGCTTGTAGCTGTACATATCGTAATCTTCGATGTCGATTTCAAAAACCGAACCGGTCACTCCTGAGAGAGCTGCGATAGGAAGACTAATTGTTGATTTCAGCGCTTTTACGGCCGTTGGGCTGAACATTGGGTCATTTGTAATCACGATCTTTGAGATTTTCATCCCGTCGTCTCTTTGGCGAATTTCAACGCCAAAGTTGGCCCCACCGGCGATATAAAAAGGGGAGTCTTGAAATCCAGTGGTGTGAGTGACTTCTCTCCACTCAAAACCTCTGGTCACACTTCTTAAGTGCCACTCCTTCGTATCGGAGCCAGCGACTTTCACATACACAGAATCCGCATTTGTATCCGGGGCATTGACGAACATAAATACTTTATAAAAATCAGAGTTAGTCACTTTAAAATTAACATACGCCAGTCCGGCGTCGGCGCTGGTCAGGTTTTTTGTTCCTGTTCCTTCCGGTGCCCAGATATAAGAAGTGCCATTTTCGGTTGCTTTCACCATCGGAGTTTTTAGCGATCCGCTTTCAGCCATAAGAGTGATCGTTCCCTGATCAATCAGGTTTTCCGGGCTCAGGATTTCATTGATCGTAGAAGTTTCAGCGGTGATTTTTCCTGTCACGTTGCCGGTTGTTTCTGTGGCGTCAGGCGCTTTTTCATCAATGATGCGCTTCCATTCAGTGATCTGGTTCTGCATTTCAGTCGCGTTAGCGGTACAGTCACCCCAGCAGTTGTGGCGGTCGTTCTTTAACTTTAAAACCATGCGCGAACTATCGATATTATTGAAATCAATTTTGAAAGTATCAACCAGTGAGTTGTGAGCGGTTTCAAGATTGGATGAAGCGTGTAGTGGAGTTTGAGAGGCCCCATGGCAAGTCACACATCTTGCTCTTGTGATAGGGTAGACGGTGGTCTTGAAGGCCTCAATCGAAATGGCCTTCACTTCTTCAGAGGTAATAGTGCTGCCGGTTTTGCTGCCCGAAGATGTCGTCACCGCATCTTTGGTGGAGAATTTCATTGAGGATTTTCCACCGGCGCTCATCGGGTTCATGCATTGGTTATAACCGATGAGGACAAGCCCCAAACAAAGAAATGATGAAATTTTGTACTTGGTTGATCGCTTCAAAATTTATTCCTATGTTCTAATTGATTTTGTTAAAAAAGAGATAGCTGTTGAGATTCGATCCAAACGGATTGTCTCCCACCACATCAGCAAGCTTTGACTCTTGCCCTGTCAAAGACAGGTAGTTGGCCACAACCGCTTTTGAAAGGTTGGTAACACTGTTACTGGTTAGAGTCGCAGTCGTATCAACAGAGCCGTTGTCTTTGAATGCGCCAATTTGTCTTTTGTTGGCGGTTCTTAGAGTCGCTTTTCCGGCGTGACGGTATAAAAGCATGAAGCTTGAAGAGCGCTGTGAGCTGTCTCCTGTCCATGGGATTTTTCCGCGACCGTTTGCTGAATCATCAGTCATACCGCTGGCGGCAACACCACCATCAGTGAATACATAAATAAGAATGTCTTTTTGTTTTAAGGCGGCAAGTTCAAGAACTCGGCCGATCATATCACCGATTTCAAAATCTCTTAGCTCTCCTGAAGCTCTGGTGTTGTCGTGGTAATCATAACCACCTTTCTCAACTGTTCCTACTCCGACATACCCGTCCAGGATGAGTTTCGCCATGGTGGCCGTTCTTCTCTGGTCGTTGTTTCCGGCCATATTAGGGAAGGCCTGTCTTGCCATCGCGTCCTGATTCGGGTCTACCGCTGTTGCGGAAAAACGATTCAGCAGATCCTGCGACTGGATGTAACCGCAGTTCACTAGATCTTTGATCTGCTCGGGCAGTGCTTTGGAGTCGAATTGTTTTAATTTCTGCGCGCTCAAATTCTCAATGGTTTTTAAAACTTTCTGAGCCTTTTCTGTTCCATAGAGTGAGCCGAGTCTTCCGATATTCACTAAACTCAAAGCGTCTTGTGGAGAATTGAGTGTGACTGGTTTTAGTGTTGAGATAAGCGAGCTTTGCGGCGCCATTGAGTTACCACCGGATTCACTATTTCTGGTTCCGGCGATAGGAGCGAGCTCTCCCACAACTCCGGCCTTGGTCAGCCAGTACATTGGGTTGTGAGGGTTGTTTTGAGTGTCGTCGTTTGAGGCCGCACAGAAAACACCACCTTCGATTTTCGCTCTGGTGGTGACAGAGCTGGCGCCGCGGATACCTCTTAGGATGGCGGAGTCGTTATGGAAAACGAGGCCTAATTCATTGTTGGTCTGGCCTGCATTTCTTGGGTGCATCGCTGTTGGAAGCCCCAGTGACTGATAGTCGCTGACGAAATCAAGCTGACCTCCGGCCTTCCCAACCATGACGTTGGATCCGACCAGGTTTGCACCTCCGGAAAGGTCAAAGAGCATGACGGGAATTCTATTTACCGCCTGCTGATTTCCTAGTCCACATTCAAGTGCGTGGGCCGAATTCACTTTCAAAAGTGAGAGCAGTCCTGGCAGCATAGTGAAACTCATTCCGGTTAAAAAACCTTGAGCGAGAAAATCCCTGCGCGAGTGAAGTGCGTGGTTTTCGTGTTTCAGTGGAGCGCTTACATCTTTATTGTCTTTTTTATTTGTCATGTTTTTCACCTTATAAAAGAGTCGACTGAGCGCTTGCCAGTGTCGAGATACACATTCCCTTAACCACTTTTCGGGTTGTCACACTTGAGCCGAGGTTCTCCCCGGTTAAAAGCTCATCAAAAAGTTTAGTGAGTTCCGTGACCGCTGACGTTCTCGATTGTGAGTCCATCGGAGGCATGAAGCGGTCAATGGCCTGGTTTACAATAAGTGTTTTATTGGCGGCATTGAAAACCTGAGTAGGTGTTTGTCCAAAATTAATGGTCGGCCAGACTACTGATCTTAGTGCTGCTGTCTCCACTAGAACTTCACAGAATTCGGCTGCCAGTTTTGTGATTGCCACCTGATTGGCCGGAAGAAAACTTTTTACATTATTGTCCGCCGGAAGTTGAACAATGATCTCTCTGTAAAGATTCTGGACAGAAGTGGTGGTAGGAGAGACTCCGGTTACCGCTGCCATTGAAAGATAAATCTGCTCAAAGTTCTTCACTCCTACATCAATGGTGTCGAGCTCTGAGTCGGCCCCGGGCGAGTTCATTGGAGGCATGACCAACCCATCGGGAAGTTCGCTGTCATTTTCGATATCGCTTGAATCTCCAGTCGCTGTTGAAGGTGCACTGACAGTTGAAGCGGTACTTCTTTTATTGGAGGATTTTTTCTCAATAGTACATTGGTTGAAGGCCACGAGCACTGAAACCAGGGTTCCAATGGCAATGGTGATTCTTAAGCCGTTTGGTAATTGAGGTGTTTTTTCGTTATGTTCTGTATTCATATTTTATTCGCCCATGCAAAGAATTGATGTCTCTGCAAAAAGATTTTTCATGCTAAAGCGGTCATTGGCCTGGAAGAGATCAGCAAGTCTTTTGATCTCTTTTTTCTCGCTGTCGATTTTTGGTTTTCTCACGCATACCAGTTCAAACACCCTGGTAGACATACACTCGGCGAAAGCGCGGGAGCGGGAGATCATCATCCCGAGTTCTCTGGCCCCTTTTCCAGTGGTTTTGCCCGGCCATCCTAAACTGGCATTTTGCCCTTCGGCCCACAGGTTGATCCATTCATCATTAGTAGTGACATATCCGTCAGCGTATAAGTTGTTCTTGTTAATTTTTGGAACAACTACTCCTTCTGTGTATTTCATTTCATTATCGACGAAATCAAAGTAGGCCCATGCACCACCAAGACCGTCTTGTCCGGCGTGACAACCAACGCACTGATTGCGGTAGGTCCTGCTGTCTCCACCCGGGTTTCTTTCGACATCACGTCTGACGTGGAAGTCGGAGATATTGATATCGTGAACCGCTTCAAAGTCGCGACAAAGAAAATTCATGAATGTAAAACGGGTCATCCTGCGGTTGGTTCCGGCAGAGAAAAAAGCTGCTCCGGCCGCGCGGGTAGTGAGAACTCCGGCCGTGTCCTTTATTCCTGTGACTTCAGATTGATTCACGCGGGTCAGGTAATCTTTTAATGAGACGAATCTGTTTTCAAGCTCGACATACTGATTGTTATTTTTTTTATCATAAGCAGGAATAGTGACTGGTGTATTTGCGGCCGCAATATAAAGATGATCTCCGTAAAGAACCTGGTCGAAAGGGATGTCATCTTTAATGATACCGATAACAGTAGCAACATAATCATTTAAGGGCACACGCGGAGAATCGTCGACGTTGGTCCACCGTTTAACCCAGTTCTTTAGCGTGATATTGTAAAAATTCTGGCTGTCCATGGCCCTTAATGCAGCATCTTTAGCGTTGCCATTTTTAATCAGGGTCTCCATTTGGCCTAATGTTTCTGCAGTGGGAGGGACACTGGCTAAGCGGTTGTGTAAACGATAGGCCTGTTCACGAGGACCCGAGTAGGCTTCAGAAGAAAACAAGGCGACCAAAGAAATCATAACGAATTCTTTTTTGAAGATGTTCTGCAATTTAATAGGGTCCCCCTTATAAATAAATTAACTCAAAATAATGTTAGCATAGGAGGCTTTAAATACTCCGGTATGCAAATACTTCCAATTCCCGAGTTTTTCACTCGAAAACGAGGATAAATAATTGATGTAATTGTTAGTGCTTTTAGTTTAGAATCAGAGGATATTTTTAGTTTCTTAATAAGGTGAACTTTAATTCATGCTTAAAAAACTCCCACTTCAATCTTTGATTTTTTCCGCCCTTGTCGTTTTTGTTTCACCAAAAGCAATGGCCTACCCAAATTTTATCGGACACGGGTATAATTCATGTATTACCTGTCACTATAATCCTTTTGGAAATGGCCCGATCAATGACTATGGTAGAGCGGTCTCTGCCACGGCGATCGGAAGCAGAGGATTCTATAATGATAGCAAACCGGAAGACTTAATTGGTCAGGAATCGGGTTTTTTCTTTAAGCAGCCTACCAACAAACATTTTAGACCCTTTGCCAGTTACCGCGGTCTCTTTTTAAAGCGCAACTTCGGCGAGGTCAGCGAAAAGACCGAATACATCCATATGCAGGCCGATGTGAACATGGTTGCGAAGTTCGGTGAAAACGATAAATTTATTTCCAGCGTAACTTTTGGTTATGCACCTATCCCGCGCTCTCTTCAAAATACTCCGGCCGCCGACAGTGTGAAAGAGTACAGGACCCGTGAGCATTATGTCGGTTACCGCCCGAGTCCGACCTGGGGCGTGTATGCTGGATTAATGGATAAAACTTTCGGGATAAGAATCGTGGAGCATACATCTTATGCCAGAACTACTCCTCAGCTTACAATGGACGATCAGTCACATGGAGTAACTCTTCATTATAACAATCCGGCGATCGAAGCGGGAATGAATGTCTTTGTAGGAAATCTGACTCAGGATACAGAGCTCAGGATGAAAGGCTGGGCCGGAACTTTTGAATACACGCTGCTGGAAAAAAACAGACTGGGTCTTTCAATTCTTACTCAAGGCAATGACTTTCTCGACGTGAATGCTTTTGCGGCCCATGCGCGATCAGGTCTTGATAATGGAAGCAGTTTGATTTTTGAAGTGGGAAGAGTGCAGAAAAAACCAAAACTGGTTGCTGGCGATAAAACAGAGTACTATGCCAATTTTCAAAACCATATCAAAGCGACAAGAGGAGTTTATCTCCTGAACTCAGTTGAATATTATAAGAATGCCAGCGACAAGAGTTACAGAGTGAGATTCGGGCCGAGCGTGCAGTATTTCCCGATGTCTAAAGTTGAGCTGCGGCTGGATTTATATAACACCAGAAATTTTAATCAGGAAATCAGTGTAAAGGACCGATGGGACCTTATGGCACAGATTCATTTGTGGTTATAGCATGAAGGCAAAAAGTTTATTGATGCTATTGGGATTGTCTTTCGCTGGAAACGTTACCGCGGCGGATTCTCCTGTTGAGAATATCAAATTGATGCAGTTGTATCTCGATAAAAATCAACTGGAAAAAGTAGAGGACCTTTATGATGAGGAAGAGGACTCACTAAGTAAAAACTGGATGGCGCTTGAAAGGCTTGCCATCAGTTTTGAGAGACGCGAGAAATTCAAAGAGGCGATTGAGATTTACAGAAAGATTATTATTAATTTCAATAAGAGTGAACACGAGAGGATTCTCTCAACATCCGCCAGCGCACTAGATAGCGCAGTATATGAAAAAACCAAACTTCCATTCTACTATTACAAACTGGCCTTTTTAAACACGCAGCTCTTTAGTAAGACGACTGATTACACGCCGGCAAATGAGCGCAGCACTTATAAAAAAAATGCCGAGGGCTTCATTGGCCTTTCCCGCAAAGTAAAAGCGGACGAAGGCGATCTGAAACTTCTGGAGGACCTACTTCAGGAGAAGATCGCTAGCGATGAGAGACTGGAATATAAACCAGGCTGGTATAGCTCGATTGATATCTTGAGCTGGCAAGACAGGGTTATCCTTGTTGACCGCGCGACTTCGGCAAAAACAAATCTTTTGAGTACGGCCATCGGGACATGTCTCGGAGGAGGAAAGAAGTGGGAAAACAGCAAATACGAATTTGATATTGAGGGATGTTTTGCAGTGGCCAGTGCTACCATCAGTTCAGAATCCAGAGCGATAGATTATCGGCAGTCGTCAGTTTCAGTGAAGGGCTTCCTCGCCGGACCGGGAATGTATTTTAAAACATTCTCCGATAACGTTCTCTTGGGTGTGCATGTACCGGTCAAATACCGCAAAGGTGACTGGACGAATCCCAATGACACTCTTTATAGGTTTGAAAAAGATTCAGCGGTGGAAGTAGGGTATTTTATCCAATCTAAGATTAAAGTAAAAAAAATCTCGCTAAGGACAAGGTTGGGAAAGGTGTTTCCTAATCCAGGAAGTCTTTGGTCATTAGGTGCTATATACGATTTTTAGGAGTTCATATGAAAAAGGCAATCGCTCTTTGTGCTGGTATTTTAATGACGGGGTCTTTACTGGCCCATGAAGTAACAATAAAAGTTTCTCTTTCTCCGGCCGGGAGTTTTGAAGCGAAATCGGCCAAAGTTAAAGGCGAAGTAAAAAAAGACGGCAACAAATTCACAGCGGAAAATCTGTGGGTAAAAGTGGAAGAGCTTAAGACCGGGATCTCACTTCGTGACGAGCACTTTCATAAGCATTTAAATTTTGAAAAATTCCCTAAGATCACTTTCACTCAAGTGAGCGCAGTTGATGGGAAGGGGACTGGAACCCTTAATGTTAATGATGTGAAAAAGCCCGTCAGCTTCACATACAAAAATATCGGGCCGACAAAAATCGAAGCGACTTTTAAAGTGAAAGCTTCAGAGCTAAAACTGAAAGAAGCGAAATATATGGAGATCGGAGTGGATGACGAAGTTGAAGTTGTCGCCAATATCGACGTTTAATTTATGAAAAGACTCATGGCCTTTTTATTTTTGACCCTGATGATTTCCGGATGCGGCCAGGATTACAACAGCAACTATGGGGATTACGGACAGTATTCGCCTGTTGAGGGGATAGATTCATCCACACCGGAAGGAACGAGGCTGCTTGCTGCATACAAAGTTATGCAAGGGAAATGTTTCCAGTGTCATCAATGGTCAACTTATAAAACCTCGGCCCAGTGGGTGAGTGCAGGATTAGTGGTCGCCGGAAATTCCGGTGGGTCTGAAGTTTATACGATTCTAAAAAATAACGGGGGCAATATGCCCCCGGATCCTATCGCTCAGTTAAGCAGCGATGAAGTTAATTCAATTAAAGCATGGATTGACGGAATCCAATAAACTTAAGGAACTTTCGCCGGCTCAGCAGCGTTTTCCTCTAAGTCTTTCGGGGCCCATAATTTCTTGTAGGCCTTTCCTTTGTAAGTTTTAGAGATGATTTCAAAAAGAGAATCCTCTTGAGTCACTTCAAGCTTTTCTTTATTGAGCTTTCTCAATATCTCTTTTTTGTCTTCAGCACTCAGACCTCCTGTTTCAGCAACCGCACTTTCATTAGCTGCAGGTGCAGGGGCAATTGAGCTTGCTCCGGTGGCAACAGGTGGAGTAGTTTTAGCTTTTACAGGAGCTACTGCTTGAGCAGGAACGGGAGAGGCATTTGTCGCATTTTGTGCAAGAGGTTTTTTTCCATTGCTTGATAAAAACTCTTTAATGGCCAAATCAGTTTTCTTTCTCTGCTCTTGTCTGGCCTTAGACTTAACCTCATATCTTTTTTTGAAGTCTTTCATGATTTCCGGGTGATTTTTATGCAGAAGAATTGAGATTTCACTGTTTGTTTTATCCAGCTCAAAGTAAAGCTTTTTGATTTCTTGAGAGTCGCCTTGTCCTTTAGCCTTTAGCTCCATAATTTGATTAAAGAGCTTATAAGATTTTTCGTAGGCCACTTTTTCTTTTTCGCTAAAGAGTGGAGTGTTGTTAGGTTTTTTTGCCTCGAAAAATTTTTTGCTATATTTTAATTTCTCAGGAGTCGCACAAGTCTTTGTCTCAAGACATTTACATTTAGGATCGAGTTGCATCTTTTTTCCTGCACGCACAAGGCAGCCGGAGGCTGCCTGTGCTGAAAAACTTGATACAAAAAGAAATAAAGCTATATATTTTTTCAAATTATCCTCCTTAATAATCAGACTGTCTTAGTCTATTGGCACACACAAGTTTGTTCATTCCCTGAATCATTTTTAGCTACTTGACCTACTTTCGAAGCGTCACATACTAGCTCGATTGGCTTTGATGGCCCAATAACGGCCCCTGACCAGTGACAAGATTTTACGCTCTCATCCTTCGCACTTGATTCTAGAGCTGAGCACGAATTTGTGTCTCCACCTTTAGCATAACATTCCATGGCCTTTTGGATTCCTAAATAATTCACTTTTGAAAAGTATCCTTCTTTTGCTTTTTGGCTCAGTTTATCTGTCGTGAAATTATTTAAGTATACATAAAATTTATCAGTAACTGTGGTTGTAGTCGCTTTAAACAATCCTTTGAAAACGGCCAGAGAAGAATCCAGGTAACATAAAGTCTTTGTAATCATTTT
Source organism: Bacteriovorax sp. (assembly GCA_040377165.1). Classification (GTDB taxonomy): domain Bacteria; phylum Bdellovibrionota; class Bacteriovoracia; order Bacteriovoracales; family Bacteriovoracaceae; genus Bacteriovorax. The sequence continues at coordinate 18,306 of JBEIPI010000036.1, forward strand.
TTGCAGTTTTTCTTTCTGAGTATTCTTTTCTTCCATTTTTCTTGCCATCTCATCCATGCGAGAAGATGGGGTCTTCATTGCCTCAAGAGCGGCAATTTGTTTAGTCGAAGCGTCTTCGTTAAAGTCCAGAGCAGCAAGAGCGATAGTTTGAATATAGTCCATTCCATTGTCTAGGTTGGCCAGGATCGAAAGAGACTCTTTTACTGTGTCCTTGGCCTCATCACTAATTGATCCTGTAGTGTTATAGAAGGTTGCAAAAGTATTATCAACTCCACCTTGGTAAGGGTTTTCTGTGTGCCCTCTATCTTCTGAAGCCTCAACACCTCTTACAAGGTTATAGAAGAAAGTATCTGTTCCTCTTGAGACTTCTTCACCATCAGTAAATTGTTTTGCTCTTTCTTCTGTTGTACCAGTGAATCCACCAATAACACTTCCTAAATCGGCCAGAGTAAAGTCCTCAGAGTTAACTTTAAAGTGTACATCTCCGCCATCAGTTTCCCCTGTAATTGTTCCTGTTAAAAGAGCAAAGACAGCAAGGGTTTCAATTCCCATTTTATCGGCCAGGTAATCAACTAACTTAGAGACGGCCTTATTAAGTTTTTTCTCGGCCTTTTCAACTTTTTTGTTTGCTTCATCCAGCGCCTTTTGAGCAGCAGCAACAGCTTCTGCTTTGGCACTAGCACATGATCCATCATCATCTTCTGGACAAGTTTGAGCGTTTGCAGCGTCAAGGGCCTTTTGAGCGGCCTCTTTTTCTTCTTTTGCTTTTTCTAGTTCTTCTTTTGCTTTTTCTATTTCTTTAATGGCCTTAGTTATGTCTTTATTAACTTTCTCCATTTTTTCTTTTTTAGCTTTAATATCATTTTCTCTTTTCGCATTTTCAGCGGCAGCTTTATTTTGAGTTGCCTTATCTTCGACCAATTGCTTTTCTAGTGCATCGATTTCTGCCATCATGTTTGTAACACGATTAACGAGCTCGTAAACAATACAGGCCTGAGAGTAGAGTTGAAGTGTCCCATTGACTTTAGCTTCTTCGAGAGCCTTTGGATCGTTACAGCGATTTCCCATTTGAGCATTTTGATCCTGAAGGGTCTGTTCATTCGCAGTAAGCTCAGAAGCACCATACATTTCCGATATATTATTCATTGCCACGGAGTCTGAACTTGCAGGGTCACCAACCGGTCTTGCCAGGTTTGGATCATCAATAATAGGCACGGCCGTTGAAAGCAGGCCAAGTCTTGCGATTCCTGTTGAGAGGTTGATGGCATCAATTTCTTCAGTCGTTAAACCGCAAGAATTCGCAGCTGACTGGGCAAAAGCATTACCTTGAAGAAATAAACTAAAAACAAGAGAGAGAATTAAAGAATGTTTCATATATTACCCGCTAGTTTAATAAAAATAATTATTTTTTATTTTTCTTTGTTGCTTCAGCTTTTCTGCATTCTTTTGAAGCCTCAAGTTCGCCCATCTTTGCACATTTATAGAGTGCTTGAACGTGACTTGATGACTGCCCAAGAGATTTAGCCTGGCTGGCCTCAATGAATTTCTCATTTTCTTTGTGATCAGCTGATTCACTTGCAAACCCTGGCTGCTTGGCATACTGGGCTTCAAGTGCTGCTCCATTAAATTCCATGTTAGCTGGATTTTTTGATTTATCCTTTCCATCCAAAACTTGTTGAACGGCCTTTTCACCAGGAGTCTTTCCCAATTTATCCGTCTCTACTGCTTCGGTTGCAGCCAGAGCTGATAAAGAGAAAGATAGAGAGCATAGTCCTAATAGCAATACTGATTTTGTCTTCATAAGCACACGTCCTGTTGAGTGAGATAAGTGTTTTATTACTTGTAGTATAAATTTATCATGAACCAGTTCTGGATTTTTATAAAACGAAAATTTCAGGAGCATAAATTGTCCATGTCGTTGTTATTATGAGAGCTCGTTGGAGAATTTTCGAGGACCGAAGTGCCTTAAAAAGCTGGCTCTCAGGGTGAAAATCCTTTGCTTTCAACCACTTAGCTCGGTCGTGGAAAATGTCCCGTTTACAAATTTAGAATATCTAACGAAAAAAGGCCGGATTACTCCGGCCTTCGTTAAACATGTATTTAGATTTTACTTAAAGAAACATCTCTTAGCTTTCAATGTTTCATATTGTTTAGTCAGGTATTCATTCCCGTTCGCTTTCTCTTTTAGTGTGCGATAGAAAGCTTCTTCAGCATTCACGCCATCTTTTTGAGAGCGAGCACCAACTTCATCAAAGAAAACTTTCCAGTTCGCAGTTTCTTGTGGAGTCATGTCTGTTCCAGGAATCTTCCAAAGTTTATGTGGGTTTTTCGGGTCAAGGATGTTTGTCTTTCCATTTGTAGTAGAAAGTTTTTTGATAGAAGCGATTAGTGCTTTTTGATCAGCTGATCCGCTTTCAGCAAGACCAAGGAAAAGTGCTAGTGATTTTTCTTCTTCTGGAAGAACTTGATCAGGAGTTACTTTTGAATAATCACCCATTCCAAGTTTTTTCATGCGAGCTGAAATGAAAGTGTTAAGTTGAGCAGGGTTGCTTGGAATTGTGTTTTTTAGAAGATTTGCTGTGTTCGTGTTCTTTACAGCTTCAACAGTAAATTTGAACCCACTTTTTGCCAGTTCTCCGTTCACACACTCTGCACATGTAATGATAACTGATTTACCGTGGCGGTTTGCCAGGTAAATAATGTTGTTAACAACATTCACTACGTCTTTCTTTTGAATCTTATCAGCAGGTGTATCAAGTAACATTTGAAGACCTTTTCTAACGTTTGCATCTTGTCCTGTAACTGGAAGCTTGCTTAAAGCATCAAGCAGGTCCTTTGATACAGGCTTCGTGCTCTTTACTCCAAGAGCTGCCAGTGATGAAGCGACATAACTTTGCACTTGCTTAGCATCGTTACCCTTAACTCCGTGTACAGCCAAAATTTCACCTAATCCGGCACTGCTAACAACATAGTCAACTAGCTTTACGGCCGATGCGTACGAAACGTTAATTGTAAGACATAGAATCAATAAATACTTATACATAGCTATTTCCTCGTTATATTCTTTGAGAATCTAGAGTATTTTCGGCAAAAGCAGGGAAAAACTTTAGAGTAAAAAGACCATCCGTGTCATTCTTTTTTTTCTGTCAGCCTCATAATATTAAAGAGTTAAGGGGAAAAGAGGGGGTGGCAAAAGTTGAAAATCGGCGTTTTATGTTGTTAAACTAATGGCTTCCATTAGTTGATCATTATACTCGGGGTATTGATTGAGGGAATTCATTTTTATTTCAGCTCTGCTTTTAGCCTTCGTTGCAAAAGCTGATGTGGCCCCTGGAGAGGCCCTCACAAAATCATTAGAAGATGATGCTGAAAAAATCGCGGAGTACCGCGAGCGCTGTGAATCGATCAAAACTTTTATTGTTAGGACTGATTATAAATTAGAGTGCTACACCAACTACAATCACTACGGACCGACTTCAAAAATTCAACGAGCAACCGGTCCACTTAAAATCGCCAACTACAACCTGCTTCACCCTGGAACATCAAAGGCCCTTTTTAAAGACTATGCGATGATGGCAAAAATCATGAATCGTTATGATGTAGTCTCCGGTCTCGAGCTTCTTGCGACAGTGGGAAGAGATGAGCAGAATAACAGGGCCGTACTTTCTCTCATTAAAGAGTCTCCGGAAATAGAGAAGAAATTAATTGAGCAGAGATCTAAACTTAAAGACCCGGCGAAAATCAAAGAGATCGATCAAAAAATTGCCAAGCTTATTAATGACACAAAAAGGGCCCATGATCTTTACAGAGGTCCGGGATATTTAAAAGTTCTTCAAGAATTAAAGAAGCTTGATAAGAGCTGGTCGTTGATTTTATCACCGAGAGGAGACTCCGCGCTGGTGGGGTCAGTGGAAGAGCTTGTTGGTTTTTATTACCGCGCTAATGCCGTTACTCCGGTTGAGAATCCTCACTGTAAAGAGGTGGCCGATAAAGGAGCAGGAGCGCCTATCGCTTGTTTTATCACCTTGACTGCTGATTTTATGGGTGAAGACCTGATTCAACATTTTGCCAGACGCCCATTCATGGCGAGTTTCAAGACAGGCTCATCAGTATTCACACTTGTAACATCTCACATGGTTTTTACTTATTCAGGTGATGAGGAAGCAGAGAAAGACCTGATGATGAAAACTTTCGGCGTTGAAAGCCATAAAGATCTTGGAACGGGGATCAATTCTGCAAACTTCGCGCGTTTTGCCGAAGTGAAAAACACGCTTGATTTCATGAATCGTTATAAAAAGAAGTATCAAGACAGTAAGATCATGTTCCTTGCTGACACTAACCTTGTCTCTAATAATGCTTTCTGGCCGGAAGTCCTTAAGGCCTACCCGGGCAGTGAGTTGTTGATTAAAGAAGCCTCAACACTTTCACCTGGGCGTTACCTGGCCAATGGAAAAGAGACTAATGGCGTGGCTAATGACTACGACCACTTCATTCTGGATAAAAAAGCTTTCCCGGGTTGCGACAATGGCGAAGTTTACAATTATTACAAAGAGGACATCTATAAAGATATTGAAAGCCGTTATGTGATCCGCAAAGAGGTTGTGGGCTTCAATAACAATAAGTCTTTTGATTTTTTGAGCATTCTTAAAGACGAAGAAAGCCCGATTCTGGATGGGGATATTCCTCCTGTTGATGACCCGACAACGATTAAGCTTGAGTACCCGCTGACACCGGCAGGACAAAGTAAGATGGATAAATCTGTGGCCAACTTCGGAAAATACCTTAAGGGGTTGTACACGGTAAAGAGAAATGAAGTTGTGGAAGACGACTTTCAGATTGAAGAGAGATTAGAGGGGATGAAGCGCAGAGTGTATTTAAGGCAGCTGACGAATCCTTACTATTACAGATTCACTCAAGAGATTCTCTCTGACCATTTTCCGGTTGCTATTACCTGTAAATTCTAATCGAAAACAAGATAAAAAAAGTGCTCCTTTAAGGAGCACTTTTTTTTATTTTTTTACCTGGTCTTTGATTCGTTTACATGTGCTGGCTTCGATGTACTGGCCTAAAGTCTGTTTTTGCTCTTTAAGTTCGAGCTTATAATCGAGGCTCCCTAGCAAGTCATAAACCTTTGTGAAGTTCCTCAGGCTGCAGTTATCAATACTGTTGATTACTTCTTCTTCAAGCGGAAAATCACTATCCCTATGCTTGTTTTGAATCTCATAATTTCTTGTCAACATATCCAGCACTTTTCTGGAGTACGTATAGTTATCATCTATACGGCTCATGAAGTGAGTAAGCTCATGAAGGATTAATGTTCTTTTTTGAGTGTATGATAGTTTGTCCCATGTGCTGGCGTTGATGAAGACCACTACATATTCTTTATCCCAGTCAATTTCAGTGACGGCGTCAACCGGCTGACCATTCAGAGTAAGGTTTTCCTTTGCAGAAATAGCATATGGTCTTAAGTGGTAGGCCTCCAATAGTGCTGGAACCTGATGCATCTCTTTAATAAGGCTGTCAGCAAACATGTGGGCTTCGGCCACTACACCATTGCCGCCATTGGACTCTCTCCAGGCGTGAGCGTTCATGGTAAAAAAGGAGATGGTCAAAGCAAGAATAATTTTATTCATCATGATTGTTGTCCCATGGAAAAAGGGAAATCGATATTTCGTAGACCCTTTCTTTGTTTTTACTTTTTTTCTCAATATAGTTGGCGAGTGAACGACGGAAAGATTTAATTTTTTCTTTTACTTCAGGAATTAAAGCGGGGTCCATTGCCATTGTGACGGCGCTTTGGTCCCTCTCCGTAATCTCGACCAGATCGATCGAATCAATTGCTTTTTGCAGAACCTGCTTTTGCCTGATCCTCATTGCAATAGTTGTAAAATCATCCTGGATTGCTGAGGTGTGAGTTGTAGCTGCCACATACTGGCCTTTATCGTTTTTAATAATTAGCTGAAGTTTTAAGAGGCGCTCAAGAGCGGCTTTTGCCTTATCTTCAGAGATGGAGAGTTTTTTGGCAATCCAATGCTCATCAAGTTGAAAATTTGGCAGATAAGTGAGTTCCAGGATGACGAAATTATACCAGTCTTGGATGATTTCAAATTCCTCTGTCTGCAAGCGGTGAAAGGCCTGCTCGATTGGATTTGTTTTTACCTGATTCTTTTTTCTTTGAAGAATTTCTAATTCAAAAGCGTGGTATTCGGTTGGAGTGAGTGAGAGTGGAACGGCGATTCTCGCAAGCAGCTTCTGCGTCACAGGAGTTTTGTTGGCGAGGATCCTTGAAAGCATCGAGACATCCAAACCGAGAGATTTGGCGTAGGCCCTCATCGAGTAACGAGAATTGATACTCTGCCTTCTTTGTAATTCCGAATTCAAGCGCTGTACTATTTTCATAAATTTGAGAACAATTTATAGAATTAACTAATGGATGTATATGTTCAAATGCGAATTTTTTTGTGGGTATGAATTAAGGTAACAGCTGCAATGCCTTTAAATAATTGGAATTAAGAAGTTTTTATTTGGAGCGTTTTGACACCAATATCAAAGTGTTGAATTTGTCCTAAACTGCAACACTCCGGGAGTGAGCGCGCCACTTACGCAAGATTTAAGTAAGCGCGGCTTTCACAAGTTCATTGGCAATCTTGCTGTCAAATTGCCCTTTGATTTTTGGACTAAGCTCTTTCATCACGAGCCCTGCATTGATGCCCGGGTTGGCCGCGATGATGTCTTTAATGAAGCCTTTTACAGTCGCTTCATCAAGTTGCTTAGGCATGTAGTCGGCAAGAATTGAAATCTCAACTTCAGTCTTTTTTCTGATTTCATTTTCTGGTGGAAAATTTTCAAGTGAATCTTTTAATTTTTTAACGTGCTTAATAAGCACATCCATTTCCGCGATAGGCGCTTTAGATGTTTTATTTTCAATGAGCATTGCTTTGAAATAGCGAAGGGCATCCAGACGGTCTTTGTCTTTTGCGAACATTGCTTTCTTGATGTCTTCAGTGATTTGCTCAATCATAATAGCCTCCGGTTTACTGGAGGCTATTATTGAATAAGTTAAAAGAGATTACAATACAGAAATCCTAGGCGTGGTAGCGCACCACTTTGTTGTCAAAGTCTGTTACTTCCCATCCCGCACCTTTTCCTCCTTCCAGAACAGGGACGATGTCTTTTATGTCCCCTTTAATTGCGACGGATAACATAACTTTGCGAATAGCGACTTTGGCATCCATAACAGCTTGCATTCTTTTCAGGTCGCCTTCTTTCTCATTTCTTTTGTACTTTTGTAGCAAAAGATTGAGACCTTCTTCGACCAGTGCTAATTGTTCTTCGTCCATAGATCACCATTGTTCCTAATTCATCTTGGCTATCACAATATTTTAAGCTGATTTTGGTTTTTAAGGGGGTTTAGGGAGTCTTTGCCGGAAAAAGCTTTTTCTAAACAATGAGTTAGCCAGATTATTTGCGACCTAAATAGGTTTCGAATCTAACTAAAAATCCCATTTTTTATCATAAAAAGTGCGCCTTTTTTAAGGCGGCTCAGGTAGTTTCAAGCACTTGCACTTACGTGAGCCCATTTAGCATGGCAGGAAAGTAAAAGCTTAAAAGGTTTATGAGTATTTAACTATCTAGAATCTCTACGATATGGAAAAGAAAAAGTCGCTCGGATGCTGTTTGATAAAATCGGTAGGGGATTCCTCTTAATGGAGAGGCCGAGGAATATTTTTCCTAAACAGTATTACTACTTAAGCAAAACTATAAGAACTCTTTCAATCAGACGATAGTGGATGATGAGTCGAGTTTTATAAATAAGGTATATATGATAAAACTAGTCAAACTAAGCTTCCTTCTGTTTTTAGCTTCCTGTTTAGGAGCTCCGGAAAAAGGAATCGAAGTAGACAAAAAAACG
>JBEIPI010000144.1:0-6478 GCA_040377165.1 Bacteriovorax sp.
GTAGATTTACCGGCGCCGTTTTCACCTAATATCGCATGAACTTCGCCGTCTTTAACATTGAAGTTCAAGTTATGATAGGACACACAAGTCCCGAAGCTCTTAGTAAGATTTTTTAGCTCTATCGCCAGCATTTTATTACTTTAAGTTTTTAGCGAAGCTGATAAAAGCTTTTTCAGTCGAAGGAATTTTAATTTTTCCAGCGATGATATCCTTTTTTAATTTGGCGACATCTTCTAAGAGAATCGAAGGAACCATTTTCGTTGTGGTTGGGGCCACATCAACGGCACCGTCTTTTAGACCGTATTCAATGGTTGTTCCACCTTTAAAAGTTCCCTTATTTAAGTCAGTCACAACATTGTAAATAGCATTATCAATGCGCTTCATGCTTGATGTGATGACATTTTTTGGTGCTAAGTAATTTTGGTCGCGGTCCACACCAACGGCCATTTTATTTTTTTCTTTTACTGCTTCAATGACACCATCACCAACGGCTCCAGCGGCGTGAAAGACAACGTCTGCGCCTTTGCCGATCATTTGGTTAGCAATGGCCTTTCCTTTGGCCGCATCTGTGAAAGATTCAGCGTATTGTTCTAGAATGTTAATTTTTGGGTTGGCAAATTTAGCCCCAGCTTTATAACCATACTGAAAGCTATGAATAATAGGTACGCTCATTCCTCCAATGAAGCCAAGAGTTCCGCTCTTGCTCATTTTCGCCGAGATATAGCCAGCAAGAAAAGCGCCCTCTTCGGCCTTAAACATGACGCCTAAAACGTTTGGTGGAGTTTTAGCTCCATATGAGTAATCGATAATGGCATATTTTTGTTTTGGGTTTTGTTTGGCGGCAATTAAAATGGCATCGGCCATTTTAAAACCTATTCCCCAAATTAAGTCATTTTTAGCATCGTAGAGTGTTTCTAGGTTGGCCGGGTAGTCGGCGTCCTGTTTTGATTCTTGGTAGCTGATTTTGATTCCCATGTCTTTTTTCGTTTTTTGCAACCCTTCCCAAGCTGATTGGTTAAAGGACTGGTCGTTGACGCCCCCCACATCTGTGACCATTCCGACTTTAAGCGGAGCGGCGAAAAGAGGTAAAGACATTGTGCTTAGTGAACAAAGTAAGACAAGAGAGAAAACAGCGTTTTTAATTCTCATGAAACCCTCGTAAAAATTTACCGTATAACTTTTTGGTTAGACATTTTTAGCACTGATCAATGAATATTGGTAGAAAGATTTACACTCTTCATGCCCTTTGTTTTAATAAGTCTGCCGCTTTATTTTCACTATTTTTTGGAAGGATTTCATGGTCTCTACAACCTCACTTTTCACTTGTTTACTGACCCTTACCTTAGCTTCCAGTGCTCATGCCGTAACTTTGGCAGAGAGCTTTAGCAGCGCCCTTTTAAATAACCAGGCCGACAACATAAATGAGTCCAGGCTAAGGCTGAGTTCTGAGGAAAAACGCAAAGGCGAGGGAAGTTATCTCCCAAGATTGTCAGTGCGAGGGACTTATCTGAAGCAGGAAAAATTTGATGACCAGAAGACCCTGGGGCTCAACTTGACGGCAAGCCTTTATAACGGTGGCCGCGACAAGCAAGCGATTGAGAATTCGGAAACGAGCATCAAGATTGCCCAAAACCAGAAACAACTGGACCGGGTGAATCTCTATATGGATGTAGTAGAGGCCTACTACACTTATCTTTTGGATTTAAACGATCTTAAAAACCTGGAGCTTTTAAAAAAACAAAGCCAGGAGCGCGTTGATGAAATCAGAAAACGCGTGCAAATCGGCCGCTCAAGAAGAGGGGAGCTATTGCAGGCGGAGGCACAGCTTGCTTCTGTTGAAGCCCAGGCCGCAAACGGCGTAGGTCTCTTAAAACAAAGTGAAGCCAGGTATCTGGTATTAACCGGTCTTAAAAAAAGTGAGATGAACATTCGCTTTGATGATCTAGCGCCTGCCAAAACACTGGATGAGTATTTATCGATGGCCCTTGCCAGAGAAGACGTGCAAAACAGAGAGCTGGAAATCCAGAGGCTCAACGGGCAGATTAATATCTCCAAAGCTCACTACCGCCCAACTTTGGATTTGTTGTCGAACTACTACGCTCTAAAAGAGGGAGGATCGAGCTCTTCCCGCAACTCTGACTGGGATGTGGGTCTCAATCTTTTGATTCCCCTTTACGAGGGAGGAGTTTCACAAGCGACTGTCAGAGAGGATATGGAGAAATTCCAGACAGCTCAGTACCAACTTACAGATTATAAAAAGAGTGTGACCATTGATGTGACATCTAGGTATGAACTCTTCCGCAGATACAATGATCAGATCAAAGCTTTCGATACCGCTTTAGATAAAGCGAAAAGAAGTTATGAAGAAACTGTTCGCGATTATCGACTGGGACTGGTAACCAACCTGGATGTACTTTCATCGCTCAATTTGTATCTCGACAGCAAAAGAAATTCTGAAAAAACTAAACTACAGGCGGTCTTAAACCAGAAACTTCTGGAAGCATCTGCCGGATTGATTCCACAAGCATGAGCACTAATCCAGTTGTAACATTGCAGGAAAATGCCTCTGGTTTTTTTGATAAAATCCATGAGAAACACAAGTCTCAGATGGAGTGTAAAAAAGGCTGCTCGAAATGCTGTCAAACGGACATAAGTGTTTTTGGCATTGAAGCTGACCGCATCAGGGAGTGGTTTACAGCATTGCCCTTGGAAGAGCAGGAACGTCTTAAAGTACTATGGCAGACTCCTCATCAGGAAAGTTACTGCACATTTTTATACCAGGATCAGTGCACCGTGTATGAAGCAAGACCTCTAATCTGCCGTACACAAGGCCTTCCTCTCTTTGTCGCCAGCGAAAATGTCCTCGATTACTGCCCGCTTAATTTTAAGGATGGGGACCCGCCCAAAGAGGACTGGTTGAACCTGGAGAGAATGAACACTCTATTGTCCTTTGCTGCAACGACCACAAAAAAAGATGAGAGAATCAGACTGAAAAAGTTGAAAGCGCAACTGCTTTCATCTTAAGACTGTGTTTGATAATACTTGAACATTCATTGGAAAATTCTTCGTTGTGTATCCTTTCAATATTGATCATAATGACGAGAATGCTTCTGGGAATATGAATGAAATCTTTTTCTCTACTCTTCCTTTCTTTTTTATTGAGCACAGGAGTGACCCTGGCCGCTACGACTACTGTGAGAGTGGGCGGGTATGATTTTCCCCCATTCGTAGAAAATGAGGGGCGCGCAGGGATCGTGCGTGAACTTCTAAATAAGATGAACTCATCCCAAAAAAAATTTCATTTCGAATTTGTCTCCACTAGTGCTAACCGCAGGTACCGCGATTTTAAATCCCAGAAATTTGACTTAATTATGTTTGAGGATGAGTCATGGAGCTGGAAGAAAAAAGGTATCCGCTATTATGCAAGCAATGTGCTGGCCAGTGGTGGAGAGTTTGCCATCGCTCTTCATGAGCCTTCAAGGGATCAGAGTTATTTTGATGTACTGGCCGGGAAAAGAGTTAAGGTTGTTTTGGGGTTTCATTACCGCACTCACGGCATGAATACGGATACTGAGTACCTGGCAAATAATGGAGTTCTTCATGGAAAGTCTTATACGGACAACCTTGATGAGCTGCTGACAAAAAAGATCGACATCACTTATGTGAATTCTTTTTTGCTCAACCGTATACTGGAGAAGAATAAAGATCTAAAAGAGAAATTGCTGGTTTGTAATAAGGCAGATCAGAATTTTGAGCTTCGCGCTTTAGTTCACCCCAATTCGCCGATTTCAGTCAGCGAACTGGAGCGATTGGGACTTAATAAGGTCTTAGTTAGCGAATAACTCTTTCAATCAATTTCAGCAATGAAGCGCGGTTTTCTTTGTAGTAGTACTCAACCTTCGAGTACTCCGGCCACTTGGTATTTGAAACTTCCACCGTCAGTTGCAGATCCTTGCGGTAATATATACTCCAGTCTTGCATCCCACCATTAACTTCATACCATGCGTACCCATTAGTAATACCGTTGTTAAAAGCGGTAGACATGCTGATATAGGGAGCAAGACCTGCGTACTCGAGACTCAACTCTTTTACATAAGCTTCCTGAGGGAATTTTTCAGATTTGGTGTCCCAGGGATAGTTAACGACTTCTGCTCCACCGTGGAAATTCGCCGAGAGAACAAAGTTTCTTTGCTTTTGCCAGTTCATGACTGCCTGAGTTTCCGGCTCTCTTCCTTCTGGAGTATCTTTGTTGTCGCTGGTTGTGAAGTCAGGAAAGTCGCGGTTTAAGTCGACATATTTGCCGTTACCTCTTGAAGAGGCCGCTGCTCCATCTGGATTCATAGAAGGAAGAATGTAAATTTGAACACTGTCGATCAGGTTGGTGATGACCGGGTCTTTTCCGTAATTTATAAGCAGGTCTTTAATCAGTCTGACCATCATCTCACGGCCGACAATTTCATCACCGTGCATATTAGCGATGTATTTAAACTCAGGACGTGAGTCATTTACGCTGACATTTTTTGAAATCTTAATCACCCACAGGTTGCGGTTCTTGTGGCTTTTGCCAATGGAAAACATTGAAGCGATTTCCGGGTACTGGGCCGTCACATTTTTTAGTTCTTTTTCAATTTCTTCCGGGGTTGGATAGACTGATCGTGCTTTCATGCTCGCGATCTTCATTGAGAAGTGTGGGATGTTATTTGTCTGCAGGAAGTTTTTCAGTCCGCGAGGTCCATAAAGTTCGAAGCCATTTTCTTCGATGTGGTCAATGGTGAGTTCAGGGCGCGATTTTAAAAGATTGAAAATTTGCGGGTCTTTAGTTTGGATATAGAAAGATTCTTCGACAATTTTGGCCTGGGCCACGGCCATTATGGCCAGAGAGGCAATAAGCGTTAGGTATTTTTTCATAGTCTCATCCTTGAGAAGTAAGTATGCCTTAAGCTTACTCCCAAACTCTTCAGGAACGCTAATGAAGAGATAAATTGTTTGAAATATTTCTCTCTCGTGGTCAGACGTCAAGCGTCATCACTTGACCCACAAAGGTGGGCAAGGTAAATTTAACTGCTTTAAATTGTAAAGGAAAGGTCTTCTCGATGCGCTGTGTATTTATAGCTTTTTTGATCGCACTCTCACTTGGATTAAACGCCCAGGTTCCTTCTTCCGTTATTAAGGACGCCATAGAAAAAACAAAACCTGATGCCAACTCACCATCGGCATCCAACGATTCCGGTTCATCGCTTTATTTAAAATATGAAGAATTAGAGAAGTTAAAAAATCCTCAGGAGACGATGCGCACCTTTCTTGAGTCGATGGACGAGGTCAAAAAAGGATCTCAGTCAGCGCGTCTTTATTTTGATCAGGCAGCAAGAACATTCAATCTCTCAAAAGTTGATTTGGATTTAAAAGAGAAGGTCGGAAGACAGGCCGCTGAGAGACTCATTAACACTCTCGATCGCATCACCAAAGTTAACCTGGCCCATATCCCCACTGATCCAGATGGGGGGAAGTGGTATTTCAGGAAACAAAGTTTAAATCACGGCGATAAGATTATTGAAGCCGAGATTGCATTGGAGAAAAACATTGATGGGGCCTGGAGATTTACTCCGGAAACAGTCAGTACAATCGGCGAGCTTTATTCATCTGTGGCGCACTTGCCGGTGGTTGATGGTGTTGTTGAGTATAAGAATTGGAAAACCAAACTGCGTGCTTACCTGCCTGCGTGGGCAGGGGAAGAATTTTTAATGTTCACAAAGGGCCAGTGGCTGGGCTTTCTGATTATTTTCATCGTCGGAATCCTGGCGCTAAGTTTAGTGCGTTTTGTGACGACAATTTACATCCGCGACCTGGTGAAAAAAGAGTCGTTGGATTTCAAAGAGAAAGACCATTACAAATCCACATTGCCGTTTGGCCTTCTGGCCTTCTCTTTGGTCGGGATGGGCGGTGTTCGCATGCTCGATCTGGACCTTGAGACCTATGAAGTCCTAATTAGAGCTTTTTATATTCTGATTGCCTTCACCTCTGTGTGGTCATCGCTTAAAATCGTCGACCTTATCAGCATGCATTTCATCAAGATCGCCAAAGACACTTCAAATAAGTTTGATGATGTCCTGGTGCCGATGCTCTCAAAAACCTCCAAGGTGTTGGTGGTGGCCTTCGGGACGATTCTCGTGGCCCACAGTTTAACCTTTGATATCGGCAGTATCCTTGCCGGACTTGGGATCGGGGGGGTGGCCGTGGCCCTTGCAGCAAAGGATACGATCTCTAATCTCTTTGGGTCAGTGACTGTCATTATGGACCGCCCTTTTTTAATTGGTGACTATGTCATTTTGGATAAAGGACTTGAAGGAACGGTAGAGGAAGTCGGATTCAGAAGTACTAGAATCAGAACTCCTCATCAGTCGCTGGTGAGTTTACCCAATAACGTCCTGGCCAATATGGCGATCGACAACTACGGGATGAGAGGAAGCAGGCGCTTTAA
>JBEIPI010000147.1:0-6153 GCA_040377165.1 Bacteriovorax sp.
AATTTTTTTATCAATTAATTACCTATTTAATTACATTCCTTTTAATTCATTTGCCGCAATAACAATGCGCTGAATTTCCGAAGTCCCTTCGTAAATCTCAGTGATCTTCGCGTCTCTGAAATGGCGCTCGCACGGATACTCTTTCGTATAACCGTTTCCACCCAGCACTTGAATCGCCTTCGTCGTAATTTTCATACAAGCTTCTGAAGCGAAAAGTTTCGCTTGGGCCGCCTCTTTTGTGTACGGAAGGTCGTTATCCTTTAAATAACTCGCGTGCATGATAAGAAGTCTTGCCGCTGCGATTTCTGTCGACATATCTGCCAGCATGAATTGGATCGCCTGTAGTTCACAAATTGGTTTCCCGAACTGCACTCTTTCTTTAGAGTATTTTTTAGCATACCTAAAAGCCGCTTCCGCAATCCCTAAGGCCTGAGCTGCGATTCCGATACGCCCACCATCAAGGGTTGAAAGAGCGACTTTAAATCCCTTTCCAACTTCTCCGACAATATTTGCTTTTGGAACTTTTACTTTATTAAGCCAGATTTGCGCTGTCGATGATCCCTTGATCCCAAGCTTGTCTTCAAGCTTTTGAACCTGAAATCCTTCAGTCTTCGTTTCAACAATAAAGGCCGTAATCCCTTTGTGGTCATTAGTTTTTGTTGTCTTTGCTAAAACAAGCGCGATACCAGCGTCTTTACCGTTAGTGATGAAGTTTTTTGTTCCAGACAATTCATAATAGTCGCCTTTGTCTTCAGCGAAAGTTGAAAGCGTTCCCGGGTCTGACCCTGCATTTGGTTCAGAAAGACAGAAGCACCCAATCACTCCGCCAGAGGCCAACCCTGGAAGATATTTTGCTTTTTGCTCTTGGGTTCCGTGGCTTAAAATTGGCCACATACAAAGAGAGGTGTGAGCTGAAACTAAAACCCCAGTAGAAGCACATCCACGAGAAAGCTCTTCGACGATTATCGCGTAAGATGTGTAGTCCATCCCCGCTCCGCCAAATTCCTCAGGAATATAAGAACCCATAAAGCCGTTCTCATAAAGTTTATTGATTAGATCTTTTGGAATTTCTCCGTCGTGATCAATCTTTGCGGCAAGTGGTGCCACTTCTGTGTCTGCAAATTTTGAGACCAGGTCTCTAATTTCTTTGTACTGCGGACTGTAAAATGTTTCAGGCATACTCATAATTTTTATTTCCCTTTAAAGCTAGGTGCTCGTTTTTCCACGAAAGCACGAGTTCCTTCATGCATATCTTCAGAAGAAAAGATCCCAGAAAACTGTCTCTTTTCTAGCTGTAAACCCTCAGCGATGGTTAAGTCAATACCTTCGTTCATAACTTTTTTTGCTACCGAAACCGCAAAAGGAGAATTGGCCGCGATCGCCTTCAAAGTCTTCATCGCTTCGGCCATCATCGCGTCTTTTGTGGCGAAGGTTCTAACAACCAGCCCCATTCTTAGCGCTTCATCAGCTTTTACGTTTCTTCCTGAGAAAATAAGTTCCTTTGCGTTATTTCTTCCTACAAGTTTTGCCAGGCGCTGAGTCCCCCCAAAGCCCGGGATTAACCCAAGTTTTACTTCCGGCTGACCGAAAACCGCGTTTTCCGTCGCATAGATAAAATCACAGCTCATCGCCATTTCACATCCGCCACCAAGGGCGAAACCGTTAACACAAGCGATAACCGGAATTTGAAGAGTTTCAAAAAGCACAGTGACCTGCTGACCAAGTTGTCCCAGAGTGTAGGCATCACTTGGAGTCATGTCCGCCATCTCTGCGATGTCTGCACCGGCGATAAAAGCTTTTTCACCCTCACCTGTAACAATCAGACCAAGAAGTTCAAATTTATCATCCGACTTAAGGTCAGTTAAAAGTTCTTTTAGTTCGCTTAATACTTCTGTGTTAAGCGCATTCATTTTTGTCGGGCGATTCACTGTAATAACACCGAATCTTTCCTGAGCTTCAAATTTTAATGTTGTGTATGATTTATTTGTATTCATAGAACCCTCTTCCTGATTTTTTACCCATGCGACCAGCTAATACGTATTTTTTTAATAGCGGGCATGGTCTGTATTTTGTATCCCCCAATCCTTCATGAAGCACGTTCATAATGGCAAGGCATGTATCAAGCCCGATGAAATCCGCCAACTCAAGCGGCCCCATTGGCTGGTTTGTTCCAAGCTTCATCGCCTGATCGATATCACTCGCCGACGCCACCCCTTCATATAGAGCGTAAACAGCTTCGTTAATCATTGGCATAAGAATTCTATTAACCGCAAATCCCGGGATGTCGTTTGCGCGAACGAAAACTTTCCCCATCTTCTCAGACACGGCCGCCACCGTGTTGAATGTCTCATCAGTCGTCTCGAGACCTCTGATCCCTTCAACCAGCTTCATTACCGGAACCGGGTTCATGAAGTGCATTCCCGCAACTAATTGCGGTCGCTTTGTCACAGCTGCGATTTCTGTAATTGAAATCGAAGAGGTGTTTGTCGCCAGGATCGCTCCCGGTTTTGCCACTTCATCCAGTTTTCTAAAGATATCAAATTTAATATTTTTGTTTTCAGTGGCCGCTTCAATCAAAAGATCGCAGCTTGAAAGTTTGGTCATGTCCGAAACTGTTGAAATTGCTTTCATTGTTTTCTCAACAAAGGCCTGATCCCACTTTGCCTTTTCTACACCCTTCTTCATCTGGGCTTCGATAAAGTCCACACCCTTCTTTAGCCCCTCAGGTGAAACATCATAAATTTGAACAGTATAGCCACTCATTGCAGCTACTTGGGCGATCCCGCGGCCCATTTGCCCCGCGCCAACAATCCCAATGGATTGAACATTTTGCATATATACCTCTCTCTCAATGTGAAAAACGCCCTAATGATACAAACCGCGGAAGGGTTTCACAAATAAAACCTTGCCAAGACTCCACAATTAGAATAAAAAATGAATCTCATTAAATTGCTGAACGCAAAAAGTTGAATATCTAACGGTAGGAGTTAATTGTGGCAAACCACAAATCATCAGAAAAAAGAGCAAGACAAGATATCAAGAAAAACCTTGTAAACAAGGTTAACGAGTCTAAAACTAAGACTGCAGTTAAAAAAGTAAGAGATGCAATCACTGCTGGAGATAAGAAAGCAGCTGCTGCAGTTCTAAAGACAGCTCAAGCTGAACTTAGAAAACTTGCTAAGACTGGCGTTATCAAAGCTAACACAGCTGCTAGAAAGACTTCTCGTCTAGCTTCTCAAATTAACGGCCTTAAGTAATTTTTGAATTACGTTTAAGATATAAAAAAGCCTCTTTTTTAAGAGGCTTTTTTTATTTGTACAGAGTCGGTTGGTCGATCGATCTCTTAAATAACTAAACTGCTTTTTTTACTTTTCCAGAAGAAGTAAGAATCTCCACTGGAGATTCTTTCGATCGACTTTTTTTTGATTGTTTTCTTTCTTGAAGTTTTCTTTCCATTAAAATCACTTCCCCATCTTCACCTACAGTCTCCGCGAATTTTTTAAATCCCGCTTTTTCGTAAGCTTTTTGCGCTCGAAGATTTAACACCGATGGATCAGTGATCACGCGCGTGATCTTTTTATTAGTGAAGAGCTCATCAGTAAATTCTTTAACGAACATACTCCCAAGTCCCTTGTTGACGAATTCCGGCACACCAATGAATTGATCAATGCCGCAAGTTTTATCGTCTACTGGGTATGATTGAATATAACCCAACGGTTTTCCCTGAAGGATAACCAGGTAAGGATTCACTTCATCTGAAGTGATCATCCCTTCAAATTTCTGCTTGAATGATTCATAGTCATGCAGAGTCTTCTCCGGCCAGAACTCCTGGACGTGAGGATTAGTTAACCATGAATGAATCAGAGGAATATCTTCGCCGGACAATTTTTTAAATGTAAAATTTTTCATGATACTAAGATGGTATCACTTTTTAAGGTGTCAAGATTGAGTATGGAGCTTTAGTCCCAAATACGACAAAAGCACTTGGTTATACCTCTCCAATACATTGAATTAATTCCCTTTGTTAGAGTGTACTCCTAAAATAATAATACTTGAGATTTCCAGTAAAAAACCGAAAAGTTCCCTATGAGAAACCTAAAATCATTCATTCATTTATTGTTGATAGCAGTGATTATTTTTCTTCAAAGTTGCGGCCCGGATAATACTCAAAAAAAGACGTCTGCAAAATCGACTTCCGCATCTACAACGACACCTACAACGACCGGCAACTCTGTCGAATCAAGCACTCTCTTAACTGAATTTAAAAAAGATATAAAAAATCTTCCCAAATTAACTTCTCTTCCGCAATTGGGGATGCTCTATTCTATCTGGCACTGTACGGCCAATCGAGCTCCTCATAATTTTGTTATTGCTGAGGCAAAGATATCCGGGCAATGGGGACCTCTCTCAACATTTCACTGGAGAGATCATCCGGCCTTAAGCTCAATAGAAGATTACTGTCTTGCCAGAAATTCCAAGCTCGCCACCAAACAATTAGAACTCATGCGCGATTTGGGTGTGAGCTTCATCGTGGTCGATCTCACTAACAATTGTTATCTCGAAGGAGATCCTGCAGTTGCTAACTGTGCATCGGCTTCACTTGAAATGGCGGCAAGTTATCAGGTCTTAATAAATGCTGTTAAAAATCTTCCTGGTGCTCCAAAAATTGTTCCATGGATTCCCTTCAAAGGCTCTTTAGTTGATAGAGTAATTAAGCTCATGGATGAGAATCCTGAAGTTAATTACAAATTCAACAATAAGCCTCTCATCATTGCAGCGTGGGACACTGTTCGCGATTTCCATATCGGAGTCGATGAAAAGATCAATCAAGTCAAGGCCACTAAAACCGTTCGTAAAATGTGGGGGCTAACTGGAGAGGCCACAGGTCCAGATACCTGGTCTTTTCTGGAAAGATGCCGCTCTGGATTTAGAGAGGCCAAAGGAATGCAGTCATGTGGCCAATGGGGAAATAGCGAGATGACTCCTGTTGCAACTGCTTATCAAGAAACTTTTATTACCAACTCTGTTACTGCCACTCCAAAATTTGAAGGCAGAACAATGACCGAGCAGATGAAAACGGCATTGGAGAGAAAATCGTCAATCGTTTTGTTTAATGGGTGGAATGAGTGGATCTCCCAGCGCTTCTGCTACAATAATCCAGAATTGAGAATCGTAAACAACCTTCCCGCATGTCCTATTGGTGTGCCTGAGTTTGGCCCTAATGGTGAACCAACTTTTGTAGATATGTACGACGGCGAGTACTCCAGAGATATAGAGCCTGATAAAAACAGCGACTATTACTATCAACTCTTGAAATCTGTTATATCTGTGGTTGTGGCAGAAGCGGTGGATCCTTCCGCTCCTGATATTCGATCAGTTTATGCGGCAGTTGGACCAGTTACAGGTCAGACCGGCTCTTGGTGGTGTAAAAATCACTTTGGCGTAAACCTCGGAGGAACCTGGGAATGTTTAGGCAGCAACTGTAATTCTAACGTTCAAAAGAATGAGCGTGTTGAATGCGGGCTAAAATAGATCAGATATAAAAACTTCACTACTTTTTGTACTCTACCTTATACTTAGCAAAAGTTTTGCGGGCATAGTCCTCTATTTCCTCATAAGTATAATCGGCATGAGCGTACTCATAAGCTTCTCTAAGGGCTGCCCTGGCCTTATCAACCTGATTGGTTTTTAAATATAGTGTCATCAAATCTAAAAACCTGCCCGGAGCTGGAAAATTCAAAATCGCTTTCTGATAATTCTCTTCTGCTTCGGTGAATTTATGAGCTAAAAAGTATTCCCTTCCCTTTCCCGAATAAGATTTCGCGAGGGTGTCTCTAGCTGCTCCATAATCCATAATCGAAAGTCCTTTCTGGATAGTTGTAATAGCATCATCATACTTTTTTTGCATGTGATAACAGATTCCTTGATTTCCATAATCCCATGCACTTGTTCCATCGAGCTTTATAACAACATCATAATCTTCCACGCATTGTGGATAATTTTTTACATCCAGGTTATACATGGCTTTTTTTGAATACATCTGTGCCTTTTCATAATCATTTTTTGCTTGTTTCAATCCAATCTGAAAAAACTGATCCCCGTGATGAGAATCAAAATAATCATAAAAAATTTCTGATATTTTCCTTGCCTGCA
>JBEIPI010000124.1:0-8011 GCA_040377165.1 Bacteriovorax sp.
ATCATGCGGTTTCTTTTTGAGAGGTCTCCGCGATATAGGTAAGACTTTCTGATTGAAGCAAGAAGTCTTTCGTCACCTCTTAGTGCTTCTTCAATAAGTTTTTGTCTGTATTCTTTTGGCACCAATAAAAGAGGGTGATCTTTTAATTCTGAAGGCATGATCGCCGAGATTTCCTTGTCTTCAAGATAAGCGAAACTTCCGTGATGGCTTTCTCTGATGGTGCTGGTTAATCCGAGTGAACCTTTCACATACGTATCCAGAGGGAAAATCCAGCTGAAGCTATAAAGCTTTCCGCTGTCAGTTTCCGAATACTCTTCCAGGCCTTTAATCATTTTGTTGACGATAGAAGATTTTGACGAGCCATTAGGCCCGATTAAAAGAATGAATTTGTTGTTGAAGCCTTCTTCGCTGAAGTTCACCAGGTTTTGGTAAAGTGATTGCTGAACTTTAATCTGTCCGTGAACAGCGGGAGAATCAGGATGTTTCATGCCGAAGAGTTTAAAGGACCCGTCAGTGTTCACACCATAGTGGTTGAGCATGTCGCGGATGTATTCATAAGTTGGCCTGCATTCTAACTTTGCATTTTTTTCAAAAATTTCCATGTAGTCAGAAAATGACAACGTTTCTAAATTTGCATCGCTTTGTTCAGAGGCCTGATTAATCCAGTCTTGGTAACTCATATGTGTATTTCCTTTGGGAGCATTGTTAGTTATTATTGTAATCTCTTATGAAAAATTTCAAAAGATTCATTGTTCCAGTGTTAGTTTGTGCCGGCATTTTAGCTGGGCTGGGGATCTTTTTTTATGGGCAGCAGAAAGAAGGCACTAATCCTGATCGTTTTATTCAGGAAAAGGCCGCTTTGTCGCGCTTGATTCAAAACTCTTCAGAGATTCACCGGCTCTGGATAGAGGGTGAGGAGTCGAGAGAGTGGGGCCTGATAAAAGCAGAATGCCTAAAGCACCTGGGTATCACTGAAAAATTTGATGAGTCACTTTTAAGATGTAATCCTGTTTTACTCCAGTGCCATGCTTTGTTTTCCAAAAATCTCAAATACCGAATGGTGGGTTTAGAAGAGTTTGATAATTTACCCTATCGATACCTGACTAAATCCAATAGTTCATACCGCAAACTGCGTGAAGTGGGAGTGGCGATGACGATTGAGGATTTGCAGAGTAAGAAACGCCTGGATATTTTCCTGGAGGATCAATGCCAGGAAGTTTATTTAGAAGAGCGCGCTTATGCTTACGGGGAGCCGGTCGATATTAAAGACGGTGATGATTTTCGCTTTGATAACTTTAACCGTCACATATACCTGGACTCGCATTTAGTGACCAACGCTGAAGTCAATGACTGGATTCGTTTCGGCAATGATGATTTCACCCGCGGGCTCAAGGAAAAAACCGGCAATGATTTATTTCTTCCTGCGACGACCCTGACATATTCTCAGATGGAGAACTTCTGCTCTTTTAAAGGAAAGCAGATTATGCTTGCGCATTTTTTCGATGCGGCCACTTTCCTGCCGATGGATTTGAATGAAAAAATCCCAAAGAGAAATTTACGCTCGCCTTATTACTGGACCAAAAAATCCAGCGAATACAAATCCGACTGCGCCCTGATTTATTCGAAAGACTGCTTGAAGAAAAAACCTTATCAGCTGAATTCGATCGACCCTAGCTGGGCCGGGATCAGGGATTCAATGGGGGGAGTATTTGAAGCTTTCAGAAACCCGATCGATCCGGAAAGCAATCTAAAGGCCTCTTCATTTTATTTCGATTCAAAATCATCATGGCACAAACTAGGCTTTCGTGCGGGATGGAACGGTGAAGGTTTTGATCTTCGCAATTTTGATTTCAGGGGGCTCAATCCTTTTGTCGCTGTCGATAGCTTTCAGGTGGGATTTCGCTGCATGAGAGAGGTGATGCAATGAGATTTCATTGGTTGTTGCCTCTATTTTTCCTGCTGGCCTGCAGGCCTGTGATGAAAAAAGAAATGAGCGGGCCTGAGCTTGATTTTAAACTATCTGAAGAATGGATTTATGCCACTGAACTGTCAGGATTAAAATACAACAACGAAGTGATCACGAGACCACCAGGGTTTGAGCAATTGGTGATGCAGCTTCAGCTTCCTGAACAGGGTGGACTCTCTTTTAAAAAGCACTGTGTGTATTATGTTGTCCCATACAAAGAGAAGGCCGGCTCATTAAAGGTTCAAGAATTAAAAAATGATTCCAATTGCCCGGATGTCTCCGGGGATTTTCCGGTTTTTGTCTCTGTTCAGGGAGTCGATCAGTTTAAAGTGAGCTTCAACTCCTTTAAACTCACGATGGATTTCACTCTCGGAAAGAAGCCGCAGAAAATAGAAATCCCGCTTCCAAACATCGAGGCAGGATTAATTCACGAGAAATACCGGCCACTCAAAGAGAAGAGCCTGGTACCTGGGTTAAAATTTTTGAGGCTGAACGAAGACACGTTTGATTTCGCCAGCAATAAAAACCTGGGGAAACTCTCTGACCGCTTCAGTAGAGGAAGTGCTATCCGTTGCCATCAGGTAAACAAAGAATGCGAAACAGTGGGAGAAAACCGCTGTGATGAATGCCGTTATGGCTGGTATGAAGTGGTCGATTTTCAATGTGCTCAGGGGGGCTCTAAATTCTGCGGACAGAATCATTGTGGAGAAAAAAATGAGCCTGCTTGCCCACGAGGTGTGAAAGTGGTTGACCCTGAAGACGCAGGTATTTGTCAAAGTGACCTGGAGCCGGTGTTAAACGCCGATAAAATCCTAGTCTGCCAATAACGAATTGATGAAATTGGGAGGCAGTCTCTCCATGACTTCATTGATTTCTGCACCCATTGTATGAACAATCACAAATGCATGAAGTGGGGTGGAAGGGCTGCTCTGAGTGGCGCTTTCTTTAACCGCGGCCTTTCTGGCGCGCAAAACAGCAAGCACATAATCACTCACCAGGAATTTATCCATGGAAAGAAGTTTGTCGATATTTTTGTCTGAAAGGCCGATGATTGCCACGCCTTCGTGGATCACATAAGGAAAGATATTTGATCTTGCGATAATGTTATCTTCGTTCAGGTCAATGACCGAGCTGTTTAGGAATTTTTGTGGATATTTTTCGAAAGAGATTTCCTGTTGATCAGCAACAATGAAATCCTCGATAGAAAGGTTCACGACATCGATGCCTTTACCGGTTAAAGACTCTAAAACTGCTTCGTTTTGAGCTTTAGAAGCATTGGCCTTAAAAAGGTGTCCTGTGTGAACAATGAAAACATTATCAGATGTTTTTTTGATTACTTCTTCTTTAGCTTCGATCTTATCAGTTAGATACAGAGGGAAGTCGAGGTTGTGGCTTTTAACAATTCCTGAGCTTGCGGT
This sequence comes from Bacteriovorax sp., assembly GCA_040377165.1. GTDB lineage: Bacteria > Bdellovibrionota > Bacteriovoracia > Bacteriovoracales > Bacteriovoracaceae > Bacteriovorax. The sequence continues at coordinate 3,385 of JBEIPI010000124.1, forward strand.
GGAGATAGAAACAGTGTTTTGTTTTTTAGAGCTCGAGCAAGATACAAGGAAGAGAGCAACCAGTAAAAAAGCGACGTTTCCAAATCTCATCATTAGAAGCTCTTCACTTTGGTTAATTTGGTGTAGGCCTTAATTAGGGCTTCGGCCAATTGATCATAGTATTCAAGCGGAGAGTTCAGGCAAAGGCTGATTCTCACAACGCCGCGGCCGACATCGTCTTCCACGCCCATGGCCTTAAGAACTTTTGAAGTCACCGGCATATTGTCAGAGCAGGCCGATGAAGTAGTCACGAAGATGTCTTGAGATTCAAGTTCAATTTGCACAGCTTGCCCGTGGATGCCCGGGTATGAAATGTAGGTTGTTGAAGCAAGTCTTGGGGCCTTTTCACCGATGATAACTACATTTGGGAAAGCCTTTTTCATCTTAGCTTCAAACTCTAATCTCTTTTCAGAAAGAGCATCAAGATTTTTTAGGACACTGTCGATTGCAGTTAGAGCGACCGCCAGAGTTTCGTTTCCTAGATAGTTTTGAGTTCCGCCACGGTATCCTTTTTCCTGACCGCCACCAATGATAAGCGGCTTAAGTTTAACCGGGTCTTTTGCCAGTAAAATACCTGTTCCAGTCATCGCTCCCAGCTTGTGGCCAGAGCAGACAGCGTAATCAAAATTAGACTCTTTAAAATTGAAGCGCGTTTTGCCGATGAACTGAGTGGTGTCGCAAAGAAATGGGATTTCGTTTGCGATACAAAGCTCGTTGATTTCTTTGTAAGGCTGGATAACACCAGTCTCATTGTTTGCGGCCATGATAGAAATCATGGCGATGTTATTTTTTTCTTCAGCGATCCATTTTTTCAGTGTTTCAAGTTCCACCACACCGTCTTTTGTAACCGGAAGAACTTTTACATTGTAGCCTTTTTCCTGGGCATAAAAGTTGGCCGTGTTGATAATGGCAGAGTGTTCGATGCCCGAGATAATGATGGTCTTTTTTGTGTTTTGATCGCATCCCAGGATGCTGTGGAATACTGTTGAGATCCCTTCAGTCGCACCAGAGTTGAAAATCACCTGGTCGTAATCAGCGCCTAATACTTTTGCGCAAACCGCCCTCGCATTTTCCATTCCCATAAGTGTCTTTGCACCTAGGTGATGGATGGCGTTTGGGTTGGCGAATGGACCTTTTTCAAGCCTCTTTAAAAGATAATCTTTTACAGGAGGAGAGATGGGAGCACTGCCGTTATAGTCTGCGTAAATCATATTTTGCCCTATTTAATTGCAAGCATTCTATCCAGGGCCTTCATCGAAGGCACCTTGATTTCTTCAGGTACACTAATAATATTTATCGGCTTATTGTCTTTGATCGCACGGAAACTGGCAAGTAACCAACGGGGTCTTACGCGGTACATGGTGGTGCAAAGGCATTGATAAGGCGAAAGAGAAACAATTTTTTTATCTGGAAACTGCGCCGCCAGGCGGTTAACCAGGTTGATTTCGGTTCCTACGGCAAACTTACTACCTGCTGGAGACTTGGCGATTTTGTCGATGATGTACGAAGTTGAGCCATTGTCATCACTCGCAGACACGACATCAAAAGGACATTCAGGGTGAACAATCACTGTCATCTCAGGGTCTTTTTTCTTGATGGCGAGCACCTGGTCTTTGGTGAATCCCTGGTGAACAGAGCAGAAGCCGTACCACAGAATTACTTTCGCTTTGTCGATTTGTTCTGCTGTTAATCCGCCGTTTAACATGTTTGGGTTGTAAATGACCATGTCTTCTAAAGGGATTCCCATCTTGAAGCAGGTGTTGCGACCAAGGTGCTGGTCAGGGAAAAATAATAACTTCTCCCCTTGGGTAAGGGCCCATGAAATAATTTTCTCGGCGTTTGATGAAGTACAAATACTCCCACCGTTTTCACCTACAAATGCTTTCAAGCGGGCATCGCAGTTGATATAGGTGACCGGTATGACTTTTTCTTTCGTCGACTTCTGGATAAAGTTCCAGGCGCGGTCGATCTCAGATCTTCGTGCCATGTCCGCCATTGAGCAGCCTGCTTTTAGGTCTGGCAAAATAACTTTCTGCTTTGAGCTCGTCAGCATGTCTGCTGTCTCGGCCATGAAGTGAACACCACAGAAGATGATGAACTCTTTATCAAGCTTGGCAGCTTCGCGCGCCAGCTGAAGTGAGTCACCGGTAATGTCGGCGAACTCAATCACATCATCCTGCTGATAGTGGTGACCAAGCACCACTACACGGTCTTTTAATTCTTCTTTTATTTTTCTGAGTTCAACTAAAACGTCAGCATCAGAAAGCTCGGCTTCGGTGATGGTTGGTTTATAGCTGTCTTCAGCTTCTTCTGAAAATAAATCTAACATATCTAACCTTACTTAACGGGATAGCCCGCTTCATTCCACGCCAGGATTCCACCTTCGACGTTTACTAAATCACTGTAGCCCTTTGAGAGTAAAAACATGCAGGCATTGAGACTTCTTTTTCCACTTCTGCATTGAATGACGATAGTCGCGTTTTTATCTGGAAGTGCAGCTTCGTACTTTTCCTGGAAAACTGAAAGAGGAAGGAGTGTGGCCCCTTCAATATGAGCTTCGTTCCATTCTTCTTGCTCGCGGCAGTCGATGAATGCGAATTTTTCCTGGTTATCGAGTTTCTGTTTTAACTCTTGAACGTTGATTTCTTTAATCATGTTTTCCTCATTAAATATCAGCTTTAAAATACCCCAATCATAGCAGGAATGAATGCCTTTCGCGACAGTGGTGACGCATTCCGCATGACAGCTTAAAAACATCATCTAAATCTCTTATAGATAAGGGAAAGTCTAGTGAAATAGGTGCTTGTCGATTAAATGCTTTTGATGCAATCTCTAAATAAATTAGCTCTGAAGAAAACCCAGGAGAATGTTATGCTAAAAGAGTTCAAAGAGTTTGCAGTTAAAGGAAATGTGGTCGATTTGGCGGTAGGGGTCATTATCGGAGCTGCCTTTGGAACAATCGTTAAATCTTTAGTGGATGACATTATCATGCCACCGATTGGTGCCTTACTGGGGAATGTGGACTTTTCAAACCTTTTTATTGTCATCAAAGAAGGCGCAAAGGCCCCTGCACCTTATGCAACTCTTGCCGATGCCAATGCTGCTGGTGCAGTAATGATCAAGTATGGCGCTTTCGCCAATACTGTAGTGAGTTTTTTAATTGTTTCTTTTTCTGTTTTCGCTTTAGTGAGCCAGCTTCAAAAGTTAAAGAAAGCCGAACCTGCGGCACCGGCCCCAGGTCCAAGCGATGAAGTTAAACTTTTAGGTGAGATTCGCGATTTACTTAAGAAGTAACTCTTTATAGAGCGGCGTCTTCTAATAAACTTTCTTTGAATTCCAATACCAACAGCTGATTAGCGGACTCATTCAGTGGAGTGAGTCCGGTAGTCAGGTTGCTTTTTCCATTGATTTGAAAATCGTTGTCATAAACCAGGGCCAGACGTTTACTGTCGATTAACGCAAGGCCTTCAATCTTTTCCACATTGTTAAATGCAGTTTCCTTTAAATCAGCGATCAGGACTTTTTTCACCAGCTGGTCTGTTTCACCCAAGGTGATTTTGAAAATATACTTCTGCCCCTGGGCCCCGGTTTTCCCATTCTGCTCAAGCACCAGGAAGTTTTTTGCGTCGATTGCCACAGCATCGCCAATTTTGTCGTTTCCTTTAGCAAACAAATAGAAGTACTCCGCCGTCGTTTTCATTGTCTCGCTGTCGGCCTCTACGATTCTGGCAAACTCGCCATCTTTTGAAGTTTCTTTTGGAAGCGGGCTTTGAAGAAAGCCATAGACTTTTCCACTACTGCTGATGACGGCTTCAAAACCGCGGTTTGGTTTTCTTTCAGCATACATTCTTGGAAGTTCCTGCCCTGGCATGAATCTTCTTTGCATCTGGCCTTCGCTGCTGAAATAAACCAGGGATGGACCGTATTCGTCCGCCATCCACCAACCACCGTTGGTTTTGTCGATTGAGAGACCTTCAACATCTAAACCTTGCGGGTCAACGGAGTAATAGAGCCCGAAAATGTCGGTTGGATTTTCTTCCAGACGGGTGTTTGGAAGACCTGTTAAGGGTGAGCCATCTTTCTTCTTGAGTTTGATTTCTGCGGCCACTGAAAGATCTTTGGTTGCACTGTCGGCCTTCAAGATTACCACCATCGGCGAAAAATCCGGGATGAGAAAGGGTCTGTCATTTCCTGACGGCTCGCCATTGGGCCCCCTGTCAGTGACTGTCTGGAAATAGAGAGCGCCGTCCTTTTCCTGAGTGAACTGAAGTCCAGAGAAGCCGCCGAGGCGAACTTTTTGTCCGGAAAGGGTTGTTCCCACAACCGGAGAGTTGCTCATCGTATATTGGGTGACACTTAATAGGGACTGTTTTTTAGTCTTCGGAGTTGAGGCACAGCCAGCAATTAGAGATAGAGAAAGGAAAACGAGTGAGATTGATTTCATTTTTTTCTCATTGTCTTTGAGTGTTTAAAAAGTTTGTCTTAATACGATATACCCATCGGTGTTTTTTTTAAAGGAAGTTAATTTTTATCGCCCCTATGATTTTTGATAGGGGCATTTTTTCTTTGACATCTCATTTCAAGTCCC
>JBEIPI010000126.1:0-7833 GCA_040377165.1 Bacteriovorax sp.
ACTGAGCGGGCGGTCTCGCGGTATTTGGGTGAAGTTTTTTTAGTGATCAGCTCGCGGTCATCAACACCGTAGATAGCGTCGACTCCGGTAAAGTGAAAGATAGGTTTCGCCTCCAGGGTGGCCCCGGACAAAAGTACAAACAGTGATAAAAAAAGGACCTGGCGCACTCGTTTCTCCTCGAAACAAAAGACGCCAGATCCTATCATTAAAGCCTTATCATCAGAGGAAAGTCCCTCTGAGTGTGAAATCTTTACTTACTTGATGGTTTTTAACTCTGCAATATTGGTGATTCTGGTGACGTCTTCCCCGCGGCACTCAGTCACCTTGCACACTTTAGGGTACGAACAACCCATCACCGGGTCGTTGACATAATCTCTTTCTCCGCGAACTAAAATCCCTTCCACTACACCGGTTTTAGCGTCAAAGACCGCTGAACCAGAATTTCCGCCGAAAGTATCAAGTGTCGCCTGGAAATAATACTTATTTGAGTTGGTGCGGACATTGGCCCCGTCAGCTATTTTTGAAGGCAGTCCCGACGGGTGCCCAATCACTACCAGTCCCGCTTTAATGGCGATCTTCCCCGAAGTCCTGAACTTTAACGGCAATCTTCCTTCAACCTTGCGGTCAAGTTTTAACAAAGCATAATCGTTTTCAGTGGCACGGTCCAAGGCCCGTGAAATGATCTGAGTACAAGTATAGACATCTTTTTTGCCCACTACGTATTTAGAGTTTTCCTGAGACAGGTTGGCGTAATCAAAAACCCATGAGTATCTTGAGCAATCACTTAACGATTCAATACAATGCCCGGCGGTCACCAGGTACTGGTCTCCTACCAGGAAGCCCGAACAGTTGGCCGCAGTGATTTGTTTAGCAAAACGAGCATTTGAGCAAATTCCGTCTTCTTCCAGCGTCGTGCCTTTTACTTCAAAAAAATCTCCTTCAATCGCTTCAAGCTGTCCTGAAGGAATCATTCCTGCAGTGGAACTCGCAAGCTTTTTATAGAGCGCGCTGTTTGATTCAAAAACATCTTTGCGGTCATCAACGCCATAAACCACCTTATCAACAACTGAAAAGGCCTGGGCGTTTAGTGATAAAAACAGAACTAGAGTGCTGGTTAGAATTTTCATGAAGTCCCTCCATAGAACATCAGCGATATTCAATCATGAGACTCTGGCGATGGAGTGGCAAACTAAAAAGAATGGTGTTGTATTTTGTAAGAAAGGCGGCCGAAGCCGCCTTGAGTATTTTAAGGAGGAGAAAATTACATCGCTAAAACATCGAACGGGTTCAGGTATTGAGCTTTTACTTGTCTCATTCCCGATTCTTCACCCATTGATTCAAAGTATCCGTATAGCGCGCCTTCTGTCAGCTTTTGGTTGTGATAGAAAGACTTAATGAAAGTTCCAACTGAATCCTTAACGATCGCGCTCATAGGAACAAAACTCAGACCTAATTGAGCAAGGTTCAACATAACACGCTTTCTGGCAATTTGAGTCGGACGGTCAAAGTTGTAAGCAACTGCTGGACGCGATTGAAGCATAGATTCATTATCAAAAAGGTTTACAACAACTTTTTCGTTCTTATACACAACTTTCTGGAATCCAAAGTTCATGCGCTCATTAACTTCAGTATAAAGCGCCCCTGCTTTTTGCAGCTTCGCTGTTGCAGCTCTGTAGTTAGCATAGAAGTTATTCACGCCGTACTTCATCCAGTTTCCTTTTGCAGCACTTGACTCCCAGAAAGCAAACCATGGGATGCGTGATTCGTAGATAGAAGACCAGATCATGTTCACTTCATCATGAGTTAAGCCAAGCTCTTTTTCATCAAAGTTCTCAAGATAGTGAAGAAGCATATTCTGGTGGAAGTTTCTTCTTTGAGTGATTAGTTTTTCAACTTCAACCACCACGTAGCTTACAGTGTTCAGCATCGGGATGTTGCTTAGTCTTTTTCTGGCAAAATCAAGCGCCCAGCTTACCGCTTTATATGTTACATTTCTCTTATAGAAGAATGTCGGGTCCTGAATGTTTGCCAGGATTGTCGGGTCAAGAAGCAGGATTGCATCCGTAATCTTCCCTTCATACTTAGAAACAACTTCATTGAAAACCGGGTTTGTGAAAACAGTGTCCACATTAACAACGGCCAGTTTTTTTAGCGACTCAACTACGTTTTCAACGTATGCATCGTACTCTTTTTGAGAGTAGCCCTGAGACAATAAAAGCTCACGGTCTTCATCAAGCACTGAGCGAACATTTGCTTCGTACTCGCCGCTTGCCAGGCTCTCCGGCGACATTAAAGACTGCTCATGTTTAAGTTGTGACTTAACCATTTCAATATAAGGAACAACTGAAAACTTCACCGGAAGAGTCCTGTCCCTGATTCCTGTCAGTTTGCCATCGGCACTTCTGATAACTTGAAAACGTTTGTGGAAAGCGTCTGCTGATTTAGCGAAGGCTGAGTTGCTTAGAACAAGCACGCACAGTAGCCCCACCATAAGTGAGATTGATTTCATTTTTCCTCCTAATTGAAAAATGTGTGAACTAGGATCAATGTTAATTGAATTTTTTTAAAACGAATGAATGTAAGAAAATATGATTTTAGATGAAAGATTTTTGACGGTCGCCTACGCGAGTTTCACTTCCACTTCATTCCACAGTACGCTTCGCAACAGAAGAGATTTTTCTCCTGCGGCCCTCGCCTCTTCCCATTTTTTTTCATCACTTCCACAGAGTGAAAACAGACAGTCATGGGCCTTGTGGGAATGTTCGCCACCATCAACTTCTATATGGCGTTGTAAATAATAACGAAGGTTGGGAAACTGCTTTTGCTCATCATCATTAAAATTTTTTCCCAGATCATTCAATATCGAAGTAAACATGTCGGGAATGACTTTTTCTCTGCCGAAGAAAAAAGCGGCGGCGACTTCATGGATTTTTCCATTTTTCGCCAGCTCTAAGTTAAAGTCAACAAATGCAGCTTCGGCCTTTGAGCAGTGTTTGTAATCCATCCCCTCAATGAACGCCATAAGCCTCGATGGATCGGCCTCAATATCACTCATCGCTCTTAAATAAAGCGTGAAATGATCACAGGCCTTGCCTTCCAGGTCTACATCGCTTTCTTCACCCAGAACGATTTCATTGATCAGGCGAGTGACATCTTTTGGGTAGGCACTCGGTTTCCAGGGAAGGTCAACGCAAGTCAATTCTCGCTGAAGCCTTTTTAAAAGCGACATAAAATCCCAAACCGCAAACACATGGGTTTCCATAAAAATTTTCAGGTCATCAATGGATTTGATCTTGCTGTAAAGAGAATGGTTGGCGAGGGCCTCATGTTGAGCGAGTAGTGACGGATGATTCATAATGGATTTCATAACAACAACCTACAAACTAGTTATAGGAAGTCTATACCATTAAATTTCGAAATCGTCGTATGTTTGCTCGAAAATAGCGTCTAATTCTTTTGAGAAGAAGCGGCGTGAAAAATACTGCCCGGCGCGGATAGTGCGAATAAAATCGTACTCTTCGAGCTTCCTTAAGGATGAGTAAACATCCTCAATAGCAATACCAAGGTTTTTGGCCATTTCAGTGTGCGACATCATCTGAGAAATACCGTGTGAACGGTGCAGATTGGGAAAACACCAGACTCTACGATAGATATACATAAGTACCAAAATTTCGATTCTGCTTAACTTATAATCAACAATAATTTTATCAAAGAAAATATCTGGAATTTCTGAAGTAGAGGGTCCGTGCTCCTGGTTTCTACCGGAGGTCTCATGGGTTTCATCCGCCTTACTTTTTGAGCGATGATCGGCCAGAATTGAATGTAGATCCACCATAATCCATTCCCCTACAATTCGAGTATATCATAAAAATGCTAAATGGAAAACAGCTAGAAAAAATGACCGCCTCTAATGATCAAGTACTGCGCCCATAAAATAGAGAGCCACGCCGTTAAACTCACGGGTCACTGTATGATGAAAACCGAGGCGCTCATAAAAACTGACGTTCTGGGCATCTGGTGAAGTTGTCAGGTGCAGTCCCTTAACAGATTGTTGTTGCAAGACTTTCATGTAATTAAGAACCAACTTACTTCCTAGACCTTTTCCTCTGGCATCAGGGTGAAAGTTGATATGTAAATGCGCTGGAAACTTTTCAAACAGGTCCTGAAATGTAGCGTGCCCGGGCACAGAAAGGCGCTCTAAACTCCTTCTGGAGTCAGAACATCCACTCAAGTAACCGAGCACTTTTTGCCCTTCCACTGCCAGGAAAAACTCCTCCTGATAGAAGTTCAGGTAGTCTCCACACCAACGCTTAAAAAAATTTAGTCGCTTTTCTTCGGAGGCAAATGTCTTAACTGATGACGAAAGAAAAAAAATATCTTCTACCTGTGCCAGAAAGCCTGGCCTATCCACCTCTGCGATGTCACTAAGTCTGATGATGTCTAAACTCACGAGACCACCGCTTGAAGCGCTTTGTAATACTTAATATACGACCTGAGTGGCGCGGGAGTGCCACTCATTTCAGCTCCATCCACCTGAATGTTTTCCCAATCATCCCACGAAATCAACAAATGATTCGGGTAGTACCCTCTCCATTCTCTTTTTTCTTCCAGGTTTTTTAAATCGCGCAGAACACTCAGTGTTTTCTCCTCACTCATCGGCAAGGATGCAAAAATTTTAAGCTCCTCTTTTTTGAGCGCTAAAATATTCTGGTAAGAGCGTGCAAAAGATCTCAGCCCCTGAAGTTTGGAGTTCGGCATAGAGAAAAAATTTGAAACACTTTGAGCTGCTTCCGGATTTTTCATAAAAACAGAAACCAGAACATCTTCAGCACTTTCAACATCGCTCGTGAAATGAAAGTCCTTCAAAAACTTAAACCCCTCTTGAAGCGGAAGATTATATTCACTAACTAGCCGACAGAAAGCATTGATAAATGCTCCGCCACTTTCTGATTTTCTCATTTCTTCTTTAAAGTGGTGCACAGACAACTCAGACAAATCAAAAAGCCCCAGTTTGTTTTTTATGCTTTCACTGATACTAAACCCGTATTTCACGTGAAAGCGCACCAGCCTTAAAAAGCGCACAGAATCCAGAAAAAAATCATTGCTGATCTCTTTGAGCTGCGCCTGCTTTAAGTCAGTCACCCCATTATAAGGATCAATCACCTGCTCGCTTTCGCCTTTTAATGAAAGCTCAATCCCGATAGCATTGATGGTGAAATCGCGGCGGGCAAAGGCCCTGTCATAAGACAACGAATTGTCCAAAACCGCTTCAAAGTGATGGTGAGACTTATTCCCGTGCAGATGGTTCTCCAGGCGCGGACAAGAAAACTCCAGGTCAAAACCTTTAAAATCGACACGGACAATGTCATACGGAAGTTCATCCATGGCGAGGTTTCGGGACTTGAAGAATTTTTTAATTTCTGAAATCTCCACATTCCTGACTTCAAAATCCAGGTCGTTGCTGAGGCTTCCGTCCATCAGGAAATCCCTCGGAGCTCCACCCACCAGACACAGGAGTGCGCCCGCCTTTTCTATTTCTGCAAGAAACAGTTTAAGGTCGTGGGGAAATAGCGAAAGAATTGTCATATCTTAAATGTATCACGATGTGAGAGAAGTCTTTCAATAGTATTTTTGATTCGAAGCAGGTTTTCTGATTCTTTGTGGTAAACAATGTAGAGTTTTCCACTCGGAACTTCGAACTCATCCCCGAGAGTTAAAACCTTATCTTTGAAATATGAACGATTCAAAACGTGGTTTGGAACAACCGCAATACCCAGGCCTTCATTCACCGCCTGAAGCATGTGTCCGTGTGAATTAACCGAGAAGCGGACATTTAATTTTTTCGGGGCGCTCTTAAATTTTGAGCGGCACCATTTTAAAAACAGCAAATCGTTTTGCTCAAAAAGAATCGTTGGAAGTGTCTCCAGCGTCTCTAAAGTCAGTTTTTTGCTGAAGATATCTTTCATCTCTTTAGGAAAAACCAGTGTTGATTTTTCTTCCAGGAAAAATTCTTTCTCTCCATGGAGCGGAAGATCGTCCTCCGGCATGATGAGAATGTCTAATTTATTGGCCTCGAAATCAAGCAGCAGGTCTTCCTGGTGCCCCATGCGGACCGAGAGCTGAAGCTCTGGGTTCTCTTTGGCGTGCCAGACAACTTCTTTAGCAAGCCAGGTCTTTCCGATCCCCGTTAAAGTTCCGATGCGGACTTTTCCCTGCATTTCATTGCGGTCGCCTTGAAGCTCTAAAAGAGTGTCTTCCATGTCTGAAAGAAACTGCGTCCCCAATTGATAAAGCTTCTCGCCTTCGCTGGTTAACACCACCGACTTTCCCGAGCGCTTAAAAATTTTAACGTCTAATTTGGATTCAAGATTTTTGATACTTTGGCTGATCGCTGATTGAGTCACCCCCAGCACTTCCGCCGCTTTCGAGAAGCTTTTGGCCTTCGTTACTGCAACAAGTGTCTGGAGTTGTGACGTTTCAATCATTATTGGGTCCTAATGTATTAGAGAATATTTGTTTTATCCTATCACATTAGTTTCTATTTTCGAATTCTTTTAGTGCATAGGCCACGTCTTCATACACATCGTAGTCCCTGCCGTCTAATCCCAGGAAAAAGTCATCAGCGGAGACCTTTTCGACCAACATAGACTCAATGTCCACTGTATTCAGGTCGTAAATCTCAACCGGTCTTAATGTTCCCTTTTTCATGGCAAAGTAAACTATTTGATGCTCATCCCCATGAAGTAAAACTGCTCCCACGAAATCCGCTTCCTCAGCAATCTTTAAGTCCTTTGGAGAGGCTTCAATCGCTTTAAGCATACGCATAACAGGAAGTTTATCATTAGAGGCCATTCCATCATTCGGCTCTTCGTATTCTGGAAGCTTGTAGGCGACCTTAGTCATGCATTTTTTCGCATCTACAAGATTGTTAATCTTGCAGGTTGGAAGTTTCACTTCATCGGCCATTAAAGACGAACCCAGGCCCATCGCCACAGTAAAAATAATTGCTCTTAACATGGTCCACCTTCCGAAAGATATACCTGGTAAACCTTCTGCTCTTTTTCGTCGATGATTAGAAGTTCAACGAATGAAATCCCACAGTATCCCGGGCCATGACCGGTATAACCGAACTTCACACCCTGACGCTCAAGACGTTTAATGATAGGCGCCCACTTGTGGTTTAAGTCATAAATGTTTGCTTTGATGTCTTTAATTCTTTGAGCGTCTGAATCTTCATCAAGACCTTCCAGCAATTCTTCAAGAGAGCTTTCCGCAAACCCGCTCATTGCGATGGCAGATCTTGTCGAAGTAAAACCTTCATCTACTTCGTCCCCGTAGGCCATGTCTTCGATCTCTTTAAAAACTAGTCCTTCATCATCACCAGTAACGTCCATGATGTAGTTTTCCAGGATTTCTTTCGCATTTTTACCTTTTACAGAGTTCTCATCCGAGCCCATCGCCAGTTGCCCTAATGCTTTCACATCGTCTTTAACTGTTCTTGGAGCAGCAAAGCTGCTTGAAATTGTTAAGCTATAAATCAATACCGCTGAAAGAATACTTTTCATAACGCCCCCCATTTTTGAATTGGGTGGTTTATAGACAATAAATGGAACTAAATCCAATTATATAAACAAATGATATCTATATAATTTTTAGAAGTTTCAAACAAAAAAAAAGGGCCCCCAATTGGGGACCCCTCATTGTTTTTTGTATTCTTAGAAAAGAAACTACTCAGCTTGAGCAGCAAGTTTCTCTTTTCTTTCTGCCATAACTTTCTCACCAATGTTGTTTGGACATTCAGCGTATTTCGCGAATTCCATTGTGTAAGAAGCT
>JBEIPI010000180.1:0-3221 GCA_040377165.1 Bacteriovorax sp.
TCAGATTGGTGAAGTTGATGGTCTCAACTCCAGCTGATGTCTTAACTTCAATTGAGGTTTTAGTTTTAATTTTTCCGAAACCAGAGATGACTTCGATTTTATTTTTCTTCATCAAAAAGGCGATCCCTTTTGACATCTGATCAGCAATGCCTGAAGCGCGCTTAACGGCGACAGCACCATCAAGGCCTTTTAGCTCAACATTGATCCCTAGAGATTTCATATCGGCGATTTCATGAACTGAGTGAGCTGACTTTAAAACAGCTTTTGTTGGGATACACCCACGGTTAAGACAGACGCCCCCTAATTTATCCATTTCTACGATGGCGACCTTCTTTCCTAACTGACTTGCTCTAATTGCAGCAACATAACCGCCCGGGCCAGAACCCAGGACAACAACATCAAAGTTTTTCATTCATTGAATCCTTAAATTTTTTAGTTTAAAGTACGTCCCAAAGTTTTAAAGATGATGGCTTCGGTTGTCAATGAAAGGACAGTCATTTTCGTGATAAAAACGCAAAGCACAACTGAGATGAATTTAACCCCTGCCGAGAAGCAGAGGCTCTTGGAATTTTTCCCTCGTGGAATCATCGCCATTGACCTTGAAACTACGGGGCTTTCTCCTCTGGTTGATCGCATTATCGAAATTGCGGCCATGAAAATAACCCCCGAAGAAACAGTCGTTTTTCAGACGCTGATCAACCCGGAAATTCCTATTCCGGCACACACTACTGCCATTCACAATATTACCGATGAAATGGTGAAAGATGCCCCTGTTTTAAACCATGTTTTGAATGAACTAAAAGTGTTTATGGAAGATATGCCGATTGTCGCTCACAACGCCAAATTCGACCTGGGTTTCGTAGTGATGGGACTGCAGAAGGCCAGCTACGCTCTGGCGCCCAATGAGATTTACTGCTCTTGCAAACTGGCACGCCACACTCACATGGAATTGCCTAATCATAAGCTTGCGACACTGGTAAAAGAACTCAACATCCCACTGGTTAATCACCACCGCGCGACTGATGATGCCTTTGCCGCTTTAAAGGTCTTTATGCACTCGCTTGAACGTGTAAGAACGCCCCTTTCGCCGATGCTTAAACGCCACGGCCTGCTCTTTTCTCTCAATGAATTTGAGAAGCTGGACCCGGAAGACCTGCCTGAGAAATTAAAGAGTCTGGAAAAGCTGGTGAAAGAAGCGGCGGTGGTGGAAATTCTCTACACCGGCGGCAATCACAAAAACGAATGGCGCCCGGTAAAGCTAACTAGTTTACTTAATTCACCTGAAGGAAATATTCTCTATGCTCGTTGTCTGTGGAGTGATATGCAGAAGTCCTTTAAGTTAAAAAAGCTGGCCGATCTGCGAGCACCTGACGCCAGCGATATCGCCAAATGGCTACAAAAATAATAAGGCATCATGAAAGACTTCATTACAAAAGACAATATTTGGTACCGCCTGCAACAGCTCATCATTTTTGTTCTTCACCTCATACTGCTGAAGTGGATGTACTACACTTTGAGTAATTCGGGACGCCTGACGATGACGGAAGTGTTCTATCACTTCATCGGAATGTCGATCATGGGCGCGCTTCTTATCCGCGGGACCGCCTGGTGGGCACGTCACCACTATATTAAAGAAATTAAAAACACCCCTCCCGGAAATCAGGAATGAGCTGGACTCATGAATTCAAAGAAGCTTTAAAAACCGCTGAGGATTTAAAGAATTTCTTCGAGCATGATTTTCCAAAAATCAACTACCCGATTTTTATCCCGAGAGTTTTTGCGGCAAAAATCCTTGAGGCGGGAGTGAACTCTCCCCTATGGAAGCAATTTCTTCCTTCATCGGAAGAGGATTCCCTGGCCGGCCGCCTCGATCCTATCGGCGATAAAGTCCACGCAAAAAACAATCAGCTGATCCATCGCTATGAAAACCGCGCGCTTTTTACTCCGACTACAGTATGCCCGGTTTTATGCCGCTATTGTTTCAGAAAAAATGAGCTCGCAGGAAATGATGAGATCTTCGATCAGAAATTCAAAGAGGCCATTGCCTATCTGAAGTCAAATCCAGAGATCAATGAAATCATCTTCACCGGTGGCGACCCGCTGATTTTAAGCAATGAAAAAATCGCTTTTTACCTGCAGGAATTCGCCGAAATCGAATCGATAAAATACGTGCGATTTCACACCCGCACCCCGGTAATTCTTCCTTCACGCATTGATGAAGGATTGATCGCCGTTTTAACGAGCGCCCGCGAGCTCTTTAAACGCTCGATGGTGATGATCCATGTGAACCATGCCAGTGAGCTGACCGAAGACGTCCTTTTGGCAATTAAAGAGCTAACTGATAATGGCATTGAGGTGTTCTCGCAAAGTGTGCTTTTAAGGGGCGTAAACGACTCGACAGAAGCGCTTTACGACCTTCTAACGGTACTGGCCGATAATAAAGTGAAGCCTTATTACTTGCATCACCCTGATGAGGCCCGAGGGGCCATGCATTTTTACTTAGGCCTGGAAGAAGGCCGCAGGATTTTTGCTCCCCTTCACAACAAACTGCCGGGTTGGGCACTGCCCCAATACATTATCGACATCCCGGGTGGGGAGGGAAAAACCCCTGCTTTCAATCCGGAGAGCTTTGAATTTAGTGGAGAACTTATCTCTCGTTTGGGCAAAAAAGTTAAAATTAATTGACAACTTTTGAGCCGATCATTAATATGCCCAACACACCATGTATTAAGCGGATTTAGCTCAGTGGTAGAGCGTCTCGTTGCCATCGAGAAGGTCGCAAGTTCAACCCTTGTAATCCGCTCCATTTTTCTCAAAGCATTTTCGAAAAAAATAAAATCTTTAAAAATCTTAATCACTTAAAATCACGAGGACGTAAATCACGTCACAATAGTTTATTTCTCAGTATTTCGGCCTCTTTCACTGTGTCCTTTCCAAATCCTTGCCAGAAACCTTTAAGAAAGTAGCTAGCAAGCACCCACTTGCATTTCATAGCATCTAATTTTCTAACTTTTAAAAATCCCTACAACTTTCCAGCAAGCACAAGCTTGAACCACTCTTTGCTATTACCAATCATTTTTTTTGCTTCCTTCTCAAGCATACGCTTGCCAAGACCGAGGCAATTCACTTTAAGGAGAATAATTTTATGGAAACTAATATTGTAAATGAACAAACCTTTCTTTCAGATTACGCAGTTCTTATAAAAAAAATGAGACTGCTCA
>JBEIPI010000131.1:0-7378 GCA_040377165.1 Bacteriovorax sp.
ATTAGACGGCTTCTTTCTTTCCCGCGTGTGTATGGGACGATACAGTAGGTGCAATACTTATTACAGCCTTTAATGATGTTTACGAAGGCCTGTGGGGAGTCCGCTGAGACTTTTGTTTCGATCGAAAAGTTTTCCGAACGATCCCATGAATTGATGGTGAATTTTGAATCCCCGGCATAGACCCTGAAGACCATGTCGTTGATGGTATCGATAACGTCAGTTCCAAAAGCAAAGTCCAGGTGCTGATACTTTTTAACCAGCTCCTTACCTTCAGTTTGGGCCACGCATCCGCCAATCCCTACGACTAATCCATTCTTCTTTTTCTTAGCGTGCTTAATTTCCCCTAACTGGGAATAGAATTTATTGTTTGAAAGGTCGCGAACCGCACATGTGTTGAATAAAACCATGTCGGCCTCATCCAGTTCTTCCGTTTTAGTGAAGTTTAAGTCCTGAAGGTGGGCCGCGATTCGGTCTGAATCGTGATAATTCATCTGACAGCCAAAGGTTTTCATCCAAACCTTGCGTGGTGGGAAAGTTAAGTCTCCCATAATGACTGTTTTTTCGCCTGTGACTGGATCGATAGAGATTTGTTCGCGAGGACCGTTGCCTCTTGTACCAAGACCTGATGCCATAAGATTACCCTGTTAAAAAGCCTTATAAGCTATAGTTATTATGAATGTTTGGGGAAACTAGCAGGTGTTTGGTCAGAAGTAAACGATGAGGGGGTCTTTTTGCGATCTTTTGGGGATTTTGGAGTCGGTACAAATAAAAAAGGGAGCCGAAGCTCCCTTTTTTAACTAGATCCGCTTAATTAATTAAGCTTTCTTAGCAGCTTTTTTAGTAGCTTTTTTAGCTACTTTTTTCTTAGTAGCTTTCTTTGCTACTTTCTTTGTAGCTTTTTTAGCTACAGCTTTCTTAGTCGCTTTCTTTGCTACTTTCTTAGCAGCTTTCTTTGTTGCTTTCTTAACAGCCATAAAACCCTCCAAAAGTTTTTATTCTTTTTTTAAGAATAAACATTTTTTTATTTTCGTGCAAACAAAAAATACATCTTTGTTTTATTTTTCGTAATTTTTTTTTATTCCTTTAATTTTTTTTTCGATTTTTTTTGTGAAGAAGAGCTCACTTTCGACATCAAGAGGCCTCATATTGAGCTTCATCTCATCTCCTCTTCTCCTCTGATGGAAGCGCTGAAATGCTTTATTCATCGATATTTCGTTCGTTTTCCACAATTGGCATGAGGTTTGAAAAATGAAGATCGAAGGCCCGCCCTGGGCCTTCGAAAAAAATTTTAATGGGGTTTAAAAAAAGTGATGAGGGTATAAAAAAAGTTCACCAAGAAGGCCCGGATTGGGCAAAAAATATCCTAATTCGGGAAATTGAAGACGATTTTCTGGTCTTTTTCATCGATTGAAACATGAACAACGCCACCTTTTTCGAGTTTTCCAAAAAGAATTTCATGCGAAAGTGGCTTCTTGATCTCATGATCGATGATTCTAGCGAGAGGTCTGGCCCCCATTTGAGGATCAAATCCTACTTTTGCAAGATGAGCACGGGCCTCATCCGAGACTTTTAGCTCCACATTCTTCTCACCAAGCTTCGTTTCAAGCTGGATAAGGAATTTATCGACGATTTTCAGGATCTGATCATCGGTCAGCTTGTTAAAATGCACGATCGCATCCAGTCTGTTTCTGAATTCTGGTGTAAAAAAGCCTTTGATTGCCGAATCACGCTTAAAAGAAGTGTTGTCGAGACTCTTTCCAAGTCCGATTGAGCCAGACTCCATCTCTTTTGCGCCCGCATTTGATGTCATAATTATGACGACATTCCTAAAATCAGTTGACCTGCCGTGAGAATCCGTCAAAGTTCCATGATCCATGATCTGAAGCAGGATATTGAAGATATCAGGATGGGCCTTTTCGATTTCATCCAAAAGTAAAACTGCGTGGGGATGCTTTTTGATCACATCAGTTAACTGTCCCCCGTTATCGAATCCAACATAACCTGGAGGAGCGCCAATTAATTTTGCCACCGAATGCTTTTCCATGTACTCCGACATATCAAAGCGCTCTAGATGAATCCCAAGTTCGCGCGCCAACTGTTTTGCCAGCTCGGTTTTTCCCACCCCTGTAGGACCGGTGAAAAGAAATGAGCCCATTGGCTTTTGATCACTGGCCAGACCCGATCTGGATAAAAGAATTGCATCGGCAACTTTTTCAACGGCCTGATCCTGTCCAAAGATAAGCAGCTTCAGGTTGTTCTTCAGGCTGCGAAGTTTGTCGCGCTCATCTGTGGCCACCGACATCTTTGGTATCTTGGCCATCATTGCGATGACAGTTTCAACGTCTTTTTTAGTGATATTCTGATGGCGCTTTGATTCAGGTAGAATCCTGATCATCGCCCCGACTTCATCAATAACGTCAATTGACTTATCCGGGTTCTTTCTGTCCGTTAAGTGTTTAGTCGATAAATCAACAATCAGCTTAATGATGGCGTTGGAGTATTTAACGTTATGGTGCTCTTCAAATTTAGGTCTTAATCCCAGAAGAATTTTAAGCGTGTCATCTGCATTCGGTTCAAGCACATCTACTTTCTGTAAACGGCGGTTGAAGGCGGAATCCTTTTCAATGAATTTTCTATACTCTTCATATGTGGTGCTTCCGATACAACGAAGCTCACCATTACTCAAGGCCGGCTTCAATAGGTTCGAAGCATCCATTGATCCACCGCTGGTCGCACCGGCGCCCATGATTGTATGGATTTCATCTATAAAGAGGATGGCCTCCTTATTATCTTTATCATTATATGATTTTAATTCCTTTAAAACGTTTTTCAGTCTTTGCTCGAAATCTCCACGGTACTTCGTTCCCGCTAAAAGTCCGGCGAGGTCTAAACTAAAAACTACTGCACTTTTTAAAAGTTCCGGCACATCTCCGTGAACAATGCGATAGGCAAGACCTTCAGCGATCGCAGTCTTCCCAACTCCCGCTTCCCCTACCAATAGCGGATTATTTTTTCTTCTGCGTGAAAGAATCTGAGCGACTCGCTCGATTTCTTCATCTCTTCCCACTATCGGATCAATCTTTCCTAATGTGACCTGTTCATTCAGGTTCACACAATATTCTTCCAGCGCACTTTGTTTCTTCTCAGGCATTTCACCTAGTTCAGCACGGATGGATTCATTGATGCCTCCATCATTAGTATTAACAGAACGGTCTACACCATGGGCGATTAATTTCACCACATCAAATTTTTCAACTTCGTGGGATTCCAGCAGGTATCCAACAAAACTCTCCGGCTCATTAAACATGGCCACTAAAAGGTTTACACCAAGGATATCTTTTTTACCCGAAGACTGCACATGGATGGCCGCCCTCTGAATCACGCGCTGAAGGGCCATGGAAATTTCCGGCTGGTAACTGATGCCATTTTCACGGGCCAGTTCACGCAGTTCCGTGTCGACGAATTGTTTTTTTGAGAGCTCATCGACCGCATCCTCCGAGAGAATGCTGAAATTGTCTTCAACTGCGATAAAAGCATCCAGCTCCTTTTCCATTGAAGAGAGGTTAACACCGCAGCT
Organism: Bacteriovorax sp.; assembly: GCA_040377165.1. GTDB lineage: Bacteria > Bdellovibrionota > Bacteriovoracia > Bacteriovoracales > Bacteriovoracaceae > Bacteriovorax. Next base: position 3,578 of record JBEIPI010000131.1, read on the forward strand.
CTCGAGGATGTTTCTTACTTCGTTATCTTCAAGAATGGATTTGAAAATAACTTCCAGGGTGAGGTATTCGTGGCGAAGCAGGTTCGCCTTGATCACCGCTGAATTGATAATCACTTCAAGTCTAAGATTGCTTGCTTTATTGGACATAGTAGGCTCCCTATTCAGGTTCGATCGTGCATAAAAGCGGATGAGCGTGCTCTTTGGCCATGCGCTCTACTTTTTTCGCTTTACTCTCTGCGATCTCGTGGGTGTAGACGCCGCAAATCCCAACACCTTTACGGTGCACTTCCATCATGATTCTTTCTGCTTCAGGAAGGGCCTTGTGAAACACATTCTGCAAAATAAAGATGACAAATTCCATAGTGGTATAGTCATCATTATGAAGCATGACTTTGTATTTTTTTGGAAGCTGGACTTTCTTCTTTACAATGGTGGCCGTTCCACCTTCTTCGTCGTGTTGGTGATTATTTTCCGTCATAAATTAATTATCGCTCTTTTTTAGTTAAAGACGCAAGAGTTCTGTAAGAGTTGATCGAAGTAGTCATGGGGAACGCCGACTCCCTCTTTCATAGAGCACATAATGTTGGTATTTTCACTGCCCATTTCGTAGTAAATGAGGTCTTTCTTTTGATTGTCAAAAAACTCGGTGTAGCAGTCCGGGAAGCCTAAAACATGACCAAACTCATGGGCCAAAACTTTCTTTCTGGTATTCAAATCCAGCATCATGCTTAAGTAAATCTGCCTATTATTACTGTCTGGAACGTATGAAATCATAGTTGCAGAAGGAATGATTTCTATCACGTCGCTTCCTTTGGTTTCAACCAGCTCTATCTTTAACCTGAAGTCAGGACGCCCCCAGGTTGTCTCCACGTAATCAACCAGCTCTTGCAGCGCCATCATATCATGATTGATACTTGAAACTTTTAAAGTCATGACAGTGCTACCCTCACTTTTTTGGCAGGCAAATTTCAGGTGCGCATTTCTCAGTTTGAACAGGCTGGAAAACCGCTCTTTTTCGAAGCGTTTTTGATAATAACTTACTAAAGAGTGCAGTTTTGTCCTGTCTCTTTTTTGAACGGTATACTGGGCCTGGCAATTGACATTGCTTGGGTCAAAAGAGCGGCACATACTAATGGTGCTTTCTTCAACAAAAAGTGCGTCGCTGGAAGTGATGCGCTTAAAAATGTCGGCTGAACAGGATTCGCTCCCGCTCTTTTCCCGGCAGAAATCGTTCAGTTTTAAATAAGGCCTGATGTCGTTGTTCTTTTTTTGAATCAGAGATGAAAACGAGCATTTGCTGCCTTCAAATCTCATGGCATTTTGGTGAAGATAATAAAGGTCATTCTCAACTTCTATAGCATGGGCGCTCATATAGTCCGCATCTGAGACTTTCGCTTTAATCTCATCAAACTTGACTTTCATCTGCTGGATGTTGATCACTAGTGGAGATTTGTAATCATAAACACGTGAGGGAACAAACATAAATGCCCTTGGATTGATGCGCTGGTATTCATAAAAATAAGTCGCAATATCCTGGCTAATCTGCTCCATATCGGCCTTGCCGCTAAAGCATTTTTTTTCAATCATCAAGAAGCTGATTTCGCTTTCAAGAAAAGGCATTTTTTTATTGGTGTTAACCTTCACCCCGCAAGCACTGAGGCTCAAGAACAAAAGGGCCGATAATAGTCTTTTCCATAAAGTCATTAAGTGTCTCTTTTTTTGACAGCCGTCAAAACACCGTTATTTTCGGTGCCTCTTTTTACTCACATTTAGGGGGTTTGTTCCCTAATTACCAGGTATAATTACAAGCTCCGTGCCAGAATTTTAATAGGCAAATATAAGCTTTTTTTGTAGAGTTTTATCTATGAAAAAACCACTCTTTTTAGCACTCTTTCTGCTCTCTTTTGCCCTTTCCTCACAGGAAATCTCCTTCAGTGTTTACCACACCAATGACTTGCACTCCCACCTGGATGGAGTGAAAGTTCCCTCTGGTGAGAGTTACGAAAAACGCGGTGGTTTCTCCCGTCTTTCATCGGTGATTCAGGAGCTGAAAAAAAAGAAGAAGGAAGAGATTGTCATTGGAGTTGATGCCGGTGATTTTTTCGCTGGAACCATTTTCTCATCAATAGCACTTTCAAAGTCACCAGATTTTCCGGAACTGCAGTTTTTTATTGAGAACAAATACGACCTGGTGACATTAGGGAATCATGAATTCGACGCCCATAACGACGGGCTGGAAATCATGTTCAAAAAAATGCAGCAGCATCAACCAGCGCTGCCTCTCGTGGCGAGCAATCTCTATGTGTCCCTCAATTCTCCTCTGAGTAAATATGTGGGAGATGACCGCCTTATCCGCCGCTTTTTAGTGAAGGATTTTAAAAGCGCCAAAGGCAACTTGCGAGTGGGATTCCTCGGAATATTAGGGCCAGACGGATGCCTGGTCAGCCGCTCAACACGAGGAGATGTTCATTTCGTGGGGTTTGATGATGAAGACTCCGATCAAGAACTCAACAAACTAGGCGATCATCTTAATAAAATGATCTTTGAGTTGAGAAAAAAACACAAGGTAGACCTGGTTATTCTTTCTATGCATGGTGGAGGAAAAGAAAGCCATAAACTCGCTTCGAGACTCAAAGGTCTGGATGTATTTATCGCCGGGCACACCCACAAACAGGAATTCGCCATCGTTAACGGAATCCCGGTCAATCAGACCGGATCTTACGGGGAAAATCTGGGATTAATGGAATTCACCTACAACCCAAAAACTAAAAAAGTGAAACTCCTTTACCCGGAGAAAAATCATGTCATCACTATCACCGACAAAATCCCGGAAAATCCTGAATGGAAAAAACGCATTGACCGCTGGAGAAAAGAGTCCTTCGAATTAATGGGCCACAAAGAGGATCCGGCCGAAGTTGTATTCACTCCTAAAAAAAGTTACCAGAGATCAAGTGAAGTCCCCAATCCAATGGGTGAATTAGTGACGAGTGCAATCATGAGGGAGCTCAATTCCTCAGCAACAGACGACAAAGTTGACGCCTATTTCACCTCAATGGGACTGGTTCGCACGTCTTTTTACAAAAACACTCCGTATACCCGTGCAGAAATTTTTGAAGCGGTTTCAATCGGATTTGACGATAAAAAAGCGCCGGGAGTTGATGTTGTGTCTTTCTATCTTACGCCAAAAGAGGTGAAGACGATCATTAGTTTCATGGAGCTCTACCGCTTTATTTCAACCTCATTTTCCCCTGCTATTTCTCCTAATTTAAGCTTTAAAATCAGAAAATGGGGCATCCCATTCGTCAACCGTATCTACGACATAAAACTCGACGGGAAACCACTTTCTGACTATGACAGACCGATAAAGATCGCGACCAATAAATTTGTTGTTTTGAATATCGAAACGGTGAAAAAAATCACCCGAGGATGGATTGATTTGGAGCCAAAAACAAAAACGGGTGAACCGGTAGTCACCTACCCGGTTCACCCGAAAGAATATCAACTTTTAATAGAGCACTTCAGGAAAAATCCTGAGAGCTATTAATTAAGCTACGTCTTCATCCTCGCTGAAATCTGTCCATGCCGAATCCGGATCAAGGATGACGACATCAGATTGCTTGCGGTGAATTTTGTTATATTTATCTTTCTTCTTAAAGACTTGTTTTTCAATCTTATCCACGGCCATATCAATGCTGTGGTAAAGATTGTCTGAAAATGCCTTCGCATGGTATTCGCAATGAGGTGCATGGTAATACAGCTCGGCGAAGTGCTGACCATTTTTCACATAACACGACCATTTCA
>JBEIPI010000158.1:0-5447 GCA_040377165.1 Bacteriovorax sp.
AACTCGACTGTCGTGCGCTCATTTGATGCCTACTTCTCGTATGAGAATAGAAAGAATTTAAAGATCGCCACCAATCGTGGAGTAAGTGGGATCGAAGGTTTTGTCGCCTCTTCATGCGGTTTTGCTGATGGATCTAAAAAAGAGGTTTACCTGGTAGTGGGAGATGTTTCTTTCATCCACGATTTAAACTCGCTTTATTTCCTGAAGGATTTAAAGACTGCGCTTAAAATTATCGTAGTCAATAACGACGGCGGCGGAATCTTCACCCTGCTTCCGATCCATAAAGAGCGCCCGGTGCTTGACTACATCACCAGCCCTCATGGACAGAACTTCAAGAAAGTGGCCGAAGCTTTCGGCATCGACTACACCGGTGTCTCAACCAGAGAAGATTTTGAAAAAGGATTTAAAGACATGCAGAGTAAAAACCACCATACTATCATGGAGGTTTTTATCGACCACGAAACCAATAAAAACGTTTACGATCAACTGAGAACGATTAAATTATAATTATGAAAAACTGGATAATGGCGATTCGCCCTAAGACTCTTTTTGCTTCCCTGGCCCCGGTCCTGCTTGGACTAGCTGTGGCCTATATCGAAACCAAACACATCAACATACTGGTAGCGGTGACCACCGCTCTTTGCGCGCTTTTTTTACAAATCGCCAGCAACCTGGCCAACGATTACCTCGATGCCCTAAGAGGTGTGGACAATGAAAAAAGACTGGGCCCTACCCGCGTGACCAGCAGTGGGCTTATTGGCCTTACAAAAATGAGAAACGCTCTCATCCTCACTTTATTCGTGGCCTTTTTATTGGGGATCTACTTGATGGTGGTCGGAGGCCCGGTGATTATGGCCATCGGACTTTTTTCACTGTACTTCGCTTACGGATACACCGGAGGACCTTTCCCGCTTTCATACAATGGGTTGGGAGAAATCGCGGCGTTCATTTTTTTCGGAGTGGTCGCAGTTGCTGGCACGACTTACCTACAAACCCACACCATCTCAAACCTGGCGCTGATTTTAGGAATGGGGCCGGGCTTTATCTCCGCCTGCATCCTGGCCGTGAACAACCTTCGCGACATCGCTTCAGACAGTGAAACAAACAAGAGAACCCTTGCGGTTCGATTCGGCGAGAGCTTTCAGAGAAAACTCTGCATCACAACTATCGTCCTTTCAATGCTGGTGTGTTTATATGTGGCCGTGAGCTACAACTTTAAATGGTTAATGCCGGTTTTAGTCCTGCCTTTATTCTTCCATAAAACATGGCTGCAGATTCTCTATCACCCGATTGACTCTAAACTCAATACGGCCTTACAAAGAACGGCCCAATATAACCTACTTTACTGCCTTATGGTCGCGGCCGGTATGATCATCAGTTTTAGAATATGATCGCCACAAAATTTCAGTACCTGAGCATTCCCTATAAAAGTCCGGTGCCGGTAAGGGGGAAATCCCTCACTGAAAATTTGTTTCTTAGAGTGAGTGTGCTTGAAGAAGACTACTTTCTTTCAGTCCTGCCCGGCCTTCATCAAGCGACACTGCAGGAGATGGCCTACAAGATAAAAATATTCTTCGAGCAATACGCTCTTGATTTCGCCAGCATTGATTTCACTAAAAAATTCTTCAACCTGACAAATGAGCCGGATGCTTTTTTAAACAGCATCCACAGCGAGACGCTCTTTAATATCGAATGCATTCTCCTGGGGATCATCTCGAAGACTCATGCTCACCTGGTGCCACATCATCCGGTCATGATTAATGAATTGTATAAACCTACTGACGATATCAGTGTTTATAAAGAGAGTTTATGCCTTAAAATAAAAATCACACCAAAGGCAGAGAATTTGGTGGTGGAGCTCCTTCAAAAGCTTCACCTGCTTAATCCTTCGATGAAATTTCGCCTCGATGGAAACCGCCGCTTTGAAATTGGTGAACTTATCTCGCTTCATGAAAATCTGGAGAAGCACCTCTTAAACAAGGCGTTTTCGCAAATTGATTATATTGAAGAGCCTCTGAAGAATTTCTACGACACTTTTTTGTTTCAAAAAAGATCCAAAATCAACATCGCTATCGATGAATCACTTCCCTCACTCATCAATTCAAATAAATTATTTTCACCTCTGGTGATAAAACCCTCACTCATTGGCATAAGCCCGGTGATTTCTCTGTTAAGATCTCGTCAAGATTTGCGTGCAATCATCAGCTCCAGCTTTGAACACCCTAGTATTATGCACGGTCTTTACTTTACAGCGAGTGAAAGGCCTTCGGAATTTCATGGACTTGAAAATTTCATCAATTAAATCAAACTTAGACTTCATTTTTTAAAATCCACTAGGCAACTATTCTTATCTTCCTCCGTATAAAGATTGGGAGTAAACTATCTTTAAAGGAGGATGATATGAAGAAATCTGTCATCACAATGAGCTTAATTCTTACACTTGGATCTATTATGGTGTCATGTTCACACCAACCTGAGCAATCAGGGACTCCAGAGCGCTACGTGGCCTCAAAGGGTTGCCCAACTAAAGGCGAATACCACTCTTATTTCGACGAAGTCGAAAAGTGTCTGGAAAAAGAGCAAGAGAAGTGATATTAGTCCCCCCATCTAAATTGATGTTTTGGGGGGATCATGAAAAAGCTGCTTTTCACGCTTCTGTTAGTTCCTGGTTTATTGCCAGTAAATGCACACGCACTAGATGCTTCTGTCCGCGGTTTCATCGCACTTGATGCTCTCAACTACGAAAAAGTTCAAAGTCAAAAAGGCGCGGCCGTTGTCGGTATCGGCGTTCTTGATTTGAAAATATTAGCTGTGCAAGACGATATGTCTGCTGCCATCAAACTCGATCTCGATGGAAAACTAGACAAAGAGAACAATATCTTTGAAGAAGCTTATGCGACTTATAAAGGTATCCCAAACGTGAGAATCTCTCTTGGTAAAGGTGTCGTTCGCTTTCAAAACCTTCACTGGGGTGCTGTTGAAAACTCATACCAAGACGGTGGCTCTGTTATCCAAAGTGACAACAACTACAGAAAAGTCAGCCGCAAGGCCTTCCTTGCAGTTTCTTACGGTGGACGCTCACTGGGCTTCATCGACCAGTTCACTTTCTGGGGAGACAGCACTGAATTATACGCTGATCAAAACAACAAACTTCAATACGTAAGCGCCACTGCTTCTGGCGGAAAAAAAACAATCACTGGATACAAAACTGAAGAAGTCACAGCTTTCAATACCAGCAAACAAGTTGGTCTTGCCAACAAGCTAGAGCTTTTCGCAACTGACTCCCTAAAGGTAACTTTCGGTCAGCTTTATTACAAAAACAGATACCACAACAAAGCAAACTACGCTGTGGACCTGGGACTGAATTTCGAAAACAGCGCAATGGAAATCTGGGTAGACGCTCTCTACGGGTTTTCTTCTAAACTTCCCTATGAAGCTTATACTACTAAAGCAAAAACTGAATACTTCCTTCAAACAGGGATGGAAATCTTCTTAAACGAGAAGTGGAGCCTGGTTGAAAACGTTGAAGGTCTTTACGTAAAAGATCACCAGCACACATACGCTGACTTCACTGAAATCGACGGCACATTCACTAACAACTATACAGCGACAACTGCTCAGGCCGATAAAAGCAATGCTACTTACAAGATCTGGACTTACAAGCTTGAATCAGCTGTTAAGTACAAGCTGACAAAATCAGCTCAGATCACTGTTGGTGGTTTATATGAGAAGAAGATAGCTTCTAGAAATGGGGTTAAAAACCGAAGCTTTATCAGAGACGTAAGAAACGCTAATAAGGAAGCTTTCAAGCTTGCCAGCAGTGTTTCTTTCTGGTTCTAAGTTCCTAAAAAGACATCATCCAAGGCCCGCTTATGCGGGCCTTTTTATTTGAGCCTATAATCTTTACTCCCTGTATTGCCTGAGTGTAACCCGAAACGTATCAATGCCCTGGGGATTCTTGTTCTCACTTTAATGACATTTTTCTTTTCAAAAAAAGGGCCTTGGGGGGCTTGTATGGGGCGTTCTATCACTAGATCATTGGGCATTACTGCGTCTGCTTTAAGCGCATTATTTTCTAGCGCTGTTTTTGCCGTCGAACTTCATCCGGGAATTGATTTAATCTACGGTGAAGATGACCGTCATGAAATCGACCAATACAGTGACTCTTCTTTTATTGAAAAAGCTAACTCTGTTGCTGTGAGAGTTTCCAAGAGACGCTTAACCGAAGATAGAAACGATCCAACCCGCGTTTTATTTCCTTATATCGCCCTTAACCGATCTATTCCAAACCTGTGTGCGGAGGAGCGTTTTGCTGACCAGCCAGCACTTGGGAACTGTTCAGGATTTCTTGCGGGCCCTAAAACCTTAGTCACTGCCGGCCACTGTGCAAGAAACACGCAGGAATGCACGGACTTCCGCTGGGTGTTTGGTTTTAAAGAAGGCATGACAGAACTTAAATCATCACAAGTTTACTCTTGTAAAAAAATCATCGTTCAAAGATACGCTTACGATAAAAAAGAAGTAAACGACTATGCTGTCATCGAACTCGACCGCGAGGTTCAAGGGTATGTTCCACTTAAGATGAGAAAATTTGGACGAGTGCTGCTCAACACTCCATTAGTGGTTATCGGGCACCCGATGGGACTTCCGATGAAGGCGACTGATGGTGGAAAAGTAAGCCGCTTCAACGATATTGAAAGAGAGACAAAATTAAGATCACTTTATCTTCGCCGCAACTACTTCACTGCGAACCTGGACACCTACGGTGGAAACTCAGGCTCACCGGTTTTCAATAAAAATAACGGACAAGTTGAAGGAATTTTAATTCAAGGGGCGGATGATTTTGAATTGAATACAGAAAAAGATTGTGTGCAGTCGAGACGTCACACGAACTCTCATCTTGAGACTTATGAAAAAGTAATGAGAATTAACAAGGTGCCTGGGATTTAGCGTTGAAGCACTCTCGCAGCGTCCTTAGCAAAATAAGTTAAAATCATATCACTCCCCGCACGCTTAAATCCCCAAAGCATTTCGATCATGACTTTCTCGCCATCGATCCAGCCTTTTTCAGCTGCGGCCTTCACCATCGCGTACTCCCCGCTCACGTTGTAAGCTGCGATTGGAAGTGTCGTGTTGTCTCTTAATGTTTTGATGACATCTAAATATGGAAGCCCAGGTTTTACCATTAAAATGTCCGCGCCTTCAGACTCATCAAGATAAGCTTCACGAAGAGCTTCTCTGACGTTGGCATAATCCATCTGATAAGTTTTTTTATCACCTTTTTTAGGTGCAGAATTAAGTGCATCTCTAAACGGGCCATAAAAAGCTGAAGCATACTTAGCTGAGTAAGCCAAAATACGCGTGTAGATAAAACCGTGCTCTTCTAGGGCATCGCGCACTGCCCCTATGCGGCCATCCATCATGTCTGATGGCGCTACTACATCCGC
>JBEIPI010000182.1:0-3072 GCA_040377165.1 Bacteriovorax sp.
CAAAGCTCACCCCTAAAATTCCAGACCCCTGCAAAATTAAAGTATTTCTATAAATACCCGCAAAGCTATGCGGGAGATAATAAGGTAATGAAACTTTCCGTCCTCTTTGCCATTCACTCTGCTTTGTTTACCGGTGCTATTTATGCACAGGAATCTCAATTTGAGAAACTACTCAAAAAAAATGAGACGTACAAAAACGTAGTGACAAAATTTGACTCTCAGATGGCAGGGACAACAACTTCCAATCCGGACCTGACGAAACTCAACTCCGCCATCGACGCCTACATCGCTGAAAAAGACAGCGGGAAAAAAAACGGTATCGAACTTGTTGACGGCGCTATTGTCGATCAGTCTGACTGTACAACCTGTCCTTCATATTTACGCCTGAGCGATGACATCACCAAGATCCTGAGCAAAATCAAAAAAGGCGATGATGTTTCCATCGCCAATCAAATTGGTCTCAATCTCAACGGCCTTAAGTTCCTTTATTACACGGTAAAATACGAGCAGCCAGACGGACAAATCAACTGCCGTAAATTCGGAAATATCGAACAGACTGGAATAAAATTCAATGGAACGCTCGCGATAAAAAGCGAAGAGCTGATTGATGTTCCCAATTTAGAGAGTATCCAATACATCCCTGAAGGCGGAAAAGAAATTATTTATCTTTACCGCGGATCCGGAGCGCAAAGAAACACTTTAGTGGAAGTGCAGATGCTTCCAGATGGCAAGGCGATTATCCGCTACTTCACTTATAGGCCAAGTGCCGCTGAGCTACTTTTGGAAAAAGAAATGCAGAAACCATCAGTTGCTGTTGATCTGATTAAGAAGATCAAAGGCATCGGTGAAGAGGCCCCTGAGCCGGAAGGCCCATACATTGATATCGTTCCAAGTGTGAAATTAAGAGACGGTGTGGTTCCGACGGATATCAGCTTACTCAAAGCAAAAGGAACGGCAGAAATCGCCGAAGGCCTGAGCCTTCAGACCAAAACCGCCATCAGCTTCAACCAACAGGCTGCCGAAGTTGCTCTCACTGGTGGCGAAGGAAAAGACTGGGTAAAAGTAAACGCTATCAACAACACATTGGGGACAAAAGAAATCGTAACCGTTATCCCGATGAAAGTGACTCTCGATGAAGGCGCAGGAGTGAACCTTAACGGGAACATTAAAAATGAAACAGTGATCACCCCAAAGGCCGCTGATGACCCAAAGTCTGATTTAAAAACAACTAACGCTCAAACATTGAGCCTTTCGCTTACTGATCACAGTAGTAAATACCTGGAGCTTGAACTCTATCAAAGGCCTTCAGATAATTATTCAAAAGTAAGCGCTTCAAGCGAATTGAAATCGGATGCATTAGGGAAAGTTACCGCAAAATTTTCCACAGACAGCGCAGGCGAAAAGGCCTTCTCACTTGGAAAAGTCACCGATATGGGTGGATATGGAAAACTCACCACTGAATTCGGTGGAACTCAGGGCGCAACCGGACCTAAGAGTTTTGTGGCCGTCCAACACGAAGTTGAGCTCAGCAAGGCCTCCTCACTTGCGGTCACCGCCAAGACCAACAGTGACCGTCAAGTCACGACTATGTTTCAGTTTAAGGCCAAATTTTAATTATTGATTATTTTAATCCGGTATCTAAACGCCCGATTTACCCAACAAACTCTTACTCCTCCAAAATATTGTCACAAAAAAAATGAAAGACACTTTACATTCATTTTTAACTTTTGAAAGAATAGATACAGAAAGAGAATGACTCTCTTTCTTAGGCCCAGGCCACCAATCAGTGTTTGATCCACCAAGGAAGGTTTATGAAAGCACTCACACGAATTCCTATTTTCAGCTACAACACCATCGCTACCACACTGGTAACAGACTCAAAGTCACTGGAAATTAAATTCAGAAAAAAATTCATTAACCTTGAAACTCTCTTTGAGCTTGAATCAATCCTTGCATGGTCGGCTTCTCACCCGGAAGTCCAGTCACTTTACATCACTGTTTACGGCGACCACTTCATTCAGGGGATTGACCCGGAAGAGCTAAAGACGATGCCCGAAGACAAACTGAAAAAAATCCTGCATAAACTCTCGACTATTTCTCAATCTATTTTCTGTCTGCCACAAACCGTGGTTATGGATTTAAAAAATGGAACAAAGGGTATTGGTCTTGAGCTGGCACTCGCCGCTGATATTCGACTGGCCAAAGAAAACGCTGTTTTCTCTTTTGATCATCTCTCCCAAGGCCTGACACCGGCCTGTGGTGTCTTCTCTTTCCTGGCACCTTACTTAAGCCAGAATGTGGCCCGCTCACTTATTCTAAGCGGTAAAGAGTTCAATGTTTCCGTTATGAATGCGCTTGGTGGATGGTGTGATACTGATATGGATGCGCAGGCCATCTTAAAACAGATTTTCGCCCAAGCTCCGGTGGCCCGCATGCAAGCAAAACGCGGACTCTTAGGAAGCAACTTCACGACAGATGTAAACACCAAGATTGAAGTTGAAAAGCAGATCTTCAACGCTTCGGTAAGAACCGGAGACTACACTCAAGAGCAGGCCTTTATGAGCCACTCTGAGTTCAAAGAAAAATTACAGCAAGAAATCTAAAAATGGCCAGGCCGAAAGGCCTGGCCCAAAATAATTTCTTTTATTTCACTTCGATATAATTCTTAAGCAGCTTATTGATTTTTGCAGCTGAAATTTTTTGTGCAAAAACTCCTCTATCTTTACAAATTAACCCAAGCTCCGCCTCGCTCTCTTGAGAATAAGCTCCAAGACTCAGGCGACATTGTCTTCCCCAGTCTTGTCCACAACGATTAGTCTCTTCATTTACAGTAAACTTTGTACCTTTCTTTAATACAACATTTTCCTCATTTTTGCGTGAAACAAGATTCAGGTAACAGTAATCATTTCCTAATGAATTTGTTTCATCTACCTCGAAAACTAAATTTCCAGAATCTGACGCCTTAAGAGCTAAATCTTTTTTAAGAGTTACAGTTGTAAAGGCATGCGCTTGAACTGAGCATAGAGCGATTAGAGCAATTGTTACTACTTTCATTTTTTTCTCCTTTTGTTA
>JBEIPI010000081.1:0-13894 GCA_040377165.1 Bacteriovorax sp.
CGAACCACCAAACAGTGAAGCAACTCTACTCGTGCCCGATCCCCCTTACTTGCTTCAAGCGTCTTCTAGGCTCTTTTACTGCCAAATTATTCGACAATTTCTTACCCATGTGAATATTTTACAGATGTCATCATAAACACTACACTGTTGCGAAAAAAAGATTTGAGCAGAAAAACACAACACTTTAGTCCCTAGTCGCAAACAAAATGCCCATTGGATTATCTATAGACCTTTTCTAAGTGAAAGTTTGCAGATATCAATCCATGTCCCACAAATTATTTTCTTAGGGAGATAGAGTTATGATGAAGATTTTAATATTAGTATCTATTATGATCGGACTCTCTGGTCTTGCGGCAAACGCATCTGATATTGAAGGTACTTGGTTTGACCAGCGAGCTTACCCTACTTCATCTGCACGACCTCCTTTGAAGAATAATGAATATATCGACCGCACGGAAGTAGAATTTAGTCATGATCGACTACGATATGTAAATATTTGTACAACAAATAAATACACCGTAAAACTGGAAGTAGACGTGGCGATAAGATACCACGATAGATCGGTAGAAATTCTGGAATCAGCATCCGCTCGAATGACTACTTACCCTTATTGTCGAATTGATATAAGGCCAGTTAAGTTTTGGTATGTAAAACGATCAAAAATAATAGAGTTATATCCCTTTGATCCTGGTCCGATTGGTCTTGGTGGTGATTATACCAGCATGATGAGTTTTTGTGACGAAGATGATGGGTGTACTGTAAGAGCTCAACCTTAATCAGTGATCCTTTTGCTAGACCGTTTGGAGATTTTTAGGAGTTTTTATGAAATGGTTTTTTTCAATAGTAATTTTTTTAATGTCATTCTGTCTTTATGCTGACACAACCAGCCCGCAAATAATTGAAGCAAAGTTCTATCTTCTTAACTCTGTAACAAGTAATGACTCTGGCAGAATCCATTACTTTGGAGTCGTAGAAAGTACATTACCTGAAGATTTTTGGGAAGATATCAGTGCTAGTTTTGATGCTTGTGCTCTTGCACAAGATATATCTGCTAATGACGTTTATTCACATGGAAAACTGAATGAAGCTATTAAGTTACCTGATGGTACCATTTTACAACCAAAAGAAGGTAGATATTTCATTAGCTTTGATTTCGATTTTTTTAAAAGATTCATGCGTCCGGAAAATTTTCTATGTGATACATGGAATAAGTTACTTGAGGTACAAGGCTTAGTGTTTTACAAAAAATCTCTGGATAATGCTAACTACCCCTATAGGGCTAAAATAGAAAAAGTAATTATTCCAAAAAAAGAGTTGCTGATTGGCTCCCAGATAATTGGTTACAATTTTAAATTTCACCAAATTACTGAGGATGGCTATTCAAAAAAATGCCAATATTCTCATTTAAACCCTAGTTCAGGATGTTTTACATTAGAAGTTTTTACAAAAAATCCTACATACTTATCGTCCAAAACAAACGCTGAATCTTTTATAAATATTAAAACGAATCAACCTGACAACACTGATAACTATCCTGATCCTATTTATAAAAAAGAAACTTATAAAGATGCTAAGATGAATGCTGATCAGATTCAATTTATTAAAAAAGAAGATGTCATTCGATCACTGTACCTCAAAAAACAATTTACTTTAGACCAAGATAGCTATTTTTATTATCGTTTTTCTGATAATCCAAAACTTTCCCATGTTACTATAAAAACGAGTCCAAGTTTTGAAAGCACTTACCAAGCTATCTTTGGAAAAGCTTCTAGCATTAAAAAAGTAACAGGCTTTACCTGCAACTATACAGTCGAAGTTCCATCCCAATCATCATCTTGCGGATATAAATCAACGAAAACCTTCTCTTCATCTGAGATCAATGGCCAATACCAACTGTCGTTTGACCACCACGTGAAAGATGAAGAATACCGTAGCGAAACAGTAAAGATCAATCCAAGTACCCTATATAAACCAGAATTAGCTTCGGTTAAACTTTTTGGAAAGAGTTATCCAATCAATGAATTTAATGAGGGAAAAATTTTAAATCATAAGTGGCAAACATTTAATCCAAGATCAAGCCACTACTGCGATGTCTATGTTAGTCATTCATTGCAATGTTCTTGGAAATAATTCTTACTTTAAAAACGATAGCAACTCGAAATTAAATTACGAGTGGCTCAAACCTCTAGACAGCAAAACAATTCCTATTCATCAAAGCTAAGAATTTACAATCGCCTCGACTTTCGTCGGGGCTTTTTATTTCACTGTATTACCAAATTTGAAAGTATTGGGGCCTAATTCTAAATAAGCCCAGGCGCCACTGCCAAATAGAATTTTCCAAATGGACTATTAAAAGGAATAAGCACAACAACAGAATAGTTTATTTCGCCTAAGTGAATAGACGGGATAACCATATCAAGATTATAGCCGACATCAGAGAACTTTTTCTTACATTGCCCATAAATGATGTTGGCAAGCTCGCTAACGAAGTCTTTATTGTCGTTGTTAATTTCTGTGCATTTTTCCATCACCACTTTTTCATAAAAATTAAAAAAAGTTTCTTTGGGGAAAGCAATATAATAGCTTCCTTTAAAATAAATAGACGAAATCATAATTTTTGATGAAATCGCAATATTCAAAGGCTCCTTAACTTGTGACATTAGGATTGGAGAAGAATGAATAAGTTCAGAAATTTGGGCCATCTCTGCTAATGTTTTTATCGTGCTCGTAATAAACACGTTCATAAATTCCAGGTCTACGTTCAGGTCGCCTTTTTTGGTTTTTGAGGCATCAATAGTGCTTCCAAACGCTGAAATATAAAGTTTTTCAACCAAGTCCCCAATATCAAGAGGCGTGTGGAGAACTTGCAGTTTTTTAAGAGATGAAAAATCAGTCAGGACTTCTTGTAAAAGCTCATAATCTTCACATGCAAAGAAGATAGGGATTTCTGATTTATTTTTCTCATTCAACATTGTAAAAAAACGCAGAATATAGAAGACCTCTTTTTTGCCAATGTTAGCATTCAAAAAAAGATATTTTGTATCGTTCTCATTAACTGTTTCCGCTAAATGTGCGCGGCCGCTTAATGTAAAAACTGAGAATTTACTGCTCTTTTCCATGACCTGCTTTTTTATTTGAGCAGACTCATCGTTTGATTTGTCGATGATTAAAAGGCTCCTAATAAATTCCATTGTGATTACTAATCCTTAAATTATTTAATGCTCTAGAAACTGAATAAATCATAGAGCTCATTCGGTTTTTTCCCAAAAGAGATTAAGTCATTTTGATGTTTGGATACTTCATTAGTAATTAGCGATCAGAGCTTTAGGAAAACTTAAAGGATCAACTTTTCAAATTTGCTCCAGGTATACGTATCGGGGCGCCATGTTCCCCAAAGAGTATATAGGAGCGAGCTTAAGCTTTTGCTGGTAATTCTGCTTCTTAATAAAGCGAAGCGGATAAAGGCAAGTGAGATTCTTGATTGATAAGGCGAAGATATCTTTAGAATATGATGGATTAAAACCATGAATCATGCATTCACTTTTTTAAGTATCCCCTCGTGAAAGTTTTATAGCTGACCTACTAAACTTTTTTATTGATGGTAAAAGACTGTCATTAATAAAACACAAGGAGTTCTTATGAAAATGTTTATTGCAGTTCTGTCTATAGCTTCGGCTTCGGCCTTTGCAGCAGAGGTAAAGTGTATTAGTTCTCAAACTGGTAAATCTTATGAGCTTTCTCCTAAGTACGGTGAGATTTATGTTTATGATTCGAAAGGAAATGAGGAAGAAAGTCTCGACGGACTTTATACTAAGACAAAGTTCGTTGAAACACTTCCTTCAAAAACTGTAACAACATTTTTCGACGCTGAAGATGATTCAGTAGTTGCTGAACTCGTTACTATGAATAAAAAAACAACTGGTTCTTACAGAGATGATAAAAAGTTAGTTTGCACTCAATCGAAGTAATTATTCAATGATCTAAAAACTAAGTATCGAAGCAATCTCAATTCATCCAAACTAAAAATTTATAAAGGCCCCAACTTTAGTCGGGGCCTTTTTATTTCACGGTGTTAAACCAAAAACCTTGATCCAAAAAGAACCCTTGACACTTTTGCGAATCAATTGCATTATTCAAAACATGAAAAATGCAAATGAATCGCAATTAAAACTACCCGTCACCGTCCTTTCCGGCTTTTTAGGAGCTGGTAAAACCACCCTTTTGAACCACATCCTAAGCTCCAACCACGGCCTTAAGATCGCTGTCATCGTCAACGACATGAGTGAAGTCAACATCGACGCCGGCATTATAAGAACCGAGGAAAAATTGGTAGAAATGAGCAACGGCTGCATCTGCTGTACACTTAGAGAAGACCTCTTAGTGGAAATCAAAAAGCTAGCTGAGGAAAAAAAGTTCGATTACCTGGTGATTGAATCGACCGGTATTTCCGAGCCGATTCCTGTGGCCGAGACATTCACTTTTGAGGACGAGAATGGTATCTCACTTTCGCAATTTGCCCGCCTTGATACCATGGTTACTGTAGTGGATGGATTTAATTTCTACCGCGACTATATGGAAGCAGTTGAGCTTAAAGAAAGAGGTATGGAGCTCTCCCCTGAAGATGAGCGCACCATCACTGACCTACTTATTTCACAGATTGAATTCGCCGATGTCCTGATCATTAATAAGCTGGATCTTATTACCATTGATGAGAAAATCCGCTTGATGGGGATACTTAAAAAAATTAACCCAAAAGCTAAAATTCTTGAATCTAAACAATCAAAAATTGAAGTAGCAGAAATTTTAAATACTGAGCGCTTTAACTTCGAAGAGGCCATGAACAATCCGGGATGGATGATGGAGCTTCGAGGGCATGAGACAAAAGAGACCGAAGAATATGGAATCTCAAGCTTTGTTTTTAGGGACCAGAAACCTTTTCATCCTGAGAGACTCTGGAATGTTTTAACCAATCTTCCCAATGAAGTTGTGCGCTCTAAAGGATTTTTCTGGGTGGCGACTCTTCCTTCTGTTGTGGCCCTTTGGTCACAGGCCGGCAGAACCAGCACACTTGAGCCAAAAGGGGCATGGCTTGCTTCAATGGATATGAGTGACTGGGAAGTTGATGAAGAGGAACTTATTCAAGTGAAAAAGACCTGGCACAAAGACTTCGGCGACCGCGTTCAGGAAATCGTTTTCATTGGACAAAAATTCCTGAATACAAATCTGAAGGACGAGCTAACTCATAAACTTCAATCTGCACTTTTAACCGATGAGGAATTATCGCTTGGAAAAGAGTACTGGCAAAATCATTATCAGGACTCAGCGATCGGGCAGTACCTCACATCATCTGAAGAGGCGCACTAATGAATGTTGGAGCTCTTCACGCAGGAAATTTTGAAGAATTGCATGCCATTCATCATCCAAATTACAACATAGGTTTTTTGGATATTTCAGATTTTGATACAGAAACTCCACGTGCCTACTTAAGAGATAACTTTGAGAAGCTTCCTACCTTTTTCAAGTGTATTGTCAGTAAAGACAACTTTGAAGAATCAATCAAAGAGCTGGATAATCTTTATTATGTAATGGATGAGTGCGCTGAAAAACAGGCACTAATCGATTTTGTAAAAACTTTGACATCTCATTTTGCAGATGTCACCGATGCGCCTGATATGGGAATTAGTTTGGAGAAAGTCGAAGGTGATCTTTGCAAGTATTTTCACTACGACATGAATCATTTGAGATTAGTCTACCCGCTTCTTGGGCCTGGCACGCTCTGGCTCAATGAAGACAACGTTCGCAGAGAGCACCTGGGTAAGGGAAAAAATGAATTAGTCGTCATTGATCACACTAAAATTCATAAGGCCCATGAAAAAAATATCACTCTGTTAAAAGGCCATGCTCATCCGAGTGCCAAGGGAAGAGCGGTTGTTCATGCCTCTCCTCCGATTAAAGGGACAAACGAAAAACGTGTACTGTTTCGAATAGAATCAATGTTCTAAGAATTAACGGTATTGGGAAATCCCGTAACTTTCTCAATATTCGATATCCGGGCCATGGACATAACCCCCATGGCCTTTTTTTTACTGACTTTTTGGTGCAATTCATCCATAAACAACCCATGGAACAAATTGCGCAATTTTATCTCATCTACCCTTTTGGTCTGGTTGACCAGGGCCTCTTTGAATTAAAAGAAAAATGGGAGATACATTTCAAAGATCATCCGCTTTCCATCCTCTCGGTTGATGAGGCGGGGATTTTAATCAGCGCCACCACTCTGCAGGGATTTTTGCTCAATCACATCCTACGTTCCCCCACCCGCATTTTGATGAGAGTCGCTGAATTTAAGGCCCGCGATTTTCCAAAATTATTTCAGAAGATTTCAAAAATCCCATGGAAGGGTCTATTGATCGGACAGGCCCCCGAAGTTGAGGCAGCGGCCACTAATTCCAGGCTTTTTGATTCTAGAAAAATCGAAAAAGCGCTTCAGGACGGAATTTTGGAGAGCTACCGTAAGCAACCGGTGAAGAAAAAATACCTCGAGCATCTTGAAGCAAATAAAAGCGAGAACCTTCCTAAAATTTACTACCGTGCTGTAGATGATATCATCACCATCAGCCTCGACACCACTGGTGAGCTTCTCCATAAACGCGGCGATAAGATTTTCACAGGACTTGCTCCCATCAGAGAAAGCCTGGCGACTTTGCTTCTTCTGGCGACAACTAAAAATCTTTCAGAAAAAGATTATACTCTTATTGATCCGATGTCCGGCTCGGGCACCTTTCTTATTGAAGGACACGATTACCTGAGTGTAAATACCGAGAGAAGCTTCGCTTACCAACACACTCCGCTTTGGATTGACGAAGTCCAGAAAAAGAAAATCCTGGAAGGGTTAGTCTCAAGACCTGCCTCGCTCTTTTCTCAATTTAAAGGTTTTGAGATTAATCCTGAAGTCATCGCTCTCGCTAAAAAAAACGCGGCCGAAAGAAATATCCAATTCACATCAGCAGACTTGTTTAAAGAAAGTGCTGCCGTAAGCGGGAAAAATATTGTCGTGATTAATCCTCCCTACGGCCTTCGCGTGGGTGAAAAGAGCGACATCAATCTCGATTATTACAAGAAGATCATCTCTATGATCAGGCTTAAATTCTCTCCTCTTCGGCTGGGGATTATCATCCCGGAAGAATATAGGTACTCTCCATCAAAAGAAGAGCTCGTCGAGCGGATCGCTTTTAAAAATGGCGGGCTTCCCGTCGTTTTCTATGTCCTTAAAAATTAAACTTCCAAACGTGTGAACTTCATCTTTAGCGTTGCTCCACTCTTTTGGTCTGGCCCGTTGTTGCCAATGCTCATTTCGGCCGAATGGATTTCACAGATCTTATTCATGATAACTGCACCAAGCCCGACAGAGATCTTCCCTTCGGTGCTTTCGTTAATTCTTCTGGTTGCGCGTTTTTTCCCAAAGGTTGCAATCTCCTCTGCTGTCAGTCCATGCCCATCGTTGCTGACTTCAATACTGATTACCTTATCCGCATCCTCTTTCACTAGTACAGTGACTGCACTCTCGGCATTATCGACCGCATTGGAAAGAGCATTTTTCATCAGGCGCTGAAACAAATGATGATCGGCGCGGATGAAATAAAACTCGTCATAAATAAAAGAGACTTTTACTTTCTTATTGATCTCCGTCATCACCTGCACTTCATGGGCAATAACATCATTTACATCGACAGTGGAGAACTTCCCACGGTACTTCAAATCGTGCACACCTGAGAGGAAAAGCAAGTCTTCGACCAGCTGGTAAAAATAATCGACTTCTTTTAAAGTGAGCTCCAGAGCTTCTTTGCGCTGATTCTCATTCATGCGCTCCCCCTGATAGAGAAGGCTCTCAAGCATGCTCTTCATTGAAGCGACGGGGGTTCTTAAATCGTGGGCCAGCTCCTGCAGAAGTTTTCTTCTCAAGCTGTCCATATCGCGCAAATCGACAACCAGCTTTTCGATTTCATCGGCCATCTGGTTAAATTCCAGCATAAGCTCCGATGCTTCATCGATTTTAGAAATGGGAAATCTCGCCTTCAGATCCCCAAGTTTTAGTGCTCGCAGCACTCCTTCTGCTTTCTGTGCCTTGCGCTTTAAGAAATAGAGAACTAGTAATGCCGAAGCGGTGATAACAAAAAGAATGATCACAAAAGTCAGCACAAGCGGGATCATGAACATCGGAAGCGGTCTTCCGCCAATATCAATCCTATGCTTTCCAGGTGGTGGCCCGGGAGGAGGGCCGGGTTCGAACTTAAAGACTAAAAAGTGCTTTCCATCGTAATTATAGACCTGATCTTTAAATCGCTTAACGTCTGAGACGCTGCCCTTGATTTCAATATACTCTCCGATATTAAGCGGCAGATTAAATGTTGCCTGTTCTCTGGCGATGACCGAAATTTTTACAGGGGGTTTGCCTCTGCCTCTTCTTTCATCAAGTCCCTCTGTTCGTATTTTCCCTTCTTTTGGAACCTGGGCGAAGTTGTTGTACTCTTCAACAATTTCCTCCACTGGCATTTTAGTTTTCTTTTGGATGAACTCGATTGTTCTCAGGGCCTCATGCATGAAATGCCCCTCAATGCGTTTTTCCTGTGAGTTCAAAATTAAATGAGTCCCGAAAAAGCCCAGGGTCACCGCCAGCAAACTGATGATAAAAGAAGCGAGGATAAATTTAAAAAGCAGTTTTTTATTTTTGTTAACCATCTTCTTACTCTTCAACTTCTAACTTGTAGCCGACTCCATAAACAGAGCGGATTTGTATTTTAGAAACCAGAAAGGCCTTAAGCTGTTTTCTTATATGGCTGATGTGCGAATCAATAGTGCGGTCATAGATCTCTCCGCCTTTTCCTAAAAATTCCATCAAGCGCTCACGGGTAACCACTTTTTCTGCATTGATAGAGAGAAAATAGAGAATCTGGATTTCTGTGTTGTTGAGTTCGATGCTTTTATCTTGATAGCGCACTTCCCTCTTGTCCAGATCCACACTCAGGTCGCGGTAAGCGGCATGGGACTTAGAACCAGTCACATCGCGGGTGTGGGCCTTGATTCTCGCCAAAAGCTCCCTTTGGCCGAAGGGCTTTCTAAGAAAATCGCTTCCTCCGGCATCAAAGGCCAAAAGGAGTGACTCTTCATCTGTCTGCGCAGTTAAGAAAATAATGGGTGTTTTCTGAAACTCCTTTCTCAGTTCTTTGCATAGATTGATCCCGTTGCCATCAGGCAGCCCGATATCTAAAAGAATGCACTGGAATTCATTGTTCTCAATAAGCGCCCGGGTTTCCTGGATGCTCTTTCCCCAAGAAACTTTCAAAGACTCAAGCTCCAAAGTGGTCTTGATACTTTTTCCCAGGATTGGATCATCTTCCACTAACAATACATGCATGTCATTTCCCCATAAATCCTTCTAGCTGGATCTATTATGAACGACGATTGTTAAAAAATCATGGAATATCTAAGATCTTGGAATCATGCATTGAAAAGAGGCGTCCCCATCGAATTCAGCGCTGATTTTATCAGCTTGCTTAGAGACCTTTAAAAAAGGAGTCGCTTCTTGGGAAAAAGTGATTACCAGAGTTTCCGGCTCAGTCATGAGTATAATGCTTTCAGTGCGGTCAAAAGAGATAATTTCAAGCTCGTTGCCGAAGCGGTCTTTTACGATCACTTCTTGCAGGCGAGTGTTCGTAAAGATCATTGTCCCGTGATTATAACTTCTGCACTGGTAATCGTGCACCCCTTGTGCAAATAGATTAAAAGATAAAAAACTGAAGATTAGTGCTAAGACTTTCTTCACTGAACCTCTCCTCTCGTTAGATACACCTGAGTTTTTGCCACCACTCCACTGATAAAGGGAAGAAGCACAACTTCATTGGTTGATGCCTTTTCTTTTTGAGTTCTGCTGGTATCAAGCATCGACTTAAGACCCATCACTTTTGTCTTTCCTTCTGGAGTAACAAATTGGATTTCGTCACCAAGCCCCAGGCTTAAATGTTTCGATTTAATAACCAAGGCCATCTGCTGGTCGCGCTCCACATCGACGATCTCACCGATGTAGTTGTCGTCCTGTCTCTGGATGCGTTTGTTTTTTAATTTAGTGAAAAGAACATCGGTTTTGTTGATGTTGTAGAAGCCTTTGATCATCGGGCGCACATGATTCGTTTTTACGGCAGCGATATTCTCATGAGTGACTTTACCGCTGTATAAATCCAGGAGAGACTCCAGGTGCTTAAAACTCTCGTCAAAGCGCAGATCAAATCTCACCGCTCCGATTTTAAGTTCTCTTAGCTCTTCCAGGTGCTCCAGAAGATAGAGGTCCTTCACGTTGAACATAAATGTCCCGTGACGGTTTTCAATTAAAGGAAAGCCTGCGTGCGGACTCTCTTCACTGGTTCCAAAGGCCTCGATATTTTTGTTTTCAAGATCGCGGGCAATCTCCTCTTTTTTAAGTGGAGATAATAACAGTCTTGGAGAATAAAACAGAAGAATGCGGCCAAAGACCAGGATCTCTAGTTTATTTTCCAACGAAGAAGCGTATTTGCTTAAGTGCTCGCGTGAGAGTTCGTTTGAAAGCACCAGACGGTCCAGCTGCTCTCCTAAAAAAGAGCTCCAACGAGTTAGCCCCGCATAGTTGTGGTTACCGTTTTCCAGGATCAACTGGACTTTCATCCACGAGTATTTTTCAACGATCAAATTAAGCGCTCCCGGGTCCTGCACTCTGATTGCTTTAAAATCATGAAGTGGCAGGCGCGAGATTAGCTCCACGCTTTTTTGGAAAAGTGATTCCTGAGCGAGGGCATCCCACTCCAGAACCAATGACATTTTCAATTTTTGATTTAAATTAACCAGTTCTAAAAGCTCTTCTGTTGTCGTATTGCTATAACGAGAAAGGGCGCTGGTCCCGACGATTACCTCAACTTCTGATGAACTAATCCCTTTAGCTGTAACCAACTCATGGAGCTTTAAAAACTGAGCAACGTTTTCTACGTAGGTGATAAACTTCATACTCTCACCTCCGCTAGTTTTCTTCTGATGATATTGAATCTCTCTGCGCCTGCCGTATAAGGAACTTTTACGACACTTCCCGGTTTTGATTTGGGGATGGAGATATCAGCAATTGTCTTAATCGAGTCAATTGTATGCATCAGAGTTCCGCCGGCAAACGGCATGATCTCCAATGTGTCACCCGGATGAAAGGCACTTCTAACTTCAAGCAGGATATGTTCATTTTCTTTAACTTCCAAAACCACACCACTTACGACGTAATCGATATCATCGCTTTCGCGCTGGTTATAAATCGATGTCTCATCGGCATGTTCATCAAGACTTCCGGTGGTGTAGTCGCGGTGAGAGATTTTCCTTAGTTCTTCTTCCCAGCGGATTAAATCATCAGATAAAAAATTTCCGTGAGTGCGGTAATAATTGAGAGCTTCCGAGTAAACTTTTGATACCGTGGCCGCGTAGTAGTGGCTTTTATTTCTTCCTTCTACTTTAAGTGAATCAATTCCTGCCTCAATAAACTCGGTCAGCATTCTGATGCCTTCTAAGTCTTTTGAAGACATGAAGTAAGCTTTTTTTGCCTCTTCACTATCCTGCATATCAATCGAGTATTCAAAACGGCAAGAGTGCGCGCACCCGCCGCGGTTTGAATCACGGCCTTGAGTGTAGTTAGAGATCACACAGTTTCCGGAGAATGCCATACACATTGATCCGTGAACGAACATCTCAATTTCAAGTCCGGTTTCTTCTTTGATCTTTTTTGCTTCTTTAATCGTCACTTCACGGCCGAGCACGATTCTAGTCACTCCCATCTTCTTCCAAAGTTTGGCCGATTCAACATTCAGGCATGAGGCCTGAGTCGATAAATGGATGACTAAATTAGAGTGTTTTTGAATTTCAGTGATGACACCTAAATCGGATACAATAACAGCGTCGACTTTAAGTTCAGATAGAAGAGCTAAAAACTCAGGAAGCTCTTCAAGGTCTTTGTCGTGAAGGAAACTATTTAAAACAACATAAACCAAAGCTCCTCTTTCGTGAGCAAACTCCACACCTTCTTTTAATTCATGAGCGGTGAAATTGTCCGAGGCCTGGCGAAGTCCGAACTTTTGTCCTCCCAAATAAACGGCATTGGCCCCGTATAAAACGGCGACCTTCAGCTTTTCCAAGCTTCCGGCAGGAGATAAAAGTTCTGGGGTCCAGTGGTTATTGGTCATAGTTTTCCTTTTAAAATTCGCCCTTTTAGATACCAAAAAAACGAATATAATTAAAGCATGTTAAAAAAGTTACTCATATTAGTCTTCCTGGGGCTCATTCTCGCAAGTGCCTACTTATACTGGGATTATTCCCAGAAACGTGAGGTCATCACTCCGTACCCTTACACTTTTACACCTGCCTTCGATAAAAAATATGATGAAAACCACGCTCAGGAGCTTATTCAAGCGGAAAATGCCAAGATTCTCATCGTCGGCGACCGCATGGCCAAAACCCTTGATCCCTACACAAAAACTCTTGAGAATGCCTTTGCCGAAACCTTAAAAACGCCGCCAAAAATCTACAATTGGGGTGCAGAAAATGAAGGACTCTTCAGGACAGTTCACAAACTTAAAAAACTGAAAACACTTCCGCCGATTATTATTTATTTCGGCGCGAGTTCAGAGCTCATGGAAAAAAAATTTGATGTCAGGGACAGAAAAAATATCCTGAAGAATTTTCAAACCTACGACGATGAAAAATTAATTTCACTCATCATCACTTTCCCATGGCTTTCAAGAGCGCTTTACAAAGACATCCGCTACCATGACCTGGGTGAGTTCACTGAATATAAAAGTCTGCTCGCTTCCACCGAAAAACTCTCTGAAAAAGACGTTTCATTCAAGCTCTTTTCCTACGAAATGAAAGAGATGATCGATTATATCAAAGATAAAAAGAGCACCTTGATCATCATCACCACTCCTATTAATTTAGAGGCCGAACCAAAAGAAGTCTGTGCTCACTCAAGCAATGAGGACGTTATTGGTCTTCAGCAGGAAATTGAAGCCGAGATAAAAGACGGTCAGTACAAAAGCGCTTTTCCAAAAGCGGCCGAGCTCGCCGAAGCCACCTTTTCTAATGCCCGCTCGTTTTACCTGCTGGGCAAATCAGCTCTGGGGGCCGGTGACATAAAAACTGCCCGGGAAGCCCTGATGAGAGCTTCCGCCTTTGATTGCCAAAGCTGGCGAGGCAACTCCGTTTACAATGCCATCATGAAAGACCTGGCCAAAAAAAATCTGGTGTCAGTAGTGGACTTCGATCAATTTATGAGCTCTCAACTCTCCAAAGAAGGACTTTTCTTTGATGAAATCGTTCCTCAGACCCTTTTTTATCAGGGAATGATTGAGGAGCTGAGCGCGAACTTAAAAAGAATCTTAAGCATTAATGAGCGGCCATAATACAAGTCAAGGAGATCCGAAAATGGGAATCGAGACAGCAGAAGGAACAATCAAACTCAAACTCAAAAAAGATGAGATTCTTTTTCTTGCCGATGACAATGAGAACGATCTTTATATTATCCAAAAAGGCAAAGTGATGGTCTTCGTTCAAAAAGGCTCACAGATTATCCCTGTTGCCTACCTCGACGCTGGCGAATATATCGGCGAGCTTTCATTTTTTGATGAAGGAAAAAGAAGCGCCAGTATCCTCTGCACTGAGGACTGCGAGTTCCTGAAAATCCCAACCGAAGAGATGCATAAACACTGCCCTCCCTGGATGAAAACCCTGGGACAGCAATTGACTGGAAAGATAAGACAAGGCGATGAACTTATAAGGTCAAAAGGTATCCGTAAAAAAATGTAGAGGGCATAAAACCCCTATCCATGGAAGAGCAAAC
>JBEIPI010000123.1:0-8026 GCA_040377165.1 Bacteriovorax sp.
CTTATCCCTGATTTATTTCACCCCTCCTGTTTTACTCTCTTAACTGCTCCTGTCGCCTCGGGAAAAACCCGTGCGGTAGTCGAGTTCTACACCGAACATGATTTTAAGATTGTTTACCTTTCACCGCTGCGGGCGCTGGCCAATGAGGTTTTTTCAAATCTGGAAAAACGTGGGCAGAAAAATATTTACCTCGCAGGAGGAGAGATCGCACTTAAGGATTGCCTGGAGAAATTCATGGGGCACACTAAAAGCTTTCTGATCACAACTGCTGAGCTTTTGCATGAAGAGTTTTTAGAGGAGCTTGCGGCCCAGGAACAAAAAGTCCTCTTTGTGATTGATGAATTTCATCTTTTTTATTATTGGGGAGCGGACTTCAGGCCTGTTTTGCATGAACGTTTTCTGGCGATTCTTAACTTCTATTTTCCGGTGTTGGCGGTGACGGCCACCATGGATGAGCAGGTGATGGCCCTGATGAAAAAAGACCTCGCCTATTATCAGGATTTCTGGATTCACCTGGATTACGGCAATCACCAGCTTCACAGGAAGCCGGTCAGTCTGCTGAGTTTTAATGGGCTTAAACCTCAGTACATTCAGAAGGCCTTTTGGAGGGAGATGAGACAAAAAAAAGAAGCTGATATATTTCTTTATTTCTGCGCTTACAGAGGACAAGTCGACGAGATGGTGGCCCGGACGAATCGCCTGGGCTTTAAAGCGCTCGGGTGTGTTGGAGGTGAAGTCGAGGCGTTTTTAGAGGCAGTGGAAAAAAGTAATGGGAGGATCGATTGCATTTTTTCCACCACGACTCTAAGTCATGGAGTGAACCTGCCGGAAATCAAAAAAGTGTTTATCGATTACGAAGTGAAGAATTATGACTTCTGGCTGCAGATGATCGGCAGAGGCGGCAGGCAGGGCAGTGACTACGAAGTGTATACATCAGATAGTTTCCATACAAACAAAAAGCAGAGAGTGAAACATAAGGCGAAGATATTGCTTGCTGACTTTATTGGCATTGAGTTGTTCAAATGAGTAGGGTAACATTCACTTTGCATGGAAACCAAAATCGAAGGGTTGATCCTTTCAAAAATTCCCTATGATGAACGCCATATCATCGCGCATTTGCTTCTTCGCTCTGGAAGAAAGGTCTCTGTCGTGTTTTACGGCGGAAGAGGGGGAGGAAAAAAACAGAAATCTTCAGTTTTAGAGCTGGGTTTTATGGTTTCAGTAGAGCTCGCTCAGGCGAAAACCAATAGTGATATTTACCATGCGAAAGAATGGAATTTGATCTGGCATCATGACTTGATCCGCTCAAATCATACAGCATTTTATCTGATGTGTTTTTTTCTGGAAGTTATCAATAAAATTTCACCGACAGAGAATTTACATGAAGTGCATGAAGAGAACACCGAGATGGTCGGGCTCTTTGCTTCTTTGAGCAATGCCCTGGTTCACTTGGAACGCTCACTAAAAGAGAATTCTTTTTATAGTCACTCCCATTCAGTTATTTTTCTCACCAAAACGCTTCTGCACTTAGGGGTTTTCCCGGAAAGAGAGCACTGCACTCTTTGTGGAGTAGAGCTTCAGGGCTTTAATGACATGTATCTTTTGGCGGAAGAAGGTGGTTTTGCGTGTCCGCCATGCATGAACCAGAGAAAATCTTACTCTGTGCAATCGGGGCGTGAGCTTTGGGAGATTGTGGGCCATATTGCCCATACAAAATATGCTGAACTTGGAAGCTTAAAGCTCGAGTACAAATCTCTGCCCAAAATGCTGTTTCACTATTTCTGTTTTCAATTTCACTTCGATGAAAAAGATTTCAAGACATCGTCGATGATCTTTTAATTTTGAGTGATCATTCTGATGGCCTTTGCCATTTTTTTATCTAAGTTACCTTCAATATCATCCTTTCGTTTTACCAGGTACACACTTTGTTTTCCCTCTTTGAGTTTTGGTGAGTGAGGAACCGGGTTTAATTGAAATTCTTTTTTCACTTTCTGATTGTGAATTTTAACAATGAAGGCTGGGAGATAGGCCACGGCCAACCCCTGACGGCACAACTCCAGTGCTGACTCCATCAATGTCACTTTGTAAAAAATATTGCGGTAGATTTTATCATCAGGCCACCCATCAAGACCTCGGGCCTTGGTAGGGGCGGATTGGATGGGTCTGACTGGTACAACAAAATGCAGGTTTTCAAATTGCTTATTTCTGAAATGATCACTGCGACCGAAAACTCCCATTTCAATCTCGCAGACTTTCAGGTGATCGACGTTCTGGTGAGCAACTGGAAGGTAAGTGATTCCAAGATCGATTAGACCCTGGCTTAATGTCTCTTCGATTTCTCCGGGGATTAATTCATAGAGCACACTTTCCATTTTTGGTAGGTGGTGCTTGTAAAGTTCACCGGAAAAATAAGTGGAAAAAACTTCAAATGTACCTATGCGCAGGACTTTTTCTTTTCCATGCGGCTTTTTCAGCTGGTCTTTTAGAGTGAGGAGCTTTTCGACACTGGGAGCGACTAAACCCGCCAGCTCTTTTCCTTTGGCGGTGATTTTTAAACCACGGCCTTCTGCCACTACTAGAGTTTCGTCGATTTCACTTTCCAGTGTTTTGATGGCCTTGGAAAGTGCGGGAGGAGTGACATTTAAAAGTTCAGCGGCCTTTCCCAGGTGTCCGGTTTGCGTGAGAACCAAAAAATATCTTAAACGTGTTAAATCCATTTTTAATAGTTAACTTTTAGTTAACATAAAGTAAACAATATTCAATTAAAGTTAATTGTTTTTATGGGTAAATTGCCTCCATCAAGGGGGAATCATGAAAACACTAGTACTTTTTTTCTTTTTATTGGCCGACCCACTTCATGCGGAGGAGATATATCTGCTTCCGACTAGAATTGGGGACAGGACATTTAATGACCTGCTTATTATTGAAACGTCAGGGGGCTCCTTAACCGTTCCGGGTGTTTTTAGCGCGCCGATTTTTAATGTCAAAGTACGCATGAGTTGGGGCCAGTTCAAATACAATTTTTCAATAAAAGCGTCTGAAGGAGGTCAGGAAACTTTGGTTCACTATGAAGTTTCTATTCCAACCGATTCAACATACAAGATCTCAGGCACTCTGAAGCTACAGGATGGGACGGTGCTTGGAACTATTGAGAACGGGGTCAGGCTCAGGGAGATAAGATGAATGCAGTGATTGACCAGATAAAGGGCCATCGCTCTATTCGAAAATATTTAAACAAGGAGGTGCCGGAAGATCTGTTAGAGCAGGTCCTTCTCGCTGGAACAATGGCCTCATCATCTGGAAATATGCAGGCCTACAGTATTATTGTGACTAAAGACCAGAGGATTAAGGAAGAGTTAATGGAGGCGCATTTTCACCAACCAATGGTGAAAGAAGCCCCGGTGCTGGTCACATTTTGTGCAGATTTTCGGCGGATGAGAAAATGGCTGGAGCTCTCCGATGCGCCGATGAACTTTGATAATATGATGAGCTTTATGATCGCGAGTATTGATGCCACTTTGGTTTCACAAAACGTGGCGCTCGCTGCAGAATCAGCGGGCCTTGGCATTTGTTATATGGGGACGACGCTTGCGAGCTGTGATCAGGTTGGAAAAATTCTTGATTGCCCGGAGTTTGTTGTTCCGGTTGTTGGTTTTTCATTGGGCTATCCGGATGAAGCGCCGGCCGAGCGTAAAAGATTGCCCATGAAGACTTTAGTTCATCATGAAAAATTTAAGGATTACCAATCATCGGACATTCTGGAAGCCTACAGCGAGCGGGAAATTTTGGGGTGGAAGCGTTATATGGAAGTTGAGGAGCTAAGAGAGCAAGTGGAGTCTTCCGGTGTTAAAAATTTAGCTCAGATTTACACTAAGCTTAAGTACACCAGAGAGTCGCATATTGGTTATTCGAAAACCATCCAAAATTATTTAATGGAAAGCGGATTTTTGAGTAGCTCCCGTGACTTTGTTGAAAGCCTAAGTTAATGTAGGGCATGATCAAAAAACTTATCAGACAGCTTTGGCCTTATCTTAGGCCTTATAAAAATAGGGCCTTCGCGGCTTTTTTACTGGCCTTTGTTTTAGCGGCTATCGCAGGAGCGGAATTAAAATTAGTTCAGCCTATTTTCGACAAAGGTTTTGATCCTAAACAGTCTGACCTGACAATTATTTTAAGAATGGCCGGGGTGCTTCTGGCCCTTGGTCTTTTAAATTTTCCGGCGCGCTTCTACCATTTTTATTGGATGAGATACGTTGGAGAAAAAATGAACGCGGATTTAAGGACTGCGCTTTTTTCTAAAATGCAGAGACTGCCGACTTCATTTTACAATCAGAATAAGCAAGGCCGCATGATTTCTACTGTACTTAACGATGCAGAAATCTTCGCTCAATCTTACCGCTCGATTATCGATGTTATTCGCGAGCCTCTAAAGGCGCTCGTTTATTTGGGAATGGCCATTTACAGCGATTGGCAACTCACTCTTGTCATCTTGATCGTCGGTCCGATTTTCGTAGTGATTTTTCAAGTTAGTGGAAAAAAAGTAAAAGCAAACCAGGCCGAAGTGCAGGAAGGTAGAGCGGAGCTTACTCACAACTTAAGCGAAGGTCTTTCAGCTCACAAAGTGACAAAGGCATTCAATCTGCAAAATTTCGTAATGGATCGTTATAACCGCGCTCAGGAATATTATTTTAATTTCACAATGCGCACATCGAAAGTTGAAGAGCTGGCCCATCCGTTTGTTGAAGTGGTTGGTACTCTTGCTTTCTCTCTTCTTTTAGTTTTTGCTTATTACAGAATCAAGTCTGGTGGAATGACAGTTGGAAGTTTCATCCAGTTTGCTGCTGCTCTTGCTCTTTTAATGGACCCGATCAGAAAATACTCTCAGGCCAACGTAAAGCTTGGTCAGGGTCTTGCAGCCGCAGATAGAATCAACCAAATCCTAAATATCGAAGAAGAAATTGATCAGGGAAAAATAGAGCCAAAACAATTTGAAAAAGAAATCCTCGTTTCGAACGTAACTTTCAGTTATGGGGCCGGTGATGTTTTAAAAGACTTCAATCTCAAAGTGAAAAAAGGTGAGAAGATCGCGCTGGTCGGGCTCTCTGGATCTGGAAAATCAACGCTGATTAATTTGCTGCTTGGACTTTATCCACTTTCAAAAGGCAGAATCACTATCGACGGCAACGATATCACCTCTATTAAACTTGGTGCACTACGTGGTCTTTTTGGGTTGGTATCACAAGATATTTTCCTCTTTCATGACACGATTCGTTCAAATCTTACCGTTGGTGGGAATTTCTCAGATGACCAAATTCAAAAGGCCCTTGATGTGTCTTATGCGTCAGAATTTGTGAATAAACTTCCTCAGGGGCTTGAAACAGTCATTGGCGACCGTGGAGCAAAACTCTCGGGCGGACAACAACAACGCCTAACGATTGCCCGCGCTTTCCTGCAAAATACTGATATCCTGCTTTTTGACGAGGCCACAAGTGCCCTCGACAACGAATCTGAAAAGGTTGTTCAGCGCGCCCTTGAGGCCATCGCCGGAAATAAAACGGTTATCGCTGTGGCCCATAGACTCTCGACTGTCCAGGACTACGACCGCATTTTCGTTTTAAAGGACGGCTACCTGGTGGAAGAAGGGACTCACAACGAGCTGATTGCCAAGAACAATGAATACAAAAAGCTCTATGAACTTTCTTTAAAGTCTGTCTAATTTCGAGTAAACTTCCCCTATAATTTTCCGTCGAAAATTCATAGAAAGGGAGTTTATTGTGACTAATGTTTCCAATTTAAAATCAATGACTGATTTAGTGGCCCTGTGCAAGCAGCGCGGATTTATTTTTCAATCATCGGAAATTTATGGTGGGTTGAGTTCATGTTATGACATGGGGCCATACGGTGTTGAATTAAAAAATAATTTAAAGAACCGTTGGTGGAAATCGATGACACTAAGACAAGATGTTGTTGGTGTTGATGCTTCAATTTTCATGCACCCTACAGTCTGGAAAGCCTCAGGTCACGTTGATGGATTTTCGGATCCAATGGTTGATTGTAAAGTTTGTAAAGAAAGATTCCGCGCGGATAACATCGATGTGTCGGCAGCTTGCCCAAAGTGTGGATCAAAAGGATCATTCACTGATATCCGCCAATTCAACTTAATGTTTAAAACTCAAATGGGTGCGATGGAAGATACATCGTCGATGGTTTATTTAAGACCAGAGACAGCTCAAGGGATTTTCGTAAACTTTCTAAACGTTCAAACGACAATGAGAAAGAAGCTGCCATTTGGTATCGCTCAAATCGGGAAAGCTTTCAGAAATGAGATCACTCCAGGGAACTTCATTTTCAGAATGCGCGAATTCGAACAAATGGAAATGCAATATTTCATCAAGCCGGGAACGCAGAAAGAGGCGATGGAGCAATGGAAAGAGCTTCGTTGGAAGTGGCACCTTGATAACGGTATCCGCGCTGAAAAACTGAAATGGTACAAACAAGAAGAGCTGGCCCACTATGCTGACGCTGCTTTTGATATTGAATACGAATTCCCATTTGGTTGGGGAGAAATCGAGGGGATCCACTCTCGTACAGACTTCGATTTAAAACAACACCAGGAATTCTCTGGTAAAAACTTAAACTACGTTGACCAGGTTAATGGAAACGAAAAATACCTTCCATACGTTCTTGAAACATCTGTTGGTGCTGATAGAGGACTGCTTGCGGTTCTTTGTGATGCTTACAGATTAGAAAACGAAGGTGATGCTGATAAAGAACGCTCAGTAATGAAGTTCCACTCAGCTCTTGCTCCGATTAAAACTGCGATCCTTCCGCTTTCAAAAAAATCTGAACTGGAAGAAGTGTCGACAAAACTTTTCGAAGATGTTGGTAGCGTTTATAAATCTGAATACGATGTAGCGGGTACAATTGGTAAACGTTACAGACGCCAGGATGAAATCGGAACACCATACTGTATCACTGTCGACTTCGACACTCTTAACGACCATGCGGTTACAGTTCGCGACCGCGATACAATGGCTCAAGAGAGAATTGCGATTACAAACGTTCAAACATATCTAAAAGATAAATTTAAATTTTAATTATGGGCCTCAATTAATCGAGGCCTTTATTTTTACAGAAGGGAAAGTATGAGTAAACAATGGGTGTATCTCTTTAGCGCAGAAAAGACCGAAGGGAACAAAGACATGAAAGACCTCCTTGGTGGAAAAGGTGCGAACCTTGCCGAGATGTGTTCACTAAGATTGGCGGTTCCGCCAGGGTTCACAGTCACGACAGAGGCCTGTCTTGATTATGAGAAAAACAAAAAATCAATTAACCAGGATGTAAAAGCTCAGGTGTTGAAAGCGATTGCGGAAGTTGAAAAACTTACCGGTAAAAAATTCGGCGACAACGCGAACCCACTTTTATTTTCTGTGCGTTCAGGGGCCCGTGCTTCAATGCCGGGAATGATGGACACAGTTCTAAACCTTGGTCTTAACGATCAGTCGGTTTTAGGATTGGCAAAACTAACTAACAACGACAGATTTGCGTGGGACTCATACAGACGTTTCATCCAGATGTACGCCAATGTTGTTATGGACTTCAATGTTTCGCTTTTAGAAGCGACAATGGAAGATTTAAAAGAAGCTCGCGGAGTTCACGATGACACTCAGTTGTCAGCAGGGGATTTAAAAGAGCTGGTATCTGTATTCAAAAAAATCATCCTTGAAGAATCAGGGGAGTCTTTCCCGACTGACCCAATGGAGCAGTTGTGGTTAGCGATAGCTGCAGTATTTAACTCTTGGGGAAATCCAAGAGCGGTAAAATACAGAGAAATCTACGACATCCCTCACAACTGGGGAACAGCAGTTAACGTTCAGTCGATGGTTTTCGGAAATATGGGAGACGATTGCGCGACTGGTGTTTGTTTCACCCGTGACCCATCGACTGGTGAAGCGAAATTTTTCGGTGAATACCTGATCAACGCTCAAGGTGAAGACGTTGTAGCGGGGATCAGAACTCCTCAGCC
>JBEIPI010000155.1:0-5588 GCA_040377165.1 Bacteriovorax sp.
CTTGAAGTGATTGCCAAAGGAACACCGGGATTCACTGGTGCTGACCTGGCAAACCTTGTTAACGAAGCTGCGCTAAACGCTGCCAGAAACAATAAGAAGAAGCTTTCTAACGAAGACTTCGAACAAGCAAAAGATAAAGTTTTAATGGGGCCAGAGAGAAAATCATTAATTATTTCTGATAAAGAAAAATTGATGACTGCTTACCATGAAGCGGGTCACACGCTGGTAGGTATGAATCTGCCGCACACTGATCCTATTCACAAAGTTTCAATTATGCCTCGGGGTGGAGCGCTTGGGGTCACTCAAACTCTTCCTAATGAAGACCTGTTGTCGTTAACAAACGACAGAGCGGAGAACTTCATCGCCTTCTTAATGGGTGGACGTTGCGCTGAGGAAATCGTTTACGGACAGATGACTTCAGGAGCTTCAAACGACATTGAAAGAGCGACAAGCCTTGCCCGCTCAATGGTTTGTAAATGGGGTATGAGTGAGAAGATGGGACCGATCAACTATCACAAGTCGGGACCTTCTGCATTTACTGGACTGGGCGACAGTACAGATTATTCAGAAAAAACGGCCCAGGAAATCGATGAAGAGATCAACCGCATTGTAGAGAAAAACTACCGTCAGGCGATCAATATCCTCAAATCAAACCGTGATGGACTCGACCGTTTAGCTCACGCTTTAATGGCGTGGGAAACAGTGGACTTCCAGCAGGTGAAGGATGTTGTGGCCGGAATCGATATCGGTGTGCCGCTTAAGCCTGAGAAAAAAACAGACTCGTCTAAAGACGACGGGCCGAAAGTTTCTTCAAAAGGTTTAGACCCTATATTAGCTTAATGTTTTTAGATCAATATAAAAGTTTGGGAGTCATTAACAGGACTCCCAATTCTTTTTCCGATAAAGGCGCCTCCCTCAATCCTGAATTCTTTAAAGGTCAACTTCAGTCGTTCTTAAACGACCCGACCGTGATTATTGATATTGGTTTTGAGTCAACTGCGCCTATGAACTCCAAAGTTTCCGCAGATGAGGAGTTTTCACGCTTTCAGGATTTCCTGGAGGCTTCAAAAGATTTTCATTTCGGCGATCGTTTCGTCTCCTTTGATACCTATAAACCACAGAATTTTCTCAGGATGTGGGAAGCTTTCAGTGTCTTTCATCCCAAAGCAAAGTTCATTTTCAATGATGTGAGCGGAGTGCTTGATTCAGAATTAAAAGTAGTTCTGTCGCAATTTAAGGGAAGGGATTTTTACTACATCTATACATTTTCGCATATTCCTTCCCGCGGTCATGTCTTGGACCACATGAAGCACCTGAATGAAAAAACCGATATTATTGAAGAGGCGCTTTCTCACTTTGAGAAGGCACTGGCCTGGTTTAAAGACTTGGGGATGGAGGATCAGTTAATCCTGGATTGTGGCTTTGGATTCTCTAAAACATTCGAGCAAAACTGGCGTTTAATCAATCATTATGGAGAATTGGAAAAGCGCCTTAGGGCGAAGGGGATTTTGAATCCACACCTGGTGGGTTTGTCGAAGAAGTCCTTTTTAAAGAAGGCCCTGGGGAGCGAGGACGCTGAAAAACTCGAAGAGCTTCACCGGGAATGTCTAGGAAAAATCCAGGCGGCCTCAACTCTTCCTTTATTGTTTAGAGTTCACGACCCGAAAATCATCTATTCCTTGTAAAAAATACTCATTCCAGAGTTGTTCACTTATCAATTTGCGAGAGTTTTTATACATCCGCCTTCATGAATATATTTTTATCGTTACCACTATTATTGGTGTTGGTGGCCGGGGATTTTGCCCACGCCTACATTTATGACCCTCATGCTGACAAAGTCATTTATGGCGAAGATAACCGCCGTCCGGTCAGTGAATTTGACAGCGACGACGACGCCGTATTGATCAATTACTCCCGCGCGGTCCTGGCCCAGATACCAAACTGGAGGATTACCCAGAACGATAATGATATAATCGGAGTTGAGACCCGCGATCTAAGAAGTGGACTCAATGTATGCGAGGGGGAGCGCTTCCTCGAAGAACCCCTGGTTGCCGGCTGCACGGCCTTTTTGGCCTCCCCGGATTTAATCATCACTGCCGGCCACTGCGTAAAAGATAAATATGATTGTAAAAAGCAGACTTGGGTTTTGGATTATGACTCTTCTATGGACTTTGTTCCTCCAAAGAGCACAGTGACCTTTGCTAAAGATAAAACTTACTCATGCAAAGAACTGGTTGCCTGGTCTTTGAATGATAAACTCGACTATGCACTTATCCGCCTGGATAGGGAGATCACCGACCGCGCTCCTCTTAAAATCCGCCGGGAGGGGAAAACCGGAAGTTCTGAAGTCTTAATGGTTTTAGGTCACCCGTTGGGTCTGCCAAAAATGCTGGCCTCAAACATTTCTATCCGCGACAACACCCTTGCTTATATTTTTAAAACCAACGCCGACACTTTCTCCGGCAATTCAGGTTCACCGGTCATTGGTATGAGCTCTGGTTTGGTAGAGGGAATCCTGGTCCGTGGAGACGATGACCTTGTCACCGACGTGGCCCAAAGATGTGAGCGAATCGCCAAGTGCGGTGATAGAGACTGCCGTGGCGAAAGTGTTCAGCGCTCAACATATTTACCGTTTAAACATATTCCCAAAATATAGAAACTCTCCTACCATATTCTTATGGAGTATGTTTGCGGGCCGGTCATTCTTTATAGTCAGGATAAGATCCGTATGTTGGATCTGCTTTCTGACGTTTTTGAGTTTGAAGTCGACCCGGTATCAGACCTGGTTCATAACGAGGGGTTCAATCTTAAATTAATCGAGCTGGCCGAATCTGAAAAAGAGAACTTCAGGTCATCGGGCATCACTTTCGCTTTCAAACTCAAAGACAGAAAACAAATCGAAGAAATCCTAAGTAAGTATAATTTTTTTCAGTACCGTAAATCCGACCAGAAAATCACCGAAGAAATCACTCACCAGGAAGCTTCCGGCAACAGTCTTTCTATCAAGGACATCGACGGGCGCATCTGGCAATTCGAAGTAGAGATCAGACAATGAAAACCATTCAGGCCAATTGTGCAACTTCGACCTTTGTTAAGCGACTTGATATCACTTTTGATGAGACCACTGGTTTAATTGTGAGTGTAAATGAAGCCACGAAGGCCAGAAATGAAGTTGACTATTATTATGATGACAGCTGCCTGCTTTTTGCCGGAATGGGCGATATTCACATCCATGCCCGCGAGGATGTCTCGGGAAAAAATACCTATAAAGAAGATTTTCATTCCACCTGTTGCGCGGCCTTAAACGGTGCGGTTGTTCACGTGGCCGATATGCCCAACAACCCGGTGCCGCCGGTTGATGATGCGTCTTATTTAAAGAAATTTGAACTCACCGGAAAGGTCGATGTGCCGATTCTTTTATACGCCGGCATCGGGCCTTCAACCAGGCCGCTTTCATTTACTGTTCCTTACAAAGCGTATATGGGGCCGTCGATTGGAGAGTTGTTTTTCAAAGATAACCAAAGTCTCGACGATGTACTGGTTCATTACAAAAAGCAACACGTGAGTTTTCACTGTGAAGACCCGGAAATCCTGGAGAGTCACAAAGGTGAGGCCACTCATGGAGAGAGACGTCCGGTGAGTGCAGAGATCATGGCGACGGACATCGCGCTTAATCTTATTGAGAAATATGATTTAAGAGGCAAGCTCTGTCATTATAGCGCAGGGGCCGGCCTACAGTCGATCATCGCTGCCAAAAATAAAGGTCTGAACGTCACTTGCGAAGTGACACCTCAGCATCTTTATTACTCGATGGAGAAACTCAAAAGTAAAACTCCAAAAGAGCAGACATACTTTCAAATGAACCCGCCGATCCGCGAGGAAAGTGACCGCTTGAGCTTAATCAACGCGATCAAAGAAGGCCACATTGATTACCTGGCCACGGATC
Source organism: Bacteriovorax sp. (assembly GCA_040377165.1). Classification (GTDB taxonomy): domain Bacteria; phylum Bdellovibrionota; class Bacteriovoracia; order Bacteriovoracales; family Bacteriovoracaceae; genus Bacteriovorax. The sequence goes on from JBEIPI010000155.1 coordinate 3,947, forward strand.
ATGCGCCTCATAGTCAGGAAGAAAAAGATAAGGGGATGAGTGGACTTCCAGGTCTTGATACTTTCGGACCATTTGTGACATGGCTTTTACTTGATCAAAAAATCAGCGCTCAAACTATTGCAAAAATCACAGCAGAAGGGCCGGGGCAGTTTTTTAATCAGTTCCTGCCTTCACTTAATTCAAAATCCACGCTGTTTAAAAAATGGGGAAGAGGGTTTGGTTTTTTAGCTCCAGGATACTCGGCGTCATTTTCAGTTTTAAATCTCGATCGCCCAATGGAAATTCAAAAAAAAGATTTAAAAACCAAGGCCGAGTGGTCTCCATTTTTGGGAGTGAAATTTCCCGGAAGTGTGGAATCTGTCTTCCTTGCTGGTAAGAAAATGTAAGATAAAGCCGATCAATATTGTCAAGAAGTAAGTTTTTGTAAGTGTAAAAATTTCAATTGTTGGGGCTATAGTCATCGGACGAAAAAAAATCCTACAAGGAAGTTTACATGAAATTTATCGCTCTACTTGCTCTTACACTTTCAGTATCAGCTTTCGCTAAAGTCCCAGTCGGACAAACGCCAAAAGTTATCTATGGACAAGATGACCGTCTGGACGTTTTTGAATCAAGCGACAACCTGATGAAAGAACTTTCGCTTTCAACAGCGGCCCAAATCTTAAACAAAAACCTGGTTGAAACATCAACAGGTATCTATACAGTAAAATCTGAAACTCTTGCAGAGTCAGGAATGTGCAGAAGCGAGCGCTTTGCTAACCAAATGGCCGCAGGTAACTGTTCAGGTTTCCTTGTTGCTGGTGATAAACTAGTGACAGCTGGTCACTGTATTAACAGCGACTGGGATTGCTCAAACCACTACTGGGTATTCGACTTTGCGAACAAAGAAAAAGAAGAAACATCTTTTACTTTCAACAAAGACCAAGTTTACCGTTGTACAAAAATCATCGAAAGAAAAAAAGAATCTGGGTCAGGAGCTGACTACGCTGTTCTTAAGTTAGAAAGAACTGTAGTAGGGCGCACTCCACTTAAGTACAGAACTGAAGGCAAGCCGGCCAACGATGCTGTTATGACAGTGATCGGTCACCCAACAGGTCTTCCGACAAAAATCACAGCAGCTGCTGATATGAGAAACAACAATAACCCAACTTACTTCGTAACTAACGCTGACACATACGGTGGAAACTCTGGTTCAGCAGTAGTTGATTCAAGAACTGGTATCGTAGAAGGGATCCTTGTTAGAGGGGACACAGACTACACACGCACTGAAGAAGGATGTCTTGGTTCAGTATACCGCCCACAAACAGGTGGACGTGGTGAAGACGTGACAAGAATCACGATCATCAACGACCTAAAACAATAGTTCTTAAATAAAGATAGAATATGTTAAAAAGGGCCCATTTTTTGGGCCCTTTTTTATTTTCACAACACGGCAACAGGAAGTAAGTTTTTGTGTGTGTAAAAAAAACTTTTGGTGAGGCTATAGTCGTTAGACGAAAAATCCCACCAAGGAAGTTTACATGAAATTTATCGCTCTACTTGCTCTTACATTTTCAGTATCAGCTTTCGCTAAAGTCCCAGTCGAACAAACGCCAAAAGTTATCTATGGACAAGATGACCGTCTGGACGTTTTTGAATCAAG
>JBEIPI010000052.1:0-21225 GCA_040377165.1 Bacteriovorax sp.
CCTGATGTAGCCATCATCCGGCTTTAATGAAACTGCTTTTGAAATATACTCAAAAGCCTTATCCATTTTTTCATTTCGCTCTAGGTATGAATACCCCATAAAATTTAAAGCATGAGCGTTGTTTGGGTCTTTATCGATAATCACCTGAACCAATTTTCTCGCCTCAGGAAACTGCCCATCTTTTTCGAGAATTGAGGCCATGTAGTAACTGTGGCTCTCGGTAAAATTCTTGTGGTCTTTTACTGAAGCTAAAGTATTGACCGCACTCTTATATTGAAAAGTATCCTCGTAAAAACTGGCCTGAAGCATTTTAAGCTCTAGGAGCATTTCTGGGTTTTCTTTAATTCTCGCTTCGATAAATTGAATAAAATCACTCGAAGCCACTGTTCTCCCTTGTACAAATTCTTCTCGAGCAATGGCCCCAAGAACTTGTCCGACCTGAACGCCGGCTTCACCAAAGAGAGGACTATTGGCGGGAATGCGCTTAAAAAACTCAATCGCTTCTTTAGGCTGATTTGTTTGCTGGTGAAGAGCTCCAAGGTAATAGAGAACTTTATCCGATTCAGGTACGACTTCTAGCACTTCCTTAAAAAGTTTTGAAGCTTCATCAAAACGCTCTAGATCTGAATAAAGCAGACCAAGTCTTACTTTTAAGTTCAAATCGGTGTTATCCATCGAACTTAAAATTTCAGCGTATGGAAGTACTTCTTCTGTTTTCTCTAGAGAAAACATGATTGTCACCAGGCGTGCTAGCACCTGAGTGTTGTTAACATTTTCTTCGTGATCCACAAACTTCTTATAAAGTTTCATTGCCGCTGTGAAGTTTTCTTTTTCTTCATATAATGCACCGATGGCCAGGGCTGCCTGACTGTAGGTCGGATCTTTTTTAAGAGATTTTTCAAAGTAGGTTTTCGCCAGAGCTTTATTGCCTCTGTCGTACTCCATTCTCCCTCTAAAGAAAGCAAACACTGGACTTTCAGGCGAACGCTTTTCACAACCGTCCATCAACGAATGAACTTCCTTAAAAAGTTTTTCTGCCACATAGGTACGAGCAAGATAAAGGCATGCTTCCTCCGAATCAGGATTTACAGCCAACAAACGCTGATAGACAGCTTTCGCCTCTTTATTTTTTTCTAATGTGGTATAAACACTACCTAAAATGAGCCCGACAGTTTCATCTTTTGAATTTGATTTTTTAAAGACGCCCTCGAGTAATTTCTCTGCTTCTTTTAACTCTCCTGAGCGAATTAACTCAAACGCCAATTTTCTCTTGAGATAATTATCTTCTGGCTGAAGTTCTACAACCGATTTAAAAATTTTTGCCGCTGTTTGAAAATCTCCTCTCATGGAAGCATCATTGCCTTTGATGAACAAATCAGTGGCCAGATACTCGGGGGCTTTTCCTCCGACCTTTTTCGCGCTCTCAATCATCTCATGAAGGTCGCCATTTTTAATTCCCAACTCTGCGGTGGGATTAAATTTTATTTCTTTAGACCCACCGTCTCTATTCATACTAGGCATCTGTGAACAAGAAATGATCGTTAGAAGAATAGAAAATAGCGAAAATTTTAATGTGCGCATATGGCCTAGTCCCGGCAGTCTCAAGGAAACGATTTCCCTCGAAACTGTTTCGACTCAGGCGCCATTCTCCTTTAGAGATTTCGCCTTTTAATCCTTAATGAGGTCATTTTTGCGCTATGTTCCTAATACTTGATTTAATTACATAATCAAAAAAATATCCGTAGAACATCAAAAATTGTTTGGGAAATGTTTGACAGCATCAATTCATTGTTGTTATTTCTTGGCTCGCTAAGCCTGAGACAGGCACCATTTTTCTTTTTTGACCTAGTTAAGTCACTGTTTTTAAAGAAAAATAAGGTAGTCTAAAGGTTCAGTGAAAAAAGTACTTAATTTTGTTAAAACGGGATTCTGGACTTTTTTTCTATGATAAAGAAGTTTACGGCATAAGCCTTAAAACCAATATTCAGAAGGCCATTAACCTTCAAATAAATAGGGGAATACTATGAGCGACGTAAGAATCATTAAGCGTTACCAAAACAGAAAACTTTATGACACTCACCAGAGCTGTTACGTGACTCTAGAAGAGATCGCGCAAATCATTCGCGAAGGTAACGAAATCCAAGTTATCGACAACAAAACTAAGAATGACATCACTTACATCACTCAAATCCAACTTCTATTTGATCAAGAGAAAAAATCAACTAGAGCTGGAGATGTTGAACTTCTTAAGCGCGTAATCCGCTCAGAAGAAGGAACATTTACTGGTCACATCAAAGCTCTTGAAAAGAAGCTTGGTGGCGAAGTTTCTGAGTTCAAAGCACCTTTCATGAACAATGAAAACTCTGCTATTGAAACTACAACTACTTTAAACTAAAATTTAAGCATTAGATCATTCTTTTTATAAAGGTCATCAATGCTAAACAAAATTTTAAAAATAGTTCTACTAACACCCGTCTTAATGGCGGGTGTTTTTGTTTCTAACGCTGCAAATGCGCAGCAGATGAAACCTAACATCTCCAACCTGACCAGCGACTCAACTGCTAAAAAGGTCGACAACAACATCCCGAGCGGCGGCGACTCACGTATCCCTGGCGACATTAACAAACACTCAATCGGCCTAGGGGTCGGGCAGACGTTTTTGCGCACAGATTTTCATGATCATGGCGCTGATAAAATCACACCGGATCTTTACTACAATTATTCAGCAAGCTACTCGTTTGACTTCACGGCTAACTTTCACTGGTCAAAACACAAATACCTTAACCGCGACGTAACCATCAAAGGTTTGGCGCTAGCGATTAAAGGAAAAGGATTCCAATTCGACGCCTTTTCTCCTTTTGTCCTGGGTGGATTTGGATTTTATCAACCAGAAGCAACACGCATCCTGGCCGGCGTCCCTACAAAAACCCGCTCTCAGCTGGTCTTTGGTATGAACCTTGGGGCCGGAGTTGAATTAAGACTCAATAGCGAAGCCACAGTAGGGGTTATCGCTCACTATCACGACCCGTTTGATGTCAGACAGGAAGTTGGTTCAGACTTAGAGGGTTCTTATATGAAACTTCTGATTATGGGCATGTACACTTTCAATTAAAATGAGTGCCGCAAAGAGGCTCTACATTTTTACCGGAAAAGGCGGCGTTGGGAAAACATCCCTGGCGATGGCCATGACCAAACACCTTGAGTCTCAAGGAATTCGCGCTTTATACAATTCATTTTATCAGGACCCGGAAAGAAGCCTGTGGGACAAACTCAATCTGCCAGTGCTCGATATTGATCTCCATAGCAGCGCTGAGATTTACATTGGAAGAAAGCTTAAATCGACCACTATCGCTTCGTGGATCATGAAGACGCATTTTTTTAAATCGCTTTTTCAAATGATCCCGGGACTAGGCCATATGATTCTCTTAGGCCACATTCTCGACGAGCTGGAAAAACACCCTGAACTCACTGTTGTGCTCGACTCCCCTGCCTCTGGGCATGCGCTGACGATGTTTGAATCCGCTTCAAATTTTAAAAAAATTTTTCGCGCGGGACTTATTGTCAGGGACATTGAGCGGATGCACTCACTTCTGTCTATGCCCGGTTATTTAAAAACTCTCGTTGTCTCTTTACCGACTGAATTGGCGATGAATGAGGCCAGTGACCTGCAAAAAGAGTTAAAAAGCAACAGCGGCGGACCGGACTTTAACACTGAGGTCATCGTCAATGATTCATACCTGCAATACCTGAAAGAAAATAAGATTGATGAAAAAGATCTTCCTGATTTTCTGAAGGGAAAAATAGACCTGGAAAAAGAAATTATTGGGGATGCCAAAGCTCTCGCCCATGTCGACGAAAGTGAACCAAGCAGTATTATCATGAAACTCGCTCCGAAAATGGAGGCGTTTTTATGATTCATATTCCAAAAAAGAAAGTTGAACTTTTTTGCGGCACCGGAGGCGTGGGAAAAACGACAGTGGCCACCGGAAGGGCGCTGGCACTGGCGCTGGAAGGACGAAGAGTTCTTCTGATCACCATTGACCCTGCCAAGCGATTAAAACAAATTTTAAACCTTCCGGATGTCGATGATGGGGCCGTCAATACGGTCGCTCTCGATCTTTTCGGACATGATAAAAACCTCTCTTTCGATGCCATGTTGATGTCCCCGGGGGCGACCCTGAAGCGCATTGCTACGGAGAAAGGACTAGAAGCTGAATTCGAGTCGACGATTATCAAAACCCTATCCCGCCCGTATGGTGGAATGAATGAGATCATGTCGATCATCGAAGTCCAGCACCAACTCAAACGCGGCGTGTACGACACCATCATCCTCGACACTCCCCCTGGAAAACACTTTATCGACTTCCTTGAATCATCGGAAAAAATCAAAAACTTTTTTGATAAATCCTTTCTGGAAATCTTCGAGTATTTAGGCAAAAGCATTCACGGGGAAAAAAGTAAGAGTAAAAACATTTTCACTATGATGATCTCCACCGGGGTTAATAAGCTTTTAAGCTACCTTGAGGATGTCACTGGTGCGGAATTTGTGCGCGAATTCATCGACGCAGTCCTGGCGCTTTACCGCAGCCGCGATTCTTTTTTACGCGCGCTTGAGTTCCAGGAAGAATTAAAGAGTGAAACCTTCTCAAATTGGTTTCTGGTGACTTCCGTGGAACAACAGAAAATCAATGAAGCGCAGGGACTAAAAGACCAAGCGGAGCACTTTATCCACAACGACCTCTTTTTAGTTATCAACAAGTGCCTTACGCCCTATTTAAACGCCTGGACACCTGCCTCAAACACTCCACTTTCAAAGCTTAAAAAAGGAATGGTGACTCGCGAAGCCAATATCGAAGGGTTTGCTAGTAAAAACTTCACAAACGTACTAAAATTCCATGAAATAAATAATCCCTCGCCGCTAGAGCACGTAAAGGGTCTTGCTTTACAGTTTAAAGCTTAGAGCACTATTTAAAGGTATTCATGGATTACAAAATCAAAAACAAAGAAGAACTTGAAAGTTTCATCTGTAAGAGCTGGGACGAAGTAAACAGTTATCTAGAATCTAAAAGAGCAAACCTTCCTATTCCTTTTTACTCAAGCGTGGATGTGCGTGAGAGCAAAACTAAATACGCTCCGGTTGACCACAATATGTACCCGGCAGGATTCAACAATCTCTGCACGGCGGATTTTAAAGACGCCAGTATTGTCACCAGTGAGACACTAAAGAAACTAAACCCGGAAGCAAAACTTATCGGGATTTTTCCTGAGTCGCACACTAAAAACTTAATGTACCTGGATCACCTTGTGACACTGGGAAAAATGATTGAAGACGCCGGCTACAAAGTCCGTCTGTTAAGTTTTGACCCGTCTCTCTTTGGTGAGGGTGATGATTGCCTGAGCTTGATCTCCAACAACGGTTCACCACTCACTATCTGTAAAGCTTCAATTGAAAAAGGCGAAATTTATGTCTTCGGGCAAAAATGCGATTTGATTATCTGTAACAATGACCAATCCAACCCATGGCCGATTGACTGGACAACTGTTACGACTCCGATCACTCCGACTCCGAAGATCGGATGGTTCAGAAGACAAAAGAACACGCACTTTGCTTACTATAAAAAAGTTGCTGACGAATTCTGCGCGCATTTTGGAATCAACCCTGATTTAATTCAGGCCAGATTCGTCGGTGTTGAAAATGTTGATTTCGAGGAAAAAAGCGGTCTGGATAAACTGGGTGCTGCTGTTGATGGAATCATCAAGGAACTGAAACCAGGTTCGAAAGTTTTCGTAAAGGCCTCACAGGGAACTTACGGCATGGGGATCAGTGTGGTTTCTTCTGGTGAAGAAATCATTAACATGAATAGAAAAACCAGAAATAAAATGGATGTGGGTAAAAACAGCATTAAGTTCACTTCCCTTCTGGTTCAAGAAGGTGTTGAGACGATTATTAAATACGATGATAAGCCGGCGGAAATTACGATCTATCTGATCGATGGAAAAAGTATCGGTGGATTTATGAGAGTAAACGGTGAAAAAGATGACCTTGGAAATCTTAACAGCCGTGGAATGGTTTTTAGGAAATTATGTATGGGAGACGTTGTCGAGTCTGCAGAAGACCACACGACAAAAGAAGCGATGTACTCTGTGATCGCCCGTCTTTCTACTATTGCATCAGCATACGAGATCAAAGAAGTTTTATAGCTATATAAGGAGAATATTTTATGATGACAGGAGCTAAGAAAAATATCTTAGATGCCATTGGATGGACCCCGATCGTTAAACTTAACAAAGTAACGGCTGGAGTGGAATCGGAAATCTATGTGAAACTTGAGTATTTAAACCCAGGTGGATCAAGTAAAGACCGCATCGGTGGATACATTATGGACCGTGCGATTGCTGCTGGTAAATTAAAGCCAGGCGGGACTATCATCGAAGGAACTTCGGGCAACACCGGGGTAGGACTTGCGATGTGGGCAGCAGTTAACGGATACAAATGTATTTTCGTTATGGCCGATAAACAATCAATCGAAAAAGTAAATAACTTGAAATCGTTTGGAGCAAAAGTTGTCGTATGTCCGACAGACGTTGAGCCGGACGACCCGAGATCATACTACTCGGTTTCAAAAAGACTGGCCGAAACAATTCCTAATTCGTACTACGTCAATCAATACGATAACCTTTGGAACCGTGAGACTCACGTAGCGACTACAGGACCTGAAATTTTCGAACAAACAAAAGGTGACTTCGATGTTTACATGGCAGGTGTTGGTACTGGTGGAACAATCACTGGTGTTTCAATGTACTTAAAAACAAAAATGCCAAACCTGACAACTGTTGGGGTGGACGTTGAAGGATCAATCGTTGCTCAGTTCGCCCGCACAGGTGACATGAGTGGTGCAAGATCATATGTTATTGAAGGTATCGGGGAAGATTTCATTCCTGAAAACTACGATTTTAAAGTGATTGATGACTGGGTCGTTGTCGGAGACAAAGAATCATTCCTTATGACTCGTGCTCTATTGAAACAAGAAGGGATCTACACTGGTGGATCTGGTGGTTCTGCAGTTGTTGGAGCGATTAAATACGCGAAGACTTTAAAAGAGCCGAAAAAAATCCTGGTTATCCTTCCTGACTCAGGAAACAGATACACATCAAAGATCTTCAATGATGAGTGGATGATGTCTAAAGGATATATCGACTCTTCTTTCAACGTAATCATCAAAGACCTTCTGGTTGATCTTGGTAAAGAGAAATCGAAAGTGATTTCTATCGATGACCGCGCGACTATCGGAGATGCGGTTAAAGTTATGGAAAAAGAAGGTGTCTCTCAGCTTCCGGTTATTGCACAGGGAGTGATTAAAGGTGTTCTAAGTGAGAACGGTTTATTAAAGCCGCTCTTCAACGGTGAATTCTCTTTAAGTGACTCAGTTTCTCTAGCTTACTCTAACAAATATAAAGTTGTTGATATCAACGATCTTCTGGCCAATGTAGCGGACTCTCTTCTGAAAAAAGAAGTCGTGCTGGTTACAGACAAAGGTCAGCCGGTGAACTTATTAACGAATATTGATATTTTAAACTTCATCGCTAAACGCGAGAATATGTAGGGTTTTATGACAAAGAAAAAAGCACCAGCTAAAAAAGCGGCAACTAAAACAACCAAGGTCACAAGACCCGCAAAAGCGACAAAGTCACAAATGCATGACATTGCGACTCGTACAATCCACGTTGGAGGAGAGCCGGATAAAGAAACAGGCGCAATCATGCCTCCTATTTATCAGACTTCTACATACGTTCAGGAGTCCCCGGGTGTTCACAAAGGTTATGAATACACTCGTTCTCACAACCCTACTCGTACGCGCCTGGAAGAGTGCCTGGCCTCATTAGAGCAGGCGAAACACTGTATCGTCACAGCATCAGGTCTTTCAGCTGAGATGTTGATCATGCACATGTTGCCGGCCGGGTCGAATATCATCTGTGGTGACGATGTTTACGGTGGAACTTACAGATTGTTCACAACTGTCTTCCAAAATATGCACAACTTTAAGTTCATCGATACAACGAACCCAAAAGCAGTAGAGAAAGCGGTAAAGGAATTTAAACCTGCCTTAATCTGGCTTGAAACTCCAACAAACCCGCTTCTAAAGATCACTGACATTCAGGCGATCACTGCGATTGCCAAAAAAGCAAAGGCGCTTACAGTGGTGGATAACACTTTCATGAGTCCTTACTTCCAAAATCCTATCGTTCTTGGTGCGGACATCGCTCTTCACTCAATGACAAAATACATCAACGGTCACAGTGATGCTGTCGGTGGGGCAATGATGATGAATGACTCTGAAATGTACCGCAAACTTTGGGTTCTTCAGAACTCAATCGGCCCATGTCACTCTCCATTTGATTCATGGCTGGTCCTTAGAGGTTTAAAGACTCTTGCTGTTCGCATGGAAGCTCATGCGAAGAATGCGATGGTTATTGCCGAGTACTTAGAGAAACATCCAAAAGTTGAAAGAGTTGTTTACCCGGGACTTAAGTCTCATCCTCAACACGCAATCGCTGAAAAGCAAATGCTTGGGTATGGCGGGATGATCACTTTCTTCCTGAAAGGCGATATCAAAAAATCTATGACTTTCCTAAAGAGCGTAAAACTTTTTGCTCTTGCTGAGAGCTTAGGTGGTGTTGAATCGCTTATTGAGCATCCAGCGATCATGACTCACGCTTCTGTTCCAAAGAAGGTCCGCGAATCAATCGGACTAACTGACAACTTAATTAGATTGTCTGTTGGTATCGAGCATGTTCAGGACTTAATTGATGACCTGGAAGAAGCTTTTAAGACTGTTTAATTTTATAATGAAGGCTTCGCAAGAAGCCTTCATTATATCTAAGGATTTAAAATGAAACTAATATTATTGTCTTTAATTTTTGTGCTCGCGGGCTGCGCTTCGAATTCTTCCAGAAGCAGCATGATTTTAAGAACACTTTATTATGTTCCAAAGGCCACACAGGTTTACATTGAAAGTCTTCCTCAGGAGGATATCATTAGTCTCGCAAACTCTGGTTTTGAGAAATTCGATCTTCAGGACCTTTACCGTTTTAATCAATTAAGATTGCAAATCGTCCGCTCATCTTTAGAAAACTGTCATGCACTTATGCAAACAAGTGGAGCCAGAGAAGAAGAAATGTTTAACTCATTGGATGATCAGCAATATGATGAATTCGCCAGATTAAAGGCCAAAGCTTTCGTTCTTGGCTCAAATCAAAATTTAAAAGGTACGCCGAGACCTAGTAAGGCCTCTTTTGAAAAAGCATTAGGGATTGTTTATTCAGCACCGGATTCAATTTCCATGAAATACATCCGGAAAGACAAGGCCCAAGAGGATTGCTGGGCATTGGAAAAAATTCTGAGCTACACTGATGAAAAAAGAAATACTGCTGCTGAGACATTAGTCCGCTACATGACTACGCTTTAAGATTTTTTCTTTCTTTGCGCTACCATCATCATTTTTCTGCCGTAAGCTTTTTTTTCTTCCGGTTCCACTTTCTGGGCCTTTAAAAAAAGCTCTACTGCTTGCTCGCGACGATCTTCTAGAATTTCAATACATCCTAATTCCATTAGAGAATAATAATGAACCGGATTGATTTTTAGCCCTTTATTGAAGCTCTCTTTTGCTTCTGCGTATTTCTTTTGTCTTTTTAAGCTCACACCTAATGAAAAATATAAAAACTCATCACTGAGACCATATGAGAGTGACTCTGTTAATATACTTGAAGCTTGAAAGTACTTCGCTGCTTTTTGTAGTGAAAACCCAATATCTCTATGTAGGTAATAAAGCTGCTCAGCTGCCACTCCCTTTTTTTCTTCAGGCTCAATTTTAATGGCCTCTTTAAAACAATCAATGGCTTCAGAATGATTTTCCTGTTCTTTGAAATAAAAGCCACGATCGCAATAAGCATAGTAGAGCAGTTCACTGGCCTTCCCGGCTTCAGCAGCAGGTTCATGCTTTATAGCTTCTTTTAAATAAGTGATCAACGTGGGATAGTTCGACTGTTGTTTCAGTAAATAGGCCAATTGCATATTTAATGAATATAAATCCTCCGTTTGCTCTAATCTTGGACTGTTTTCTATCTCTTGCAGTTTTTTTACCAGAGATTTTTCTCTAAAAATATCTGCTTCATCCAGACGTGAAAGATTTTTAAAACAAGACGAAAGAGTAGCTAGAAAGTCTGAAGAAAATTCGTTAGTGAAGTAAGAAATAACTATGAATACTTTAATGGCCTTTAAGTAATTACCTCTTTCGTGCAAATGATAAACAGAACTCATCATTACTGCGATTGCACTGCTTTGAATCCAAGCGCTGTCTGCTGTAAGATACTTCTTCAAATTCAGTTTTTTAAAATCCCAATTGGTGATATTTCCCTCAATGCGAGATTTAATAAATTTTAATTCATCGGGGTCAATTGAGTCAGCTTCAAATAAATCATTGATCAAAATCAAGGCTTCAACAAACTGATTATCGTCGATCATTGAGGCCAGATTACCCATTTCAATGACAGCTTTTCTTCTTTTGATTTTATTTTCAATCTTGCTTTCAAACCCTTCAAGGTCTAGAAGAGTATGCACTAGCGGATCATTCTTAAACATCTCAAGGGTACGAATCATATGAATATGCTCTGGATGTGTAGGGAGATGAATTGCTTGAGCCTCTTGGTCCTTAATTGTTCTGTAACCTTGATTTTCGGCAAAATTGTATTTTTGAATCAGGATTCGATCTACATGATTTTTTCTGCCCAATTCAACCAACTGTGGAATGTCTCTGTAATTATCTCTAATTAAAGTGCAGTTTAATGTGAAAAGTTCAAACTTTCCTGCCTTTCTCATTTTTCCTAGCCATTCAATATTGCTGACGACTTGCTCCCAATAAGGCCCTCTTAATTTTTCATAAGTTTCTTTCGATCCTGCATCTATAGAAATACTTACATCCTTGATATATGACGAACCTGGAAGAAGATCATTGTAAGCTTTCTGATTAAATAGAGTTCCATTTGAAACAATATGCACCCGTCTTAATTTGGGAAAATCTTCTTTATTAAAACTTTTTAAAAGCTTTCTTTGTGCTTGAGAGTAAAAAACCTCTCCACTAGATGACATCTTGATGATTTCTACATTATCTTTGAGTTTATGAACTAACTCATATTCTTGATCAGCTTCAACTGACTCAACTACATTAGAAATAATTTCTGGACGGCATGTGGGGCATTTTAAATTACATCGCAAGTCTGCCGCTAAATGAAGGGAGCTGGGCTGCTCGGGCATAATTGGATTCTTTTGCTTAATAGCTTCAAGATTTTCTTTAGAAATAGGAGTTTCAATAAAGTTAATGTCAGGATTTGAAAGTTCCTCTACCGTCAATAGAGGAATTTTACATTCATTTCGATTACAAAAAGAGTAATCCCCTTCATAAATTCTTTTGCGCAGCTCTTGGGCCTGTGCTCCATTCCAGAGATTATCTAGATTTTTTTCTGCCCCATAATCCCAGTAGGATTGATTAAACCAAGATGGGCAGCATGGAAAAAACCCGCCTTCCTTATCGTTCTTGGTTTGCATCCTGCTGAATGGATAAGGGCAAAGTTTCATGCTCTCTCTTCGCTAAATGGTATATGTTAAGTTTCCATTGTCGGCTTCAAACAAGCAACATCTATTTATATTTTATAAAGAGTCTTTTGTTCAATTTCAATCACACTCATAAGAGCATCATAATTTAAAAAATTCCCGGCCTTGTTGCGCGAGACTTCAAAAAAGAACTCGTTGATCAGGTCACGGGTGTTTTTATCCGCATTGTCACTATAAAAATCTTTCACAGAAAGCTTAGGGTTAAGTTCTTTCAAATTCTTTAAAGCTCCATTTGATAGCAGGTAAAATTTCTCGGCTGGCCTTAGCTTTAATCTCACCGGTCTGCTGAAGTCAATCAGGTCATTCTGATAATACAAATAACCACTGCCCTGGAATTGGCAGTCAACCTGAAGCGTTTTTAAATCCACATTGATGATGCAAAAATTTAATTCAGCATTGTTTTCTTTGGCATGATGATTCACCATTTTTACAAACTGTTCTGCCTGGTCTTTCATGCTGGTTGTAGGTGTCGAGAGTTTCAGCACTTCAAGTTCCGAGAGAATTAATGACGATAAAATATAGCTGTTGCTTCCGGCCTGAATATAGAGAAAATTCTGATCAGTCTGAAGCATGTCAAAAAACTCACCACCACTTTTTTCACCGGCCATAAATTTACTGGTCACAGTGATTCCCTTCAAACTATCTACTCTCACTTTCACCAGGCGGTCATGCAGATCCTTGACTCTGGTTAATTCGCTTTTAGTGAACTCATAAACCTTGTCGAGGTCTGAGGCAAGCTGATCTAGTTTTACAGCGTGAGCTGAAAAATTCATATTGAGGTAATTTTTCAACAGCGGTGTGTTGTATTCAATCTCCTGTGAGAGATCGATGAAGCCGAATATTTTATCAAAATGATCTTTTAGCTTAGAGACGATTTTAAATTCTTTTCTGCTGTTTAAGGCCACCACTAACTTCAGTTCGCGGTCTTCACATATATCGATTAGGGCATCAAGATGGTCTTCATCGACCATCAAAAGCAGTGGTGAATTTGACGAGACTTTTGAATCATCCCAAGTGATGAATAAAGGTTTAAAGCCAGCTTCTTGCAACAGTTTTTTTACATAAGTATCAGTCGCCGGATTCTGGCGTACACATTCCATTTCTCGCATAAATCTCCATATTAGTCGGACTCTCTAACATTCTAAAATAAGGACGAAAAAAGTGATATTTAAAAAAAATTCTGCCTCTTTTTTAAGGCGGCCAGATCATTGGGGAAAAAGCTTATCTCCTTGTATTTTGGTCAAGTTCGCTTTCTTTCTAAAGTCAGGGCATAAACACGCCGATACTAAATGAAAGTGCTAGTCCTTTTTGGGCGCCTTTTATTTGGAAAACGAAGTAAATGGTAAAGAAAAATAACGTCATTCAATTATCCGCCTTGAAAGAAAAGCGCGAGGAAAAGCTGAAGGCCGAAGCGGCTGAATTAGCAAAGTCGCGTGCAATTGAATCGGCCATTAAATCTACTCCATCAATCAAATCCATCAAGAAAGAATTTTTCGAGCTTTCAATCAAGACGCTTTTGAGCGCTCTTCGCTGCAAAGACGATTATACCTGGGGGCACTCTCTGCGAGTGGCCTACTTATGCGTTTCCGTAGGTAAAGAAATGGGTCTATCGGCCGATGAACTTTACGAGCTGGAAGTGTCCGCCCTTTTCCACGACATTGGAAAAATCGGTGTTCCTGATGCAGTCTTAAAAAAACCTTCCCGCCTGACGGATGAAGAATTTCTTGAAATGAAACTGCACCCGACAAAGTCTTTTGAAATTCTGCAGGACTTCCCAATTTTCGAAAAAATGGCAATCAATGCGAAATACCACCATGAGCGCTTTGACGGACGTGGGTATCCAGAGGGACTTAAAGCTGAAAATATCCCGCTATTTTCCAGAATCATTCTTATTGCTGATACATTCGATGCAATGACATCGACCAGACCATACCGCAAAGGCCTTCCTTTTGATGTTGCCTTCGCAGAGCTTCGTGAATTTGCAGGTACTCAGTTTGACCCGATGCTGGTGGAGAAATTCATCGTCAGTATGGAAAAAGAAAAAAGCAAAAACGAAGACACCTTCACCCTTCAAGTTATTTCAGGTGATTTCAAAAAAGACGCTGCCTAATTCTGGCAAAAACTCGTTTCTTTATTAGTGCTCACATTGTATTTTTGGATTTTTGCGCAATCCTCTTCTGAGTTGTAAACGGCCTGGACCACACACTCAGCACCATTGCCTTTGGACTTATTCCATTTCATATTCTTGTTACAAACAACATAAGCGGGCTTATCGATACACGCCCAATATTTGTCTTTGCAGTTGTAAACTAATCCGCGGCCAAGTTGATCGTAAGCAGGTGGGGCCGTTTCTACCACCTCTTCCACTATCTTAGAGGCCATCGATGACCCCGAATCTTTATTTCCACCTTGATCCTGAGAAGGCGCTGTCACAACTTCCATTGGATTCGTGGCATTTTGATCCACGCTCTCCACCAGCTGATCAATACTTTGGTCTATCTTCGGTTCAGGCGCTGTCACCACAGGCTTCTCCTCCACTACTGGTGGAGTTTCCTCTACTGGTGGCGCCTCCGTTACTTGTGGCTCGTTTTTATCCATGACATTTACATTTTCGATTGGTGGTTGAGTATCAGTCGCTTCCGTATTTACTGCGGGAGTCTCAGTCACGGCCGGAGCTGTGTTTTCCGCTTTCGCATCAGCGCTCACTGGCGCATTATCTGCGGGCTTCACTACTGGTCTTTTTTTCTTTTTTGGCTGCTTGGCCAACATTTCTTCAACTGTTGGCTCAGTAGTCTTAAGCACAAATTCATCAAGTGCATAATACCCCAGACCCAAAATAACCACGACCCTGATGATCATGCTCATCTGTTTCTTTTTCTTATCCTCTGGCTGGCCACCTTCTTCAGCGTTTAATGCGCTGTCGCCATTCTCATCTTCAGAGGGTTCTACTTCTTCTCCATCTTCCTGATTGCCACCCATTTTTTTGCGTAGCGCTTCGGGAAGACTCTTTTTTAAATCTGTGATAAGTTTTTCAAGCATATTAAGTAATTATAAAGGATTTTTATGAAAGTCATAGACGATGGAGTAATCAAGTACGACAGGTCAAATTTTTCCCGTTGCGAGGCCCTTTTTGCGGCAGAATACGAAGAATTGGAATACTGGAGAAAAAAACTCTACAAAATAAACCTGATTGGTGAATACCCAGAAGTCCATATCGGCTTTGGAAATATGTCAGTTGTTAAAGACTACTCGGAATTTTTTAAAAGCACTCACCCACAATTTGTTATCACCGGAACACAAACCGGAAAATACGCTGATTTAAATGGCGCCCACTACACGCGTGTTCTCGATTATCAGATTGAAAATTTAAAAATAAAAATGATGGGCTCAATTGAAGCTTCCAGCGAAGCTCTCACTCATGCGGCCATCTATGAATCCAACCCTGAAATTAAGGCAGTCTTTCATATTCACTCGAATGAAATCTGGCGCAAAATGATTGAAGATAAGTCTCCTTTCACTGCCGCCCATATTCCCTATGGTACGGTAGAAATGGCAAGAGCAACCCAGGAATGTATAAAAGGAAAAAACTCCGGTGTTTTCTGTATGCACGGTCATGAAGATGGAATTGTTATTTATGCTGAGTCTATGGAGGAGGCCGGAAGACTTACGCTAGATCTACACAGGAAGTATCTTTCGTAAGAAAGTCTGGAAATGAGTCCCGTCCGGTGAAAGCCGCAAGAGATCGGGGTAAACCTGGTAAAAATTCCCTTCTTCTTCGATTTCTTTTTTAGTCCTGATCATCCACTCTACTTGTGCGGCTTCCGGGTATTTTTCTGCCAGCGACTGGATCACAAGCCCCATCGTTTTTCTATAATTCACTTCCACCAGCGGATAAAGTTTCAGTTGCCCATTTTCTTTATAAACAAAAGAGTCGATTTGAATATTGTAAAGTGCTCCCATCGAAAGATAAATTTCAACGATCTCATCCGTTATTTTATCCAGCTCATTGAGTGAAAAATTATATTTTTCATGGATATTTTTTTTAAAATCATTGAGTGACCGCGCCCCCATTCCACCTTTAAACCCACCTTGTTGTGAATTGAAGTTCTCCACCATGAATTTCTTTTTGATGATGCCTTCTTCGATGACAAAAGTTGTCCCGATGTCAAAGAGGCGATCGTAGACGGGCTCAAGCAGCACCTCTCCCGCAAGAATTTTTCCGATGATAAAAGGATTAAGTCCTGAGCTGGAGAATTGATAATGCCCGATTCCGCTGAAACTGTACGGCCGTTTAATAATCCATCTTTCGTGCTGAGGGTACTTTTTTATATGCTCAGCTATCTGATCGACTGTTGATACAAGGGCGCCTTCAAAAAACCCCCAGCTTTTATCTTTACCTATTTTAGCAGAGGTTATTTTTGAATTGAGTGTTTGCTCAAGCGCATAATCATGGTGGTTCCCCCACCAGCTTTGGGCATCCAAAGCACGCGGGGCGAGTTCGGGGATAATGAAGCCGTTGAGTTTTAATTTGTTGAGATAATTTTTATCATAGTCTTTTAAGTTCTTAAGTCGGCAGGCCTCTTTGTTAACCAGAAAAAAGACATACTCGAACTCCCTTACGATTTTCTGAAATTGTGGAGCATCTTCACGATAAGAGGAGTCGAATAAAAAGGATTCATAATCTAGGTCGACTTTATAGGTTTTCATCACCAGTTCTTGCGGTTAGTGACTTTAAATTCATCGCGAAACTCATCTAGTTTTGTGATAAATTCCTGATCAAGTCCCGCCTTGAGTCTTATGTTTTTATCAAAATGAATGCCTTTGGCGCGGGCGGGTGTCATTACTCCCGGCAGGTGGGTGTGATAATACGTCCACAGGTCTTTGTCCCCTCTCCATTGATTCATCCAGTGTGCCCCAAGGGCCACATGTGAGATCTCGTCCTCTAAAACAATGCGCATGATTTCAGCGGTTTTAAAATCCTCAACGGCCTTAAAACCTTCCTCGTAAAACTGCGCGAAATCCAGGTTGGCCGATTCAAAAGTCATCGCCATCGCCGAATAAAAATGTGAGGGGGTCTTTAATTTCTCCATTGAACGCCAGAAAAAATCATTGAGTGGGAAATCCCCCAGCTCAATTCCAAATTCTTTCATTCTCGCCAGATACATTTTTAAATGCTTCTGCTCGTCCTGAATGGTTTTTATCAGTCCTTTTTTGAACTGGATCATCTCTTTAGTGGTGTCGGGATAAACCAGCAGCGCAGCCGCCATCATCTCAATAGCAAGCAACTCATGATTGGCGAAAAAATGCAGGGCCAGCCCGCGTTTTTCCTCCAGGTGAAAGCTCGCACTTCTTGGGAACTTGACCTGCTCGTTGTTGAACATTAAACGATTGGTACGTCCGGGATTTTCCGGCAGTGAATAGTCTTCAATTTTTTCAACGAGCTCCACATCTTTAGAAGAGTGAAGTTTATCACTTAAACTCTCCCCTTCTAAAATCTGCCTGGCGTACTCACGGTAATGCATAACTATCTTTTAGGTTTGCCCTGGAATTTTCTTTTCTTAGACGGTTTTCCCTGACGGAAATTTGTGTTGGTTGAGCCAACCGCTGAAGCGAGGTTAGAGTTTTTCTCCCCTGGTTTTCCAGCTCTCTGCCCGCCGCCTGCGCGTCTTGCCGGGAATGGCCTTCTGGTAAAGCGTCTCTGCTGAAAACACTCTTCACAAATAGCAAATTTAGCATTCTCAGGAAGCTTGCACCCACAGCTTGAACAAGTTGGAGTGATCTTGTCTGAAAGAAGTGTATTGAGTTTATCAATCGCCAGAAGTTTGTTTTCCAAAAGATCGGTTTCATCAAACTCAAAATTCTTATTGTTGAAGTGACGAGCGAGCCATTGATAAAGCTCTACGCACTTAATGGTTGTTTCAAGATAATCGATCTCATTTGAATTATGATTAATGTGCTCATTTTTGATAATTTCATTGGTAACAAATTTTTTCAGGATCCAGACGTAATACTGAACATGCTCCAAAAGCCCCAGGTTGACCGGCGCGCAGGCAAACCCAAAAATTTCTGCTGAAGAAAGCGTATGGCCATGGTCAATATCTTCTACCGTCTCTGCCAGCTCGATCATCTCTTTGAGATCAACACAATAGAAAGGCTTCGTGAATGTCATCGTGTTGAAGAGACGTAAAAATTCTGAGAGTCTCAGGATCGGCAGGTTGTGCGACGAGAGTGCGTTGTTAACTTTCGTAAAGATGTCCAGATCCGGACCGACCATACTTTGAGTCTGCTGATCCAGTGTCGAATCAAGAGCTTCCTGAATATCATTCAGTCCGTCCTCAACTTTCTGCAGACAAGTCACTTTCCCCACCGGGAAGCGCTGGAAGCGCCCGGCACGTCCGGCAATTTGTTTGATTTCGCTGACACTAATCGGATACTCTTGCGAGTTAATGTGTTTGGTTAATGTGGTAAAAACAATACGCTTGATCGGAAGATTCATCCCCATCGAAATCGCATCGGTACTGACAATAACATCAGTGATCCCTTTGTCGAATTTGCGGGCCTGTTCACGGCGGACTTCAGGTGAAAGCATTCCGTAAATGATAGAGACTTTAAACCCCACCTGCTCTAAATCGTATTTGTATTTAAGCGCGTTTCTTCTCGAAAAAACAATCAAAGCATCACTTTTCTGCAATTGTGCAATAGTGATAGGACTGTCTTCCACCTCAAGCTTAGTCATACGCTCATAGTTTTTAACAATCAATTCATCACCGCAAAGCTCAGTGATCTGCTTAACTAAATCAAGAACAGAGCCGTCTCCACAGACATGAACTTCGTAAGCATGCAGGTTAACCAGAGCGCGCGTCCACGCCCAGCCTCTTTGTTTATCAGTGATCATCTGGATTTCATCGATGACTGCGCACGAGAACTCTTCGTTTAGTTTCGCCATCTCAATGGTCGATGAATAGTGGCTTGCACCTTCAACCTCAATAACCTCTTCACCGGTTAACAGAGTTGTCTTAACACCTTTACCGTTTAAGGTATCGTAGAGCTCGGCGGCCAGAAGCCTTAACGGTGCCAGGTAACAACCCTTTCTTGAGTCGGCCAGGGCCTGAATCGCATGGTAAGTCTTTCCAGAGTTGGTCGGCCCCATGTGATAGATAATCTTTCTTGGGATTTTTCGGGCGTGGGAGTGAATCCAGAACTGCCCTAAATATTCCTGAAGAATGTTAGAAGAAATATCCTTTCTTTTTAAAACCAGAATGGATTTGATTAGTTTTTTGAATTCAACAACCAGGTATTTCTCATGTCTCCAGATGTTGCTTGAAAGCTGCTTAAAGAATCGGGTGAACTCTTCATCGCTCACCAGCTCGGGAGAAAGACCTTCTTCCGCCAGGACTCTATGAAAAAACAGCACCAGGTTATTGGCGTGCTCTTTTGCAAGCGGCCCCGGGTATGTGAACGTCTCTTCTGTGAGCACCTTAATTTGAGATTCAAGGCGATTCAGCGAGGACTTCTTCAGTCTGAACTGCACCTGCTGAAACTTGCGGTCAAGAGTGCGCAGTAAGTTCTGATAGATCGCCGTGATATCGGCAATCCCGTTGTCTTTTTTTGCGACAATCTGCTCTTCAATTTTTGCTTTGGTATCGTTGATTGCGGCCACACATTCATCGTAAACAACTTCACGAACGCGCGTTCTATAATCAGCAAGACAGGCCACGCACTGGCAGGCAAGCTGACTGCTCTTTAGTTCAGCATTGAAATTTTCTTTAAAACTCTTTTGAGTCTCGACGTGATTTGCTTCTTTGCCATCAACCCACTTTTTTAAAACAGCGTAGTGCAGATCAAGAACCGCAGGGTTTAATCCCCCGTCCTGTCCGAAAAAGAAAATCTCTTTTTCAGGCATCAAGCAGTCGTCGATAAAAATGGTTGAAATAATATTATCTCTTTGAAGGAATTCAAAGAAATTCACGTATTCAGTATTGAAGGTGGAAACAAGCGAGGGGTACTGCTTGAAAACATTCCAAAGCGCAGTCTGCACTTTCTCCACAAAATTTAAAACTATTTCCGCATCTTCATTAGTGCGAAGATAGTCATCGCTTTCAGAAAAAGAGTGAATTTTAATGAGGGTTTTTCTTTCGGTATCTATGAGGCTGCGGATACCTTGGTAATCGGGAAGGGCGGGAAAATCAGTCGTGCTCAATAAAAATTCCTTTTTAGTAGTTCACGACTGATTATATCATCGTCATATCTATCGGTCTAATTCAACCACGTAGGCCACTGCCATTTTCGCAAACTTTGCAGCATGGGTTGCATTTCCATTCGAAGCAGCGATCGTATCTCTGGCCGTGTGAATGTTGTGGTTCATGTCATTTTTTCTAGCTTCAAATGGCATTGAGGCCGGGTAACCCTGCGAGTGCCATGAAGCGTGGTCGGAACACCCGTATCCACACTTATCAAATCCCCACCTTACGCCTGGGACATAACGGTCGATGATCGTTCCAACAAAGTTGTTTTGGTCGTCATTCGTGTAATCTCTCATCATAACGATATCAAGTTCCTTCGTTCCTTGAAAATTCGTCATATCAAGTTGCATTACACCAATTACGTTTACATTCTTCTGTTTGAAACTTCTTGAAATTTCTTTTGAGCCCAGTAATCCGACTTCTTCAGCTGCATAGGCCATGAACTTAATCGTTTTTTGTGGCTGGTATGAGCTGCTTGCCAGGACTCTGATAACTTCAGTGACAGTCGCAATTCCTGAAGCGTTGTCATCAGCACCCGGTGCCGTTGAAGTTGCTCCACCAAAAGACCCATTAATTGAATCCTGGTGTCCACCAACAATGATCACCTCATCACTTGCGCCCTTAAGCGTCAAAACGATTGATGGTTGATCCCACTGCGAATGTGGAAAGTACTCAACAGTCGCATCAGTTCTGTTTTTGACTAGGTCAGTCCAGGTATCTTTAATCCAGGCAGCGGATTGTTTTCCGAACTCGCCTTTGTAGTAACGATTTTTAAATGAAGAAAGTTTAGTTATCGTTGCCAAGATGTTTTCTGACTTAATTTCGTTAACCAGAGGCTTAACTACGTTTTCCTGATCGATTGTGTAATTTGCAAACGTATTATTCTTGGCAAAAAGCTGGGCCCCATCCTGTGAAGCCAGTTGCTCCTGGGCTTCTTCCTCACTTTCGTGAAGCATGAATCCACCACAGCGGTTAAAATTTCTGTGCATTAAAAGCGAAAGCCATGGAAGGGCTTCCTCGTCGATTTTGATGATGCTGATGCCGTCTTTAGTCTCAACTTCTTCTACTCTCGGTCCGAAGGTTTTCTCTGAAAAATTCAGAGCGTCTGAATCAATTGTAATGTAAACGTCTTTTTCTGTTTGTGAAGCTAGCGGAGACATCGCTGGGATAGCAATCATTGCTAAGGCCAGGGATAATGTTTTGATACTTTTCATAATAATCTATTCCTTTAGGTGGTAATCATCCTTGATTAAGAAAAGTGTAGGCCTTTTATCCTGATTTGTCTAATTTTCTGTCCTTTTCTCTTCTTACTTC